>JBGFRN010000046.1:0-3361 GCA_041695105.1 Bacillota bacterium | reverse complement strand
TGGACAGCGGCGCCGTTCTTGCTGTTGACCGAACCGGCCAGCCGCAGCACACGGGTCGGGTCCGTGGCGGCCGGATCGGCGCCGAACTTGGCGAGCTGCCGGCACAGGTGATGCTGGGCGGCCTGCCACCTGGGGAGCGCCAGCGCCTTCTCAGGCCTGAGCAGCCAGACCAGGGCCAGGCCCCGGCCGCTCCAGACCTCCAGGTTAGGCTCCGGGATAGACCGCCGGTACAGCTCCATCTCCAGCTCAAGCAGAACCTGCTCCGGGTGCAGGCCCACGCGGTAGCAGTCCACGTCCACGTAGAGCGCCCGCAGCTCCCGCAGTGTCTCGATCCGGCGGGCCGGGCGGTAGTAGGTCGATTGGCTGAAGAAGGTGTTGACCCCGAGCCACTCATCCAGGACGGCCAGGGCCTCCGACAGCCGGTAGTGGTACTGCCGGTAGCCGCCGTCCTTCCGGGCCAGCGTGATATAGCCGTCTGCTCCTTGGTGCAGGGCCTCCAGGTGCTGCCGTGGCGCCAGTGATGCCGCCACTTGCGTAACTTGTTCGGGCATCGAAAAAACCTCCGGGTTCAGCCCCGGAGGTTGACAGGCTTGCAGGGGACCATTACCTTCGTGTAGAATCACTTTCGTGACCCCACATCGAAACATGGCCCCACCTCCGGGGCTGCGGGTGAGGGGAGAGGGCGCGATCTCTTGGCGGGGACGGCGCTCTCTTTGCCTTTTCTGGACACTTTTCGCTTGAAGCTGTACGTTCGGCAACCGGAAAGGATTTCCCTCCAATGCGCGCAACCGAGCCGCCGGCACAGTAGCCGGCGGCTCCTTTCGTGTGTGGCAGGCGCTATAGTAATTTCCGCCCGCCCGCCCCGCTCAGCATACCGGCCAGACCCGGCAAAGTCAAAGGCCGCCTTGGGCGATGGGGCGTCGTGACGGCCAAAGCCAATGGTAATTCGCCCCCTCGCCAGGGCTGGGAATTTCCAGGTAGGGAACTGCCGCGGACGGCCATTTTCAGGGCGATCCGCTCGCGGCCGCGAGCAGGCGCTCGCGGGGGACAGCCCAGGGGGGGCCATCAGGGGGAAGGGTAGCACTGCGACGGCCCAGGAGCCGGGCCGCGGGGCCGGCCCGGCAAAACGGCTCACATCGTCCTACGGGCGTCAAGGGCACCCCAAATGTGCTCCGCGGAGCCTCCGCAAATTTCGGGACCCACCCTTGACCCCCTAGGGCCGCTGTGAAAATCATCTACCAAGGCCGGTTCGCCGCTTTCTGGCGGCGAACCGCCCTCCTTCTCATTTCCCGGACAGCGGGACAGGAAAAAGCCAGTTTGCATCTAAGACAGCTTGACAGCTTGCTTTCTAGCTGGTATACTGTTCCATAGAAGGATACCAAGGAGGGCGGTTCCCATGCCCTGGGTTCTGGAGATGAACTTCACCCCCGAGCAGGCCGAGGCCCTGCGCCTGGGCGGCATCAAAGCGGGCAAGGTGGAATGGTGGTACCTGAAACAGAAGGCGGCCCTGGACTTCCCGACCGACTGGCTGCCCAAGTACGGTCGTGTCGCCGTCCGTCTCACCATCGAGGAGGACGGAAAGGCCCCGGATATCCGTGAGATCCCGCCGGCGCTGCCGGACCCCATCCCCAACTACGACAAGACCCCGGAGGAGTTTGCGAAGCCGGTCGTCGCCGGTGTGGTGGAGGCGCGGCTATACCGGACCACCCGGAAACCCGCCTTCCTGCCCATCATCGACCTGGCGGGCCAGCGCCACGAGGTAGAGCGTTACCTGCAAGGGTGCAGTCAGGGCGAGATCAAGCGCTGGCTGGAGGGCGTGGGCGACCTGCACTATGTCTGCGAAACTGTGCTGCCCGAGGGGGTGAAGTACCGCTTCGTCTCCCGATCCGGGTATGAGACAACGGTTGACCTGGGGCCGGAGACCGGCCTGCACATCGTCTACTAGTCGTGTGTGCTGTCTCACACGTGTGAGGCAGCAAAACACCTTACCGTCTTACCGTTTAAACTCCAAGACAGCATAGGAGGGAGCCACATGGAGAACACCGTCGCAATCCTGCTGCCGAAGGGCGGCACGGGCAAGACCACGACGGCCGTCAACCTGGCCGGGGCTCTTGCCGCAAAGGGCCATAAGGTGCTCCTGGTTGATAACGACTGGCAGGGGTCGGCCACGGTCCACTGCGGCCTAAAGGAACCCGACGAATTGCCCGACACCCTTGCCGACGTGCTGGCCGGTCAGGTACCGGCAGAGCGGGCGATCAGGAGCCTGGATACCTTTGACTTGCTCCCCGGGAACGGTGAACTGGCCAACGTGGACCTGCAACTGCTGGCCATGGGCGAAGCCGGCGTCTACCGCCTCCGCGACGCGCTGCAGCCCGTTGCAGACCGCTACGATGTGATCCTGATCGACAGTGAACCAGGGATGCACGTCCGAAACCTGGGCGCGCTGGCAGCCGCCCACTACCTGCTGGCCCCCATCAGCGCCGATTACCTGTCCATCAAGACCCTGAAGCTGTTCTTGCGCGTCCTCGCCACGGCGCAGGCCCGCTATAGGGAGCTCCCCCGCCATCAGGTAGGGGTGGTGGTCACCCGTTTTGACGGCCGCCAGAACCAGGCCATCGAGGTGGTGGAGATCATCAAGGCCCTGGCGCCGCAGGCCGGGATCAACTACTTTGGCCTGATCATCCCCGAGCGCGCCGCCCACCGCCGCGCTGCGGCAGCTGGCGGCACGGTTCTTCAGGTCGCCGGCGACAGCAAAGACCTGACCGACGTTTACAACGAACTGGCTGAGAAGGTGATAGCATGGTGAAGCGTGGTACGGGCAGCCCGTCGATTTCCCAGGAGTTTGCCGGCGGCATCCTCCCCGGCCTGACCGGAGGCCAGCAGCCCCCTGCCAGCGAGCAGGTAGGACAGCAAGCCATTAAGCCAGTAAAACATCAAGACAGCCCCACCCGCAAGAAGGTCACGCTCTACCTGGATGAACCCAATCACACCGACCTGATGGATGACCTTCTCAGCGCCCTCAAGAAGTTCGGGCTCCCCCGGGACAACTCCATGCTGGTGCGGGCGCTGCTCAATCAGGCCCGGGCGGTCCTGTCGGACCAGGCACGGCTGGAGGCCCTCGCCCACGAGTGCCAGCAGACACTACCGAATCGGTGAAGGCTCACACGTGTGAACCGAAAGGAGAATGCTGATGCTCCGTCGCTTCAAGGTCATCCTGGAGTGGGATGATCAAGACAAGTGCTGGGTGTCCTACGTCCCTGCGCTGGATCACCTGTCTACCTTCGGCGACACCAAGGAAGAACTCTTAGCGCGGACCCGGGAAGCCATTGAAGGCTACCTGGAGGCCCTACAGAAAGATGGC
>JBGFRN010000163.1:0-3375 GCA_041695105.1 Bacillota bacterium | reverse complement strand
TCAGAGGTTTGGATCTCAGCCTGGAAGCAATGAGGGAAACGCTGGCTCAATGGGGCGATTGTCTCCTGGTGGTTGGAACGCCGGAACTGGTGAAGATCCATATCCATACCGACAATCCCGGTCGGGTGCTTGACTACTGCGTCCATCAGGGCGAGCTTATCCAGATTGAGATCAAGAACATGAAGGAGCAGCACGAGGATCTCAAGTCAACTGCGCATCACGCTGAGCCAGACTCCCAGGCGCCTATGCCGGGAGTCAGGGACTTCGGAACTGCCGAGGGTGATGGTTTATTTGGGGCCATCGGAGAAAGCGACCGCACTGAGACGACGGAGCCGCTGGAGGACGAGCCCGGCGCTGCCGTCGTGGCCATCGCCGCCGGAGAGGGTCTGGGCGAGATTTTCCGTAGCCTGGGTGTCAGTGAGGTCATCCACGGAGGCCAGACCATGAATCCTAGCACCCAGGACCTCCTCGACGCCATCGACAAGGTCCGGGCGAAGACCGTTTTTGTGCTGCCGAACAACAAGAATATCATCCTGACCGCTCAGCAGGCTGCAGAGCTTACTGACCGGGATGTCCGGGTGGTTCCAACCAAGTTTGTTCCTCAGGGCATCGCGGCCATGCTTGCCTGGCAAGCCGACGCAGACCCTGACCAAAGTCTGAAGGCCATGACGAGGGCCATTGAGTCTATTCACACAGGCGAAGTGACCTATGCAGTCCGAACGACCCAGTTCGGTGATCTGGAGATCAAGGAAGGCGATATCCTGGGGCTATGGAACGGCCAGATCAAGGCGATCGGCCGGGAGCCCGAGGAGGTCTTGGAAGAACTCCTGAGCAAAATGATCGATCAGGGGGGCGAGATTATCACCATCTACGCGGGGAACGGAATCCCGGAGGAGAGAAGCGCCGCCCTGGTAGACAAGCTTCGCAAAAAGTATTTCGATTATGAGATCGAACTGCATTATGGCGGCCAGCCACTGTACTACTACTTGTTTTCCGTTGAGTGAGGCGAGCCAGGGTGTCCACTCCGAGCAACCCCTTGGCCCGGTCGGTCCAATACCTGAAGGGTGTTGGCCCGGCCCGGGCCAAAGCATTTCAGAAGCTCAAGGTAATGTCGGGGACCTGCTGGAGCACTTGCCCAGGAGGTACGCCGACTATTCCAGTTTTAAGCCGATTGCCCGGGCCACCCACGGAGAGCTTGAGACGATCTCCGGCATTGTTACCGGGGTTTTTGAACAGCGCCCGCGCACGGGCCTGGTGATCACCAAGGTTGCCATCAGCGACGGACATGGCACGGCCTTCGGCATCTGGTTCAACCAGCCGTACGTGGAGAAGATTCTTACCGTCGGGACGAGGGTCATCTTCAGCGGTCGGGTGGAGCGCCAGTACGGGCGGATCCAGATGGGCAAGCCGGAGTTTGAGGTGGTCGAGGAGGGTTCGGCTCCAATCCATGTGGGGCGAATCGTACCGGTGCACCCCGGGACGGCGGAATTGAACCCGCGGGCCATTCGCACTCTGGTTAAGGCTGTCGTTGATGAATACGCCCATCTGTGCGAGGAGTTTCTGCCTGAGTCCGTGCGGCTTCGGAGGAACCTGATCTCGGCTACGAAGGCGCGAGCCGACATCCATTTCCCCCCGGATGAGGGCGGGTTGGACCGGGCGAGGCGCCGCCTGGTTTTTGAGGAGCTTTTCCTGCTTCAATTGGGCCTGGCCCTGCTAAAGCGCCGGTTCCAGATTGACGTCAAGGGTATTCCCCATGGGCCGGATGGGGAATTGACCCGGAGGTTCGTCGCTTCCCTTCCCTTTACGCTGACGGGGGCGCAGGTCAGGACTTTGGCCCAGATCAGAGCGGACATGGAATCAGAGCGCCCAATGAATCGGCTGGTCCAGGGGGATGTCGGTTCTGGCAAGACGGTCGTGGCGATGTCTGCTCTGGTCAAAGCGGTCGAGAACGGTTGCCAGGGAGCCCTGATGGCTCCGACGGAAATTCTGGCCGAACAGCACTTCCTGAATTTGCGGCGGACGCTCGGTCCGCTGGGGATCAACACCGTTCTCCTCGTCGGAAACCAGGGCAAGAAGGAACGTGAGCAGTCCCTGGCGGCAGCCGCCTCCGGGGAAGCCGACGTCGTCGTGGGAACGCACGCCTTGATTCAGGACGAGGTCCAGTTCCACCGGCTCAGCCTGGCGGTCACCGACGAGCAGCACCGGTTCGGCGTCAGACAACGGGCGCGGCTCCAGGGCAAGGGCGAGAGCCCCCACGTCCTGGTCATGACTGCCACTCCGATTCCTCGGACTCTGGCCCTGACTCTGTATGGCGACCTGGATTTTTCGGTCATGGACGAGCTGCCTCCGGGGCGCAAACCGATTCAGACCTACTGGATCGAAGAAGGAAAGCGCCAGCGGGCCTACGAGTTTGTCCGAAAGCAGATTGAGGAAGGCCGACAGGCCTACGTTGTGTGCCCCCTCGTTGAAGAATCGGAGAAACTTCAGGCCGAGGCGGCTACCCAGTGGGCGGGGAAGCTCAGAACGGCATTTCCGAGCCTGGTCATCGCCCTGCTCCACGGTCGGATGAAGACCGAGGAGAAGGATCTGGTTATGGCCGGGTTCCGGTCCGGGAAGACTCAGTTGTTGGTGTCCACCACGGTGATCGAGGTTGGGGTCGATGTTCCCAACGCCACCATCATGGTGATCGAAGGGGCTGAGCGGTTCGGGCTGGCCCAGCTACACCAGTTGAGGGGGCGGGTCGGGAGAGGGGCGCACCAGTCCTACTGTATCCTCGTTTCAGCTCCCCGGACCGACGAGGGTCGGGAGCGGATGCAGATCATGCAGAGGACCTCTGACGGTTTTGTCATCGCCGAGGAGGATCTCCGGCTGCGGGGTCCGGGCGAATTCTTCGGCACCAGGCAACACGGGCTTCCCGACCTGAAAGTGGCTAACCCGCTAAGGGACATGGCGATCCTCGAAGAGGCGCGGGAGGAAGCCTTCGGACTCGTCGAATTTGACCCCGGATTGGCGGCGCCTGATCACCTGGGCTTACGTTCGGCGCTCGCCAGGAAATTCGGGGCTCAGTCGGGATTCATTCTTGTCAGTTAACCAGGGCCTGTCTGAGTGAAGGTCCTCGTCACTTGGCCTGGGTTGCCCGGCACAACTTGACTGACCAGGCGGCCTTTGCAGAACGGAGCCGAGGAGTGATCCGGTCATGAAGGAAAAGATCCTGGAGCGCTTGCGGACTGAGCCGGGCAAATACGTCTCGGGTGAGGAAATCAGCCATGACCTGGGTGTTTCACGAACGGCCATCTGGAAACACGTCCAGTCTCTGAGAGACGACGGATACGAAATTGAGTCGTCCCGGCGCCTGGGCTACCGGCTGGCGGCGGT
>JBGFRN010000336.1:0-19076 GCA_041695105.1 Bacillota bacterium | reverse complement strand
CATCAGGACACAGAGAGCCAGGATATACCGTCGCCCGCTTTCCAACGCCTTCCGGCTCAGCCCGGAAATTGCCTCTAGTTTCTTTAACTGGAGCTGCTTGTGTTTCTTGAGGTGCTCGACCGACTCCGGATCATCAGCCACCAGGCGGGCAATTCCGGTCAGTCTTTGCCTGGAATCCCGGTGCCTTGGGCTGGCCTCAAACAGATCATCGAGGGTCAGGCCGAAATTTTGCAGGATTAGTTCATACTCGTCGATTTCTTCGGCCCTTTCCCGTGCCGCTTCGTTCTCGCGGAGAATCGCCAGGGCCGTGTTTCTTTCCGCCTCGAGAACAGCCTGGTCGATGGCCGTCGCGCTCTCGTGACTGACATTGGTGGATGGGAGACGGTGTTTTTCTTCCCGCCGGAAATGATCGACCAGGCGGTGGTAAATGACACTTTGAGCGTGACTCAGAAAACTCCGGCCAAAGCTGGGATTAAAGCTATCGATGGCTTCATTGAAGGCCAGGAGCCCGATGCTCAGCTCGTCATCGTTTTCCCATTCGAGCTGTCGCCGGCAGTGTCTAGACGCTACCCGGACTATAAAAGGACGGAAGCTGTCTAGCAACTCGTTCCGGCAACCCGCATCCCCATCTCGAGCCCGGCGAACCCATTCGTGTAACTGCTCGTCGGTCATAAGGCCCCCTCGCAACAGGGTTAGGACACCCATTTTCTATATCAGGGCTTGTGAACCCTGTTCCTTATGACTTCTTATGAGGAAAGAAACCGGTGAGGAAAGAAACCGGGCCGCACCGGAATTCCAGAGCAGCCCGGGCCTTATCAATCCTGGATTAGCTTCCTTTTTTCTCTTCGATTTCCAGCTCCAGAACCAGGTCTCCTTCGCCTTCAACCTCGACCAGGTCGCCAACCGAAACGTCTGAGATGGCCTTAATTTGGAAACTTACCTTGAAGGTATACTCTTGGCCAGATTTATCTTTGATGGTCAGCAAACCGGGGGTTCCTTCCTTAGGCAAGACAATCTTGACCACCCTGCCTTCGGCCTCGAAATCCTCGCGTTCTGCCTCAATCTCGACTATCTCGCCCCGGATGATGGTTGCTTCTACCGCGTCGCCAACCTGGAGATCGGTCAATTCGGCCTTGCGGTCTTCGATTGTGATTTCGGCGCCGGCGGCTACCGGCCAGGTGAATTCTTCGCCATCCTCATCTTTGACCGTTAGGCCTTTGTCTGTTATGGCTGTAACAATTCCCTCTACCTCGGCTTCTTCAACTTCGGCTTCGATATATACAACCACACCTTCTCGCAACTTGACTTCGACCTCGTCACCCGGCCGTAGATCATCTATGGTAGCCAGGCGATCATTCAGGTAAACCGAAGGGTTGTCGTAAACCTTAACGAGTACGGTTTCGCCCTTCTCTTTCTTGATGTGGAGCGTGGTTTCAGCTCCCGCTTCAACCTTAACCAGGATGCCTTCAACTTCATCCTTCTTTTTTTCCGGGCGAAGGGGCTGTGCCTGAGTGTCGGACCGCTCCATTAGAGCCGCCATCTGAGCCCGGGTAACCGGCTGATCAGGACGATAGGTGCCATCGTCAAACCCTTTGAGGAGTTTCTTTTCCACCGCGACCGCAACGTGCCCTACCATATCGGCCGGGATCTGGCCGGCATCCTTGAAGGTTAGGGCCGTGCCGGCTTTGGCTTTGGCCAGAGATTCCAGACCGAGCGAGCGAACTAGCAGGGCCGTGACCCAGAGCCTGGAGGCGGGCTTATTGGGGTGCAGATCATTGGCGCTGACCCAGCCTTTCTCCAAAGCGATAGCCAGGTAACCCCTGGCCCAGTCGGGGGTGGACCCGGCACCCGGGAAATCCAACTCGTCCCCAGATCGCGCCTGAGCCGCTGATTCAAGGTCAAGGAAACGGGCCGTCATGGCAATGGCCTGGGCCTGCTCGAGGATGGAGTTTGGGCGGAAGGTACCGTCGCCCATCCCCTTAATAATTCCATCGAGCTTCATTTTCTCAATATATTTGAGGGCCCATAACGCTTCTTCAAGGTCCGAGAATTCAATAATGATTCTAATCTTGCTCTGTCCAAAAGGTTCCCGGGCCTGGGCCGGCGACCCGGCGCCAACAAGAATCAAGAAGATTAACGTAGCAGCTATCAATCTCTTGGCGTTCATGACTAAGACCTCCTTACTAAATTGCTTCTGTGTAGTTATCCGATGATTGCCAGGCATTTTTGGGGGGTAATCCGAAAAAAAAGAAGCCCGATCAGATGGAGCTTTACAAAACGGAAACCCCGTCTTCCTAGAAATAAAGACGGGGTCTATCATTTATACTTTTGTTGCCGGCCTATACGACAAATTAAGCGTCGAAATACTGGGCGAACTCCATCGGATGCGGGCGGAGCTTGACGGCGTCGATCTCCTCGCGCTTGAGGTCGATCCAGGTCTGGATGAACTCCTTGGTGAAGATCTCTCCCTGGAGCAGGAACTCTTGGTCGGCCTCGAGAGCGGAGAAGGCTTCTTCGAGAGAACCCGGGACAGCGCGGATCTGGGCCTTTTCCCCGGCCGAGAGCTTATAGATGTTCTTATCGATCGGGCCATACCCGGCGGCCATCGGGTCGATCTTGTTCTTGATGCCGTCGACACCGGCCAGCAGCATCGCGGTGAAGGCAATGTAGGGGTTAGTGGTGCAATCGGGAGTGCGGAACTCAATGCGGGCGGTCTTGGGCGAAACAGCGCTGATCGGGATGCGGACCGAGGCCGAGCGGTTGCCCTTGGAGAAGACTAGGTTGACCGGAGCCTCATAGCCAGGCACCAGGCGCTTGTAAGAGTTGGTGCTCGGGTTGGTGAAGGCGAGCAGGGCCGGGGCGTGCTTAAGGATACCGCCGATGTAGTACAAAGCGGTCTGCGAGAGGTTGCCGTAGCCGCCCTTTCCGTAGAAAAGGTTCTCCCCGCCCTTATACAGGCTCTGGTGGACATGCATGCCGGAACCGTTATCGCCGTACAGCGGCTTGGGCATGAAGGTCGCGGTCTTGCCGTGGCGGCGGGAGACATTGCGGACAACGTATTTGAAGAGCAGGGTCCTATCGGCGCAGTTGGTCAGGCTATCGAAACGGAAATTGATTTCATTCTGACCGGCGGTGGCCACCTCGTGGTGATGGCGCTCGACGCGCACCCCGCAATCCTGGAGCACCTTGACCATCTCGGAGCGAATGTCGGTCTGGGTGTCGTGGGGAGCGACCGGGAAATAGCCCATTTTGTTGCGGATTTTATATCCCAGGTTGGGGCCTTCGGCCTTGCCGGTGTTCCAGACGGCCTCTTCGGAATCGAGGAAGTAGAAGGAACTGTTCTGGGTGCACTCGTAGCGAACGTCATCAAAAATAAAGAACTCCAGCTCGGGGCCCCAGTAAGAAACGTCGGCCAAGCCGGTCGATTTCAGGTACTCCTCAGCCTTCTTGGCGAGGGTTCGGGGGCAGCGCTCGTAGCGGTCGCCGGCCGGGGTGTAGACGTCGCAGATCACGCTCAGGGTCGGAACTTCGATGAAAGGATCGATCATGGCCGTGGCCGGATCGGGGATCATCAGCATATCGCTCTCTTCGATGCTACGGAAGCCGCGCACGCTTGAGCCGTCAAAGGCAACGCCGTTCTTAAAGGTTCCCTCGTCGATCTCGCTAATCGGGATGGTGATATGCTGCCAGGAACCCGGAACGTCGGTGAGCTTAAAATCAACGAACTCAATCTTCTTGTCCTTGATTATCTGTAGAACATCTCTTGGGGTCACTTGGAAATCGCTCCTCTCTGGTGGTAAAGATGGCTTATTTCTTACCGTTTCCTTTATCCCCGTCCAACCGGTTGATCAAGGCCGCCCGGTTGGTGATGGGGTAAATCGACGTCAACGGTTTCTGCCCGGCCAACCGGGCCGGATCTGGCGGGCCAAACCGGAGTTTCCTCTCGGAGAAAGGTGGGGCGCCGCCCCCAGCGGCCCGGTTAGCCAGAACCGTCTTCACGGTTTGTAGAGACATCCCCCGCTCCATTAAGGCCTTAATCTCCTTGAGTTGCTCGACCTCGGCATCGGAGTACAGCCTCTGGCGGCCTTCCGTTCTCTGCGGGGAGATCAGCCCGTTAGACTCGTAGTACCTGATCTGCCGCGCGGTTAAACCGGCAAGCTGCTCAACGATACCGATCGGGTAGAGGCCCTTTTTTTCTTCTAACACGGACATCTCACCAACCTGTCATCTGTTTGTAAGGTTGTTTGACAGGAACTTTGCGTGCTCATCATAGCCCCTACCAGATATACCTGTCAATGGCGATGTAAGGTTTTTTTACACAAAAATAAGGGGCCTCTCGCCCCTACCCATTTAGAAGTGGCTTAATTCTGGCCCTGGGCGTTTCCCTTTCGCCCTAATACGTCCAAAACCCCCTCTAAAATCCTCAAATCATCATCAGATACAATGCCAGCTTTCTTTTTTTCCCAAATCAGGTCGATGGCCCGGTGAAACATTTGAAGATCGAGATCTTGTCTCGATGACCCATAGAGACGGTATAAACCGGCGGATTCCTTGGTGCGACTTGAGGTTCTTAATAGTTCCTCGAGAGAGATCTCTAGGAGGTCAGCAATTTTAAGGAGGGTCTCAGCGTCGGGTTCCCGCTCACCAATTTCATAAAGCGAAATCGCTGACCGGCTGACATTAAGCAATTCGGCCAGCTGCTTTTGTGTTAAATTGTTAGCCCGCCGGTAGGCTACCAACTTAGCTGAAATGGATTTTTTAGGAACCAAACTGGTCCACCTCCTTTTTTACAAATTATTGTACCACAATATGTAGCAAGAATATTTGTGCTCCGAAAAGTAGCAGTAGCTCTTGACCATTTCTGGGAGTACGTGTATATTATAGATTAAATAGGCTACGAATCGTAGCACCTAGCGGGGGCTTATGCGCGAGGCCTTGGTGGCTTGGAGAAAAAAACATAGGTTAACGCAGAGCAAAGCCGCCAAGGTTTTTGGCGTTTCAAGGTCTTTTTGGGGTCTGATTGAACAGGGCAAAAGAAACCCCAGGCTCGATCTCGCCAAGAAAATAGCTGACAAAATCCAGGTGCCTCTCGAGGAACTTTTCTTTTAAAGCTAGCTATAGTACTGGACGATACTGTTCAAGCTCGTCGAAGCAATTCGACCTGGGAGGTGAGATACCTTGGAAAATACGATAAACCTCGTTAAGGTAGTCTCGGGCCAGCTGCGAATCTCCGGACGGGTCACCTTGCCGCCAAACCTGCTAGGAGTGGCCGCGGAGATCCAGCGCAAGCTGGTGCGTGAGGGACGGCCGGTAGTCGTCAGCGGCAATAAACATTCTATCGTGATCGAAAGCACCCCGTTTAGTTTAATAGGTGATTGAATATCCATGGCCACCCGGAAGGCCTTTCGAGAGTCGATAGGCCTTCCTTGCTTTATTTCCACATTTTCCTATCCAAATCTCCCGGTGATATAGTCCTTGGTCCGATTATCCCGAGGCCGTGTAAATATGTCTGCCGTCGGGCCGGTCTCGACCATCTCCCCGCTCAGGAAAAAAGCCGTGCGATCAGAAACTCGGGCCGCCTGTGGAAGGCTGTGAGTGATCACTACTATACAGTAGCGGTGCCTCAGTTCCCGGATGAGTTCCTCAACCTTGGCCGTGGCGATCGGATCCAGGGCCGAGGCCGGCTCATCCATCAGAATCACCTCGGGCTCGACCGCCAGTAGCCGGGCGAGGCACAACCTCTGCTGCTGCCCGCCCGATAGACCCAGGGCGTTCTGCCGTAAACGGTTTCTGACCTCCTCCCATAGGGCGGCCTTCCTGAGACTTCCCTCGACCAGTTCATCCAGCCGCCGGCGTTCCCGGAGGCCATGAATCCTCGGTCCGTAGGCCACGTTATCGTAAATTGACATCGGAAATGGATTTGGCCGCTGAAAGACCATCCCGACCCTCTTTCTGAGCCCGATCACGTCGCAATCAGGGTCGTAGATGTCTTGCCCGTCGACCTCAACCAGGCCCCTGATCCGGACCCCTTCGATCAGGTCATTCATCCGGTTGAGTGCCCGCAAGAAAGTCGATTTGCCGCATCCGGACGGACCAATCAACGCGGTGACCGCCCGGTCGGGAAGGTCGAGGGAGACCTTCCGCAGGGCCCGCGACCGCCCGTAAAAGACCTCAAGGTCTTTGACCAGGACTTTGATCCTTTCCATCAGCAGCCCCCCCGTACCGGTGCCGGAGCGCCCAGAGGATAGAATTAAATGCGCCTGCCGCCAGAACCAAAATTACGGCCGAACCGTAGGCCCGCTCCAGGCTGACTCCCTCGCTAGCCAGCAGGTAAAGGTGGACCGACAGTGTCCGGCCCGGATCTAGTAGGCCCGACGGGAAACCAGGCGCGGTTCCGGCCGTCAGGACCAGGGCGGCGGTCTCTCCCACGGCTCGCCCCAGACTCAAAATGAGGCCGGTAAAGATACCCGGGAGCGCCGGCGGGAGGACCACCCGGGCGGTTGTAACCCAGCGGGTCGCCCCTAGGGCCAGGCTCCCCTCCCGGTAGGATTCCGGAACCGCCCGGACAGCCATCTCGGAACTGAGGATCAAGGTCGGAAGCATCATCACCGACAGAGTCAACGCTCCAGATAAGACCGACCAGCCTAGGCCGAGGCGCGTTGAGAAGAGTGCCAGCCCGAAAAGGCCGAAAACGACTGAGGGAATCCCGGCCAGGCAGCCAATGGACGTTCTCAGGATACCCCCCCAGAGGGTGGCGCGCTGGTATTCGGCCAGGTAAAGCCCGGCCGCGGTACCGACCGGGGCAGCCAAAAGCAGCGCCAGAGTTACAATCCAAAGGGTTGAGCCGAGCGGATCGAGCACTCCTCCCCCGCGGCCCGAGTCCTCCACCGGCACCAGGAGGAACTTCCAATCAATGGCGCTCAGGCCCTGGCCGAAGATCAACCCAAGGAGCCCGATAACCGAGACCCCCAGACCAACCACCAAAACCGCGCCGGCCATAAAGACTGCCCGGTCACTTAGCCGCATTAGTCCCGCCCCCGCCCAGACGCCAGGCCAGCAGGTTAAAGACCAGACTGAGCCCCAACAAGACCACCCCGGAAGCAAACAAGGCCTCCCGGTGCTCCCCGGCGGCATAGGCCATCTCCAGCACGAGATTGGTTGTCAGGGTTCTGGCCGGTTCTAAGGGGTTAGCCGGCGCAGCCACCGCGTTCCCCACCACCATCATCACCGCCATCGTCTCCCCTAAGGCCCGGCCCATGGCCAATACGGCGGCTGAAACTAATCCTCGCCTGGCAGCGGGGAGACCAATCAATACCAGGGTCTGGGCCCGGCTGGCGCCAAGGGCCAGAGAACCTTCCCGCCAGTCCCGATTGACTGACCGCAGCGATTCTTAAGACAAGCTGACCCAGGTGGGCAAAATCATCATTGCCAGCACCATCGAGCCCGCCAAGCCCGAAAACCCAGTCCCCCCGGAGGCCTGGCGAATGGCTGGGACCACCACGGCCATTCCGGCCAAACCGTAAACCACCGAAGGAATGCCGGCCAGCAGCCCAAGCGTCCACCGAACCGGGGCGGCCAGGGCCGGGGGACAATAGTCGGACAGGAAAGCGGCCATCCACAGGCCCGGGGGGAGGGCCAGCAGGAACGCACCCCCGATCACCCAAGCGGTTCCGATTATTGGGGCGGCCAGTCCGTAAAGGCCGCGGTCCGGATCCCAAATCGGGCCGAACAAAAAAGAGATCCATCCCGTCCGGATGATTGCCGGGAGGCCCTCGGCCAGCAAGAACAGTAAAATCGCCAGGACGGTGCCGGCCCCAACCGCGGCGGCCAGCGCCAGCGCGGCTGGGGCTCTTTCGCCTTTCCTAGTTTTTCGCCAACCTTGCATCCGGCCTACGCCTACCTCACCGGAACCAAACTCTCTCGGGCTACCCGGGCCTGCCCTTCTGGGCTCAAGACATACTCCAGAAACTGCTCCGCCGCGGGCGCCGGCTGCCCGGCGGTCACCAAATAAAAGGCCCTGGTCAGCCTGTAGGCCCCAAGGGCCTTGACGCTCGGGTCTAGAACCGAGATAGAAATGTAGCCAATGGCCCGCCGGTCTCCGGCCACGGCGCCCCGCACGGCCCCGGGCGAGTTTTGGACGACCGCCCTGTAGCTGGTCGGTTGTCCCGCCATAACCATGGTTTCGAATGCCTCCCGAGTCCCGGACCCGTCTTCGCGGGCGATCAGGTTAATCCGCCCGGGGGGCCCTCCCAATTCAGACCAATCAGAAACCTGACCACCAAAAATAGCCCGTAAAAGATTGGAACCGATGTCCTCTAGAGGGTTTGAAGGGTTAACGATCACCACCAGGGAATCATGGGCGATCAGCGTCTGTTTAAGACGGCCCTTTTCGTCGGGATACAGCTCCCTGGAAACCGCCCCGAGGTCAGCCAAGCCTTCCAGCACCCCCCTGATCCCGGCGGTCGAGCCCCCGGCCTGAACCTTTACTCGCGCCCCGTGATTGGCCTGCTCATAACCCTTTCCCAGTGATTCAAGCACGGGCTGCATCGAACCTGACCCGGCCACAACCAGCGCCGGCCCGGGATCTGCGTCGCAGCCTAACAGAACCCCGCCGGGCCCCGGCAAGGATGCGGCAAAAAACAGGGCCGCGGCCAGCAGAGCGGCGGCGGTCCTGGTTAGGGTTGCCCGCTGGTTCCTCAATCCAGGGTCAGGCGGCGGGCATCAATATTCGTTTCTGTAACATTCAAAGCCGACATGTACTCGATCCGCTCCTTGACGTGGCGCTGGGCCTCGAGCAGGATTGGCATCAGGGGAGTCCCGTACTTCACGGATACCTCGAGGGTGACTTCAACCCCATCCGGGTCGGTTTCAACCACGGTTGAGATCACCTTTGAGATACCAGGGATCTCCTCGGCCGCCCGCTGCGCGATGGCAGCCACGACGGTGTCAGCGATGAAAAACCGCCCTAAGGAAGAGTATGTCGGCCGGACCACGGACTTCTCTATTAGTTCCGGGTGATCGATCTCATTTTTTCTTCGAAAGAACCGGAGTGGGTCGATCAGGTAGCCGGAAAAAGTCTTCTTGACCTCGAAAGTCGGGGCCGGGATGACGTGCTTGCCATATTCCCTTCTGATTCTTCTGGCCCGGCGGATCTCCTGCGGGGAGGCAATATCCTCGATCCTGATGTACCGACCGGGCGGAGGAATTCCCAGGGCCTCGGCAATCCGGTCGGTCATGTTATTTGAGGTACCGAGGATTAGAATCTTGCTCGGTTTGAGCTCCTCCTTAATTAGAAGCCGGGCTTCCTCACGATGGTCGTCATCGGTGAAAAGGGCGCAGCGAATAGCGGCAACCAAGCTCGGTTCACGTTTAGCCGATTTGCCGCCAAGTATCTTCAGGCCCTTGCCTTCAATTAGCAGGCCGTCATCAACGATCAGTTCAACCCCGTAGTCTTTGGCAACCAGGGAGGCCCGATGACTTTTTCCGGTTCCGCTGGGACCAACCAGGGCTATGACTTCCAGGATCGGTACCCCCAAGTCGGATCTGATAATGGTCGACTGTAGAGGATTCGCCCCTGGGAGGTTCGAGTCCTCCCTGGTTCAGGTTAACGCAGATCGTGGCAAACAATACACAGCCCGTCTTTGGCCCGCGCCAATAGCTTGGCGTTGGAGGACTGGTGGGGATCATGGCAACTGGCGCAGGTAACGCGGTCGTTGACCGGATGATTGAACCCATCCCCGGGAGAGTGGCAGTTCCCACAGAGCTGGTTAATTGGGGCCTTCAGAGACTGGCCAGCCGGGCTGGAGTCAGTGTGGCAGGCCCCGCAATTACCGTCTCGGTAAGGCCGGTGGACGACTTGAACGACGGCGGGCGATGTTTCAAGGTGCCCGGACCTTTCCTCAATCTGACCGGCCAGCTCTCCGGTGGCCCCGGTCAGGCTCAATACCAGCGCGCCTAAGGCCAAAAAAGCTTCAATAAACATAAACGAGCCCTCCCTTCAGATAGGAGGACCCGCCTCTTTATTTGGTTGCGGTCCTCCGGCAGCCCGGCTACCCACTTGGGGTCTTAGGCTTTGCGTCCCCGCCTCGCGACGGGTTTGCCTTTTGCGGATGGTCATAGCTATACAGTTTTTCAAGACCCAAGGTATTGCACCTAGCATTCTCTCTAGTACCCCAAAATCCTGCCGAAAAATAAGGGAATCTTTCGACAAAATTCGGCAACGGTGAATCTTGGGCGTTGATTTGCTGACGGTGCCTGCCGGCGGGACTTAATGTGATATGAATGTGATATGATTGAAGCCACATGATTTAACCAAACAGTCGGGAGGCACGACCGAACCATGAGCCAGGTTGAGTACGTAGGGACAAAAGATTACATCGTTTCCGAAGAGCTGCGCCACACAATCAAGGTGGCGGTCGCCCTTGGCCGGCCACTGCTGGTTAAGGGAGAGCCGGGAACCGGCAAGACAGTGTTAGCGCGCAGCCTGGCCGAGGCCCTGGGAATGAGACTCTTGGTCTGGAACATCAAATCAACTTCCAAGGCCCAAGAGGGGCTGTACGTCTATGACGCGGTCCAGCGACTATACGACAGCCAGTTCGGCGACGATGATGTCTCAGACATCAAACGCTACGTCAAGCTAGGACCACTGGGCGAGGCCTTCTCCAGCCCCGAGCGACTTGTGATCCTGATCGACGAGATCGACAAGGCCGACCTGGAGTTCCCGAACGACCTGCTCTGGGAACTGGATATGATGAGCTTTTACATCCCGGAAACCCGCGAAACGGTCAAGGCCAACCACCGCCCAGTGGTCGTTATTACCAGCAACTCTGAAAAAGAGCTTCCGGACGCATTCTTGCGCCGGTGCGTCTTCCACTACATCGCCTTCCCCGACCAGGCGATGATGCGCGAGATCATCAACGTTCATTACCCGAATCTGGAGCTGAAGCTGGTCGATGAGGCAATCCGGGCTTTCTACTGGGTTCGCGATCTTCCTGGCCTGATGAAACGGCCGAGCACCAGTGAGCTGCTTGACTGGTGCCAGGCCCTGGTCCTCGGAGGCGTTGTCCCCGAAAGGATCACCCGGGAACTTCCCTTCTTAGGGGTTCTTCTGAAGAAAGACAAGGACATGGATCTGGCCCAAAGGGCCCTGAGCCGGACGGCCGGGGGGCAGGGTTGGGGTTTTTAATTGATCACTTTTTTGTAGACAAATATTCCCAACAGGTCATACATCAGTTGGGTGATGAGTTGTGCAACTGAATTGGTTCTGGCTTGAACGGGCCCCGCTCTGCGAAGAACAAGGCACAGAAGGCTTTGGAGGTCATCAAACATGCAGATTAACCAGGCATATCGCTACGAACTGGACCCGAACAAGGAACAACGCCTCCTCCTCGCCAAACACGCCGGGGCCGCCCGGTTCGCTTATAACTGGGGCCTTGCCCGTCGTATCGCTCTATGGGAGCAGGACAAGATATCTACCAATGCCATCAGCCAGCACAAGGAACTGAACGCCCTTAAGAAGACGGACTTCCCTTGGATGTACGAGGTCTCAAAGTGCGCTCCACAAGAGGCCCTGCGTAACCTTGACAACGCCTTCCGCAACTTCTTCCAGGGACTGAAGGCGGGTCGCAAAGTGGGATTCCCCAAGTTCAAGAAAAAGGGGCGCAACGACTCCTTCCGGCTGACGGGGGCCATTCACGTGCTGGCGCACCATGTACAGTTACCGCGCATCGGCTCCGTCCGGCTAAAGGAACACCCTGTCGTTGAAGGTAAAATTCTATCGGCAACAGTGCGGCGTGAGGCTGATCGGTGGTTCGTTTCCATTGCTGTCGAACAAGAGCGGGCTGACCCCGAGCCGGTACAAGGCCCGGTGGTCGGCATCGACCTGGGCTTGACTACCTTTGCCGCTCTGTCGGATGGGGAGAAGATTGAGGCTCCGAAGCCTCTGGCAAAGCACCTTCGCAGGCTAAAGCGCCTGCAAAGACGGCTGAGCCGGAAACAAAAAGGTTCGCGGAACCGGAAGAAGGCGCAGATGCGGATTCGTCGGCTCCACCGGCGAATCCGTAACATCCGGCAGGACTTCCTGCACAAACTCACCACGCGGCTGGCGAAAACCAAGGCGGTCATCGTGGTGGAGGACTTGAACATCAAGGGCATGATGCAAAATCACCACTTGGCCCGGCACATCGGCGATGCGGCTTGGGGCGAAATGAAACGCCAACTGGACTACAAGACCAGGTGGTACGGCAGTCGCATGGTCGAAGCCGATCGGTGGTATCCGTCCAGCAAGACGTGCAGCGCTTGCGGGTACAGGTTGGACAAGTTGCCCCTTTCGGTCAGGGAATGGGTATGCCCTGAATGTGGAGTCATCCACGACCGGGATGAGAACGCAGGGAAGAACCTTGAAGCACTAGCAGGTTAAGTCCCTACGTACCGCCAGTTTGGCGGGAACTTACGCCTGTGGAGATGGGAGTTCAACCCTTCGGGGTTTAGCCCGTCGCTGAAGCAGGAACCTTTTCGGATGTTTGTCCATAAAAGGAGAACGGCCATGTTCGTTGAGTTCTTCTTTCTTCTAAAGTTGCGCGGCGTCCCGGTATCGCTGACCGAATGGATGACCCTGATGGAGGCCCTGGATCAGGGTCTGGCCGGCTCCAGCCTGTCCGGGTTCTACCACCTATCCCGGGCAGTCCTGATCAAGAGCGAGGCCTACTTCGACAAGTTCGACCTGGCCTTCCGGGACTTTTTCGGCGGAATCTCCTCCACCGATTCCCTGGTCGACTCAGCTCTGAAATGGGTCGAACACTCCCTCCCCCGCCTTCAGATCTCGCCCGAGGAGATGCAACGCCTGCGCGAGCAGATGGGGACGATCGACCTTGAGGAACTGCGTCGCCAGTTCGAGGAGCGGCTGAAGGAGCAAAAGGAACAGCATCACGGCGGGAGCAAGTGGATTGGAACCGGCGGGCGCTCCCCCTTCGGGCACTCAGGATTCCACCCGGCCGGGATCCGCGTCGGGGGCGAGTCCGGTCACCGCTCAGCCGTCAAGGTGGCCGCCGAGCGGCGCTTCCAGGACTACCGGACCGATGAGACCCTGGGCGTGCGCCAGTTCGAGGTGGCCCTGCGCCGCCTGCGGGCCCTGGCGGCCAATCCCGAAGGACCCAAGGACGAATTCGACCTCGACCAAACGATTGACCAGACCAGCCGCAACGCCGGGCACCTGAAACTGGCCTTCCGCCGCCCCCGGCGCAACGTCGTCAAGGTGATTCTTTTGACAGACGTCGGGGGTTCGATGTACCCGTTCGCCGGGCTGCTTAACCGTCTGTTCACCGCCGTTAATCAGTCGACCCATTTCAAGGACCTCAGGTGTTATTACTTCCACAATTGCGTTTATGACGAGGTTTACGCCGGCGCCCGGCTAAGTTCGGCCAACGCCGTCAAGACCGATTACCTGCTGCGGTCCCTTCCGCCAGATTACAAGGTGATTTTGGTGGGAGACGCGGCCATGTCGCCGACCGAACTGTTCTTACCCGGCGGGATCATCGACTGGGACCAGCATAACGAAGAGCCGGGCATCGCCTGGCTCAAGCGCATCGCCGGCCACTTCCATCATTCGATCTGGCTGAACCCGATCCAGGCTAAGTTTTGGGAACGCACCCACGGTACTGAGACGATCAAAGCCATCCGCGAGGTGTTTCCAATGTTCGAGCTGACCGTCGACGGCCTGGAACAGGCGGTAAGAGCCCTGGTAACCCGAAAGTAATAGCCGACAGGCTCTCACGCAATATTTTAACAGCAAACCAAGGTTCGGGCGTTAAAATTTTGCGTCAGACCCCGAATGGGTTCACAAGAACAGGCGATGCAGGTCCAAAACTCAGATTTTCATACCCTTTAGGGTAAGGTTTCATGCCCCCGGGGGGAATTTGCCCCAAATAGGGAATTCTCGCTCAAATTTTTAACGCAATACCTTCAATTTGTCGGTAAAAATCTGAGTGAGAACCTAACTACCCTCCCAACCACCACCGGTTTCGTTCCATCCGCAGGGGGTCGGCCCTTCCATTATGTCTTATTCCCCGCCCAGCCCCTTGAGGGCGAAACCTCTCCCTTTTTCTTCCTTTTGCGAAGCTTAGGGTTTATTTACCAGGGCCGCCTCCAGTTGCCGCAGGTCGAACGACCCTTGGGCCGAGGTGGCCGTGTTTTTCTCCAGGTCGACTCGGAGGGCTCCACCGGCTCCTTCAGCGCTTGTGTAGGTGGCAATTCCCCCTTCACCCGCCAAACCCCTCAAGTCTGAGCCGGTGGCAGCCGGCACCAAGAAAAGGATCAGGAGATCCCCCGACCTGACGCTTCCCTCCAGGACGCTTCCCACTAGCTCGCCCTCCCCCGGTTTCCACCAGGCCTGTTTTCCGTCCCCGGGAAGCTGGCCACGGAAAAGCCGGACGGCTTCAACCGGGACACGCCCGCCGTTAAGATCCCCATTCACCCTGAACAGACCCGCCACCGAGGCCTGCGCCGCCCTATCGGCCGGGAATACCCCAGTTGCCTTTGTAGCCTCAAGAGTACGGGGAGCTGCAGCGATTGAGTTCCTTCCAGTTGATTCGGCCTGGGCCATTTTCAGATCATCCGTCTTATCTTCCACGGCCTGCGGCCCAGCCGACCGCTCGGCCTGCCGTTCGGCCTGTAGCTTCACACCGCCGGAACCCACCGGTCCGCTCGGTACCAGGTTTCCCAGGGCTAGGGCCAGCAGGACCACCGCAGCCGCGGCGGCGGTTCCCAGGCCCCACCCGACTCGACGCTGTTGGGGCTTTGGCTCAGGTGCCTGAAGGCGATCCCGGACCCCCTGTCTCAGGCGCTCGGAAAATTTCCAGTCGGGGTGCTCCCGGCGGGCCTGCTGGGGCAGGCTTCCCAATTGCTCCTCCATATAGTCACGATTCACAGGCCCTCCACCTCCTCGCGGGCCTCAAAACCGATCCGGTCCTTCAGCAGTGCTCTGGCCCGGTGCAGGCGGCTCTTGATCGTTCCCTGGCTTTCCTTGAGCAGGGCACCGATCTCGCCGGCCGTCATCCCTTGATAATAGAAAAGGGCGATGACTTCCCGGTACTGAACCGGCAGGGTCAACACGGCCTGATAGACCGACTGTCTCTTGATTGCCTCCAGGGCTTCGGCCTCGGCGTCCCCGCTCTCACAGTTCTCCCGGAAATCCCAACCCAGGACTATCCGCTTCCACCAGGGAGAGCGCAGGCGGTCCCGGCAAAGGTTGGTGGTAATGGTACAGATCCAGGTCGACACCGAGCAGTCCCCGCGGAAACGATCCCAGGTCCGGAAGACCCGGACGAAAACCTCCTGGGCAACATCCTCGGCCAATTGCCGGTCCTTGAGATAAAAGTAAGCCAGGTGGAGCACCCGGTCGCCGTAGGTCACCATCAGTTTTTCCAGAGCCTCTTCACGGCTGATCCGCGAAAGACGCGATAGTTCCGAATCGGCCGGAGCCGGGCCAAGCGACGCCGGCTCCACGGATGAACTCATTCTTCGGCCGCTTTCATGGCCTCGTGGGCAGCCTCAACCGTCCGGTCGATATCCTCGTCAGAATGGGCCAGCGAAAGGAAGCCGGCCTCGAACTGCGACGGGGCCAGGTAGACCCCAAGCTCAAGCATCTTCCTGAAGTAGGTGCCGAAACGCCTGGTGTCGGATTTCAGGGCAGTATCAAAATCAACCACTGGCTCTTCGGTGAAGTATAAGCCAAACATCGAGCCGATCCCGGCTGCCTGCCACTGGCGGCCGGCCGAGGACGAGGCCCGGCGCAGGCCGTCGACCAGGCGCTGCGTCTTCCGCTCCAATTCCTGATAGACTCCTGGCTGGGAGATCAGCTTTAGAGTGACAAGGCCGGCGGCCATAGCCAGCGGGTTCCCCGACAGCGTCCCGGCCTGGTAGACTGGTCCGGACGGGGCGATCAGCTCCATGATCTCGCGCTTGCCGCCGTAGGCCCCGACCGGGAGACCGCCGCCGATAACCTTGCCCAGGCAAGTCAGATCCGGGGTGATGCCGTAACGGGCCTGGGCGCCTCCGTAGGCTACCCTGAACCCGGTCATGACCTCGTCGAAGATTAGCACCGTTCCGTACTTTTCCGTCAGGCGCCTGAGCCCCTTAAGGTAACCATCTTTGGGCAGGACCAGCCCCATGTTGCCGACGACCGGCTCGAGGATGACACAGGCGATCTGTTCCCCAACCCGCCCGAAGACTTCTTCAAGCGCCTCCAGGCTGTTATATGGAATGGTCAGAGTGTGCCCGGCGATGTCGGACGGTACGCCCGGGCTGTCCGGAACCCCGAAGGTCAGGGCCCCCGACCCGGCTTTAACCAGCAAACCATCGTTATGGCCGTGGTAACAGCCGTTGAACTTGATCACCTTGTCCCTCTTGGTGAAGGCCCGGGCGACGCGGATAGCCGACATAGTGGCCTCAGTGCCGGAGTTGACGAACCGGATCAGCTGCATTGACGGGTAGGCGTTTTGGACCAGTTTAGCCAGTTCCGTCTCCCGCCCGGTTGGGGCACCAAAGCTGGTTCCCAGTTCAGCCACCGCTCTCAGGGCCTCGACCACCGCTGGATGGGCATGGCCCAAGATCAGGGGCCCCCAGGATAGGACGTAGTCGATATAATAATTGCCGTCCGCATCGACCATCCGGGCGCCGGCGCCTCGTTCGATGTATAAGGGCTGGCCTCCTACGGCCCGGAAGGACCGGACCGGGCTGTTAACCCCTCCGGGGATATGCTTCTTGGCCTCGGCGAATAGCTCGACCGACCGCTCAATTTTCCAAACCAACTATCGACGCACCTCCGTTGATATGGCGCGCCCCTTCTGGCGCCTACCGGGTCTCCAGGGTTTCCCTGAGATCCTTTAGCCGGTTCACAAGATCGGCGTCCTGGGCCATCAATCGCGAGAACCACCAAGTCTTGCCGTTCTTGAGATCTTCCTTGGCGCGGGCCAGGGCGGTTGAGAGACCGGCTATCTCTTTCTCCAACTCGACCCAGGCCTCAAGGTCGACTGGGGCACGCTTCTGAGCGCGTACCGGGGCCTCGCCCAGGGTAATCGTATCCCCCACAAAAGGAACCCAGGCTTCAAGGCCAAGCTCCCGGTAAATCTTGGCCGCGAGCACCTTCGATGCCTCCGGCTCACCATGGGTGACATAGACATGACGCGGCTTTTTCTTCATCGCCCCGATCCAATCCATGATCCCGGCCTGGTCGGCGTGGGCCGAGAAGCCGCTCAGGGTGTGGATCTGGGCCCTGATTACGATTTCCTCTCCGTATAGCTTAACCTTTCGGGCACCCTGGGTAATGATCCGGCCCAGGGTGCCTTCGGCCTGGTATCCGACGAATAAGACGGCCGATTCGGCCCGCCAGAGGTTGTGTTTGAGGTGGTGACGTACCCGGCCAGCCTGGGCCATGCCGGCCGCGGAGATGATGATCGAGCTACCCTTTAACTGGTTCAGGGCCATTGATTCCTGGGCGGTTACGGTAAAATTCAGACCGTCAAAAGCAAAGGGGTTGTCCCCAGATTTAAGGAGATCCCTGGTCTCCTGGTCAAAGCACTCCGGATGTTTGGTAAAGATCTTGGTCGCCTCGTGAGCTAGGGGGCTGTCAATAAAAACCGGCAGACGAGGGACCAAATTCTTTTCGTAAAAATGATTAAGGTGGTAGAGAAGTTCCTGGGTCCGGCCAACCGAAAAGGCCGGAATAATCAAGTTGCCCCCCGAGCCAGCCACCTCGTTGATAATGTCTCTTAGTCGCTGGAGGCTATCGATGTGGTCATCATGCAGGCGATCACCGTACGTCGACTCTACAACCAGAAAGTCGCAGCCCTCCGGAACTTCGGGGTCTTCAAGAATCGGGCGATTCTTAACGCCCAGATCCCCGGAAAAGACCAGAGTCTCCAAGCCATGGCCGTTATCTATTTCCAGATCGACGATGGCCGACCCGAGGATGTGCCCGGCGTCGTGAAAGGTAAGGTGGATGCCATCGGCCAGCTCGGTCTTGATCCGGTAAGGGACTGGTCGAAAGTACCGGCAGGCGGCCTGAGCGTCGGCCACAGTGTACAAGGGCTGAAGTGTTTCCTTCCCCTGGCGCAGCCGCTTGCGGTTGGCCCAGCCGGCCTCCATCTCATGAATATGCCCGCTGTCCTGCAGCATGATGCAGCAGAGATCACAGGTGGCCGGGGTCGCCAGAATCGTCCCGCGGAATCCCTGCTTGTACAGCACGGGAACACGTCCGGAGTTATCAATATGGGTGTGAGTCAAGATGGTGTAGTCGATTGAGGCCGGGTCATATGGGAAGCCGAGGAAGTTCATGGCCTCGACATCCTGGCCTCCTTGAAATAGCCCGCAGTCGATCAGGATTTTCAAACCGCGAACCTCGAGCAGGTAGTTGGATCCGGTGACGCCTCCGGTGCCGCCGAGGAAAGATAACTGCAAATCCCCGCCTGGTTCCCAGCACGCAGCCCCAAGGCCGCAGCGAGAAAACCAGGCTGTTCACCCCTTTCGAACTTGGTGTTGCCACCATGTTGTTAATTCTCTATTTCGCGATTTGGCCCATATCACCTGCTTAGGAAACAAGCAACGGGGCTGCCCCTGACTTCCGGGACAGCCCCTTGTTGAGTTTGGAATTAGCCCGATCGATCGCTTGACTTCGACCCTTCGACCATAGCTTACTTGTTGTGGCAGGCCTCGCAAACGCCCATGTTGTTCATGCGCTTGAGGACGGTCGAGGATTTCTGGGTGCTGGCCTTATCCGAATCCAGCAACGAATCGATCGTGTACCCGCCGCCAACGGTCAGATCCTGCGCGGCGCTGAAGACCGGGTTGTTGCCCGTCTTCTTGGTACCGTGAGCGTAATGGCAGGACAGGCACTGGACGCGGTCGCTGTCTTTGGTGGTGTTATTGGTATTCCAGCCCGAGGCGGTCAGGAGCGTGGTGCTGACGGCCTGCTGGCCCGACGGGTTCTCGAGCGGGAGCTTAATGCTGGTCACTGCCGTCGTGCCGGACACGGTGCCATCAGGGATAGCCTGGTTCTGGATGCCGTAGGGGCTGCCGTCAGC
>JBGFRN010000070.1:0-19095 GCA_041695105.1 Bacillota bacterium | reverse complement strand
CCACCGCGCCCGCCCTCGGCCTGATTGAGAGGAAGGGCATCAGTCGAGCATCCTTTCTGGGCGAGAAAGTCTGGGCGAGTAAGCTTTTTTGGCCAGGTGCCGGAAGGAGCCTGGGTAAGAATAATATTCGACGCGCTTCTACATTTTCCGCCCAGGGCGCGGGGAATTCTTCATAGCTATTTTGTGGAACTGAATTGCCCAACCGAATTGCCCAGCAGTAAAAAGGACGCCCCGAAGGGCGTCCTTTTCGATGAGCGGGCTAGATCAGGCCCAACCTTAGTTCCTGACGATGATGATCCGCAGGGGCCTTGGCAAGGTCGTCGGGGCGGTGGTGTAGACATCGACCGTCTTGCCGTTCACCACGTCACCGAAGGCGCCAAGGGACGGATCTTCGCCGGCCTTGGCTTTAATGACCATGGTGGTCGGGACATGGGCATAGGTGATCGTAGTCACGCCTAGGTCGAAGGTGTTGGTGGTGGTGGACAGGTTATAAACGGTGCCGTTGACAGTCAGTTCCGCGCCAGTGGCGGCGCTGGTCGAGGTGTCGGCTGAGGGGAGAACGCCGGCATCCAGCTTAAACCGGACGAACTGGCCTTTGGTGGTCAGGTTGACGCCAGAGCCACGAGTATAGGTCCTGACCCCATCCTTGGTCAGAATATCGACCAGGTTCTTGGTGGTTCCGTCGGCTTCGATCACGGTGTAGTCGGTCTTGCTGACCACGCCGTACTGTTCGGTGCTCTTGTTGATGACCAGTTCCTTAACGGTCAGGCCATCCAGGCGATAGCTGACGGTCAGGTTCTTGGCGATGGCGTTGATGCTGGAGCCAACCGGGTTCGAGCCGGCGGAATAGTCGAAGACCGCGGTCTCGGAGTTGAAGTAGAAGACGTTGGTACCGACGGTGATGGTGCGGTTGGTGCTGTCGACATCAGCCAGAACAGCGCCCGTGGTCAGGGTCCGGGTGGTCAGCGAGGTGCCGAACCCATCACTGCCGAGGTTGATGCTCACGCTGGTTCCCTTAGCCGGAGCGGCGACCGGACCAGTGCTATCGGTACCGAAGAACTTGCCGTCCTTCATCAGGACTTCCTTAACCTCGTTGGCGGCGGTCACGACCTTGACCACGTCGCGATTCTTAATCACCGAACCCTCAACGAAGCCCTTGTTGTCGGTGGCCTCAAGGACGAGACCGGAAACCGTGTTGAGGGCCGGGCTGATCGCGACAAACCGGGCCTTGCCAGCCCCGTCGAGGGAGAGCTGGACCGACTTGCCGCTGGCGGCGGCCGGTAAGCCGGTCAAATCGGTGGTTTCAGCGCCATCACCAACCTTGTAGGTGGCACCGGTCGAGAGCTCGTAGGTCTTTCCGTCGATGACAACAGTGTACTTGGTGCCATCAGAGCTGGCTGAGCTAACCGAACCGGTCACGCGGGTCGAGGTGGCCTCGACGCTGGTAACAGCGCCGGCGTTGTCCTTGGTGATGCGGGCGATGTCGTCCTTGGCGATGTCGGCCAGCTTGGCAGCCTTACCATCGCGGGTGATGGAAACACCCTTCAAGTCGTTAGAAAGGGCCACGGTGTTGGTGACGGTGGTGCCCCGGTCCTTAATGGTCAGCCGGTTGGCGGTGGCGCCGGCGACATCCTTGATGTCGACCTTGGTCACCACGGCGCTGCCGTGAGTGGCGTCAAAGCGCTTAGCGATGACGAAGCGGATCTCCCCGGCGTTATTGAGGAAAGCGGTGACGCTGTCGTCAACAGCCCAGGCGGTGTCGTTAAGGCGGGAGTTGCGGACGGTTTCAGCGTTGCCGGCCCAGGTCGAGGCCACCTTATAATCGGTCGAGGTGGTCGAGGTGCCGACTTTGATCTTGGCGGTCCCGCCGGCGATAGCGGTAGCGGCCAGAGTGCCGGCAACCGTCTTGTTGTCATCGGCGTGGAGGTTGACGTAGAGGGTCTTGGCCCGGTCACTGTCCTTATAGCCGACCTTCACCTTGTAGCCGAGCAGGGCGTTGACGTCAGAGACGACGCCAGCCAGCAGGGTGTAGGTGTTCGCCCCAGCGGTGAATTTGTTAGCATCCAGGCTGGTGCTGGTGGCCGGGACGACGGTGACAACGGCGGTGTCCTCGGTCACCTTGAAGGTCTTGGAGGCAAGGGTTTCGGTGCTGATCTTGTAAACAACCTTGTCGGAATACTCCTCAGCGGTTACAAGCTTGACATCCATAACACCCTTGTCGGTCATGATAGCCAGATCACCGCGGGCGGCGGCGTCGCCGGCCTTAAAGGAAAGGCTGCCAAGAAGGTTGAGCTCAACCGCCTTGGAGATATAGTTGGTCGGCCAGGGACCAACCACGAGCGGCTGGTAGCCGAGAGCGCGGATGATAATAGCCAGCGACTCGGCATAGGTGACGTTGGCGTCAGCCTTGAAGGAGCCGTCCGGATACCCGGTCAGCAGGCCCTTGGCGGCGGCCACGTTGACGTAACCGGAGGCCCAGTGGTCAGCCTTGACGTCAGAGAACTTGGTCGGCCCAGCGGCAATATTGGCGGCCGACTCGAGGCCGAGCATCCGCACGGCAATCGCGGCGAACTCAGCGCGGGTAACCTTGTTAGCCGGCTTGAAGGTGCCGTCCTCATAGCCCTTGACGACGCCCAAGCCAATCAGGCGGGTAACAGCGGCGGCGGAGCTGGTGCCGACCACGTCGCTCGGGGTGGCGCTATAGCCAACCGAAGCGAAGGAGGTCATCAGCATGGCAACCGCCAGAAGGGCAACCAATGATTTCTTAAACTTCAACTTCATGCTACGGGTTTCTCCTCCTTGATTCAGTAGAATCATTAGAATTAGTGGTCCATGACTATTGCCTTTTCAGGCTTCTTCTGCGGTGCAGCCCTTTGGGGGCATCACCCCTTTCGAGCAGAACTTTGAAAGTGCTTTGCTCCATACCCGGGGTCTCGGGTTCAGGGACGGCTTAAACCCGGCAGACGCAGGTTCCGCCGAGTGTTTCAACTGGTTTCAACCGGTTTCAACTAGTTTGGATTTTCGGTTGTCAATGTGCTTGCCTTCTGCGGCTTTATGGTAGAGCGATCGCCCCGGTGAATCGCTTGGTGATTCGCTTGGGATTCGCCCGTGATTACATAATCTCCGTTTCGCGTTGACGATAATTCTCTCCGATAGCTCGATATCCTGCAACTCAACACCAACTTCATTTAGTAAATCTTGTGTGTTGATGGGGTTTTGAGCCATTTTTGGTGCTTGTCCCCGGGTTTGCCTGATTCCCACCGGGCTTTTAGCAGGGCCTTTCGCAGGCCTTTAGTCAACATGCAAAGGTTGAATATTCTCCAGTTGAATGGAAATTCCTTCTTAGAAAGTAAGGGCCTGCTGGATTTCTTCTATCAGCGGCCCGGGGTCGAGGGTCGCCCACCCAAGCTGACGGGCCAATTCCTCGGCGGTGTACTTTTGGCCGTATCGCCAAAGTTCGAGGAGGTGTCTTCCGGCCTCCGGGCTGCGGTACCAGCGCCGGCCGAACTTTTCTTTGAGTTTGGCTCGGAGCTGGGCCTCGAAGATCCAGGCCCTCAGGTACTGGGCAGCGTAAAAGCCCTGGTCGAGATCGGTGAGGTAGTGTTCGGCGGGATACTCGACCCAGAGAGCCTCGGTGAGGGTTTTCTGGTAGGCCCCGGCTTTGGCCTCGATCGGAAACTCACTTGGTTTGACGTGCCGGTTCCGGTTTTTGTTCCCGTCTACTGAAAAAATTTCTTGGGAATTTGGAGCCGCGGCCCACGGATCTTCTGAGATCCGGTGCAGATCAAGTTCGTAGATCAGTTTGGCCGAGTAGCGCCGGAGCATATAGAGCTTATTGAAGATGGCGAAACGGACGTATTCGGGTTCATCCAAGCCGAGGGTCAGGCTCAGCCACTCGGGGTCGGTGGTCAGGTAATGGAACAGAAAAGCGAATGCCTCGGTCACCGAGTTGTCGCCCAGGCGCCGGTACTCGAAGGCCGTTTCGGTGGTTCGGGCAAAGTGCATGGCGTGGCCGGACTCGTGCAGGAGCGAGTCGTAGTCGTCGCGGCCGCCGTGCGGGGCGATGACCAGCATCACCTCCTCGCCCACCCTGATCGGGGCGCAGAAGGCGCGGGGGCTTTTCTTTTCGCGCTTTTCATCGTCGATGATCACGGCCTTCTCTCGGTTCAGGTCAAAACCGAGCCCGGCCAGGGTGGCCTTCAGGGCCGGGACGGCCTTTTCTTCGGGAAAGAAACGGTCATAGGCCTTGGCCCGGAAGATGATAGCCAGATCATGCTTTTTGGCCCCGGCCGGATCGATGCCGTGGGCGGAAAGGGCGTCCTCAAGATGGCGGCGGTAGGCCGTTTCGCTGCTGGCCAGAAAGCGCCTCATCGGCAAGGCCAGGCCCTGAAAGTCGATCCGCTTGATGTCCCGGTAGAGCGATATGTACCCGCCGTACCCAAGCTCGTGGGAAGTGGCGTACAGCTTGCGGAAGATCCCGGCCGCCCGGGGGGTGATTTCCAGGGCCATGACCTGGTTGCGGGCCTCGTCCATAGCCTCGCGGGAGGTGCGGTCAGATTCGTTGGCCAGAAGGACCGGGACGTAGCGGTAGGGCACCTCCTGCCCCCTGACCGCGACCGTCGCCCGGGACTCGGCCGTGGCCAATTGGTCGCTTTCCTCCTTGACCGCCGCCCCGAGGTAGCCGTCGACGGCGAACTCGTAAAGGTAGCCCAGGCGGCGGGCCGCTTCTGAGGCGGCTGTTTCCGTGGTTGTTTCCGTGGCTGTTTCCGTGGCTGTTTCCGGGGCCGCGGGGGACAACGAGCCCCCGGCGGCACGATTCAGCAAGGCGCGAATGGCTCTTACGGATTCGAGTGTGAAAAGATCCGAATACCGATCTACGATCGGGGCGGTGTTCATCTCATCCTTGAGCCCGGCCAGGTTCAAATAATACTCGCGGGTGACCTCCAGGTTAAACTCCTCAGCCCGGTGGCGGTAAGTTTCAAGATCCATGCCAGGTTCTTCACCCCTTTTAAGTGGAGTTTTATACTTTTCATAGCCGGTATGGCCCCGAATCAACCAGGGCCTCAATTACGGCCGGGCGGGCGGTCCCGGCGGTCAGGCGAAGGGATTCGGCCAGGGCTTTTTGCAGCTCGGCGACCGTCTGCACCGAAAAGGCGTGTGCCCCAAGGCAACGGGCGGCACCGGCATAGTCGGGGTAAGAGCGGCCCACGTTGAGAGGCGCGGTGGTGGCCGGCTCACCCGCCGGCCCGCGGGTTGGCTCACCGGCCCACTCACCCGCCCACTCTCCAGCCGGCCCAGCCGGCTCACCCGCCGACCCGAAATCCACCCCGACCGTAGGATAGCCGCGGCGTTCCTGATTTATTTTGATCAGGCTCAGAGCCCCATCGTTCAGGACGATGACAATCGGGGCCAGCCGCTCGCGAACCAGGGTCTCGATCTCGCCGAGGTACATGCCGAAGCCACCGTCGCCCAAAAAGGCGACCGCCGGGGTTTCAGGGTGGGCCAGCTTGGCGGCGGCGGCGGCCGGAAGACCGTAACCCATCGACGAAAGACCGTTGGACATGAAGAAGGTGCCGGGAGCGTAAGCCTCCCAGAGCTGGCCCGCCAGCAACTTGTGGGCTCCGACGTCGCAGGTGGCCACGGCGTTGCGGGGGAGAGCCGAGCGGGCGGTCAAGACGACCTCCCAGCCGGCCAGGGCGCGCCCGGATGCGCCTGGAGCCGCTGCGGCAGGCGCGCCGGGCGAGACCGAACCCCGAACCGCTCTCAGAAAGTCGGCCCCTTGCCCACCGGTGATCAGATCTAACAACTCACGGCGAGAGTTGAGGGCGGCGCCGGGCTCCCACCCATTTCTCCAGGCAGCGTAATGCGATAATTCCTGAGCCAGTTCCTCTATGGCCGAGGCCAGGTCGCCGGCGACCTCGACCTCCGACGGGTAGTACCAGTCGACGTTGGGGCGGGCGTCGATGTGGAGGACCGGAGCGGTGAAGCCCCAGGGTTTTATCAGTTCAACCACGTCAAAACCGGCGGCGATGATCAGGTCGGCCCGGCGAATGAAGCCGGCCACCTGCTCTCCACCGAGCATGTCGATGACCCCGGCGTACAGGGGATGGTCCTCGGGGAAGACGCCCTTGGCCTTGGGAGCCAGGACGACCGGGAGGCCAAAGGCCTCGGCGAACTTGCGCAGGGCCCGGCAGGCCCGTACCCGGCGGGAGCGGGCGGTGCGGAGGAAGCCCAGCCCGGCCAGAATCACCGGTCGATCGGAACGTGAGATCAGCGCGGCGGCCATCTCAAGGTCGCCTTTGCCAAATTCATGCCCCTCATAGGTGTGAGGATTGGGTTCAGTCCAGGGCTCGGCGGTCGCTTCATTAGCGGCGACGTCGCTGCCAACCTCAAGGTGGACCGGGCCCTGGGGGCCAGCCTGGGACAGGCGCCAGGCCTTGACGGCGGTGAAGTGCGGGGTCTCGGGGTAAACCTGGGCGCTCCATTTAACCACCGGGGCGTAGACCCGTCCGGTCTCCATCCGCTGGTGGGTGGCGTTGTTCTGAAGGCAGGAGGCGAGCTGGCCGGTGACGGCGATCAGAGGGGCGCGGTCGAGGAAGGCGTTGGCCACTCCACTCAGCAGGTTGCTGGCCCCGGGCCCGATGGTTGAGACGCACAGGCCGGGCTGACCGGTGACCTCGCCCCAGGCTCCGGCTATGAAAGCGGCCGCCGCCTCGTGCCGGGTGAGAATAAAACGTAAACCGGCCTGGCGGGCCGCCTCGATTACCGGGGTGACCTCACCACCGGGGTGACCGAAGAGGTACCTCGCTCCGGCTCGCTGGAAGGTCTGGGCCAGAATCTCCGCTACTTGCGGCACTGCGGTGCTCCTCTCTCCTGGGATTAGAAAGGAAAAACCCAAATATTGTCGAACTGCTTCGAAAAATGTTCGGTTCGCCCGGACCGCCGGGCGGGCGGTGTTGTGGGGGTGCGATTTTGGAGGATAGAACGGCGGCCAGCAAGAGCCTGAACCGATTGGCTGATTTCCTGACGGACGTCCTAGAAGGATCGAGGGATCTGGGCCGCAGGTTTGAAGCTGGCGATGATCCCCCCGAGATCGGCAGGCTGGGGGAGTTGGTCAACCGGTTTCTTGAGATGAACCAGAAAAACCTGGTCAAGTTGGGTTCGATCATTAACGAGGCAGCCACGATGGAGGCAAGGACGGCCTTCCAGCTTAAGCGCATCTCCGAAGCAGTCAGCAGCCAGTACCAGGAAATTTCCGGGGTAGCGGCCGAGGTCGGTCAGACTTCGGCCAGCGTTCGAAGCGTCGCCTGCTCGGCGGTAAACTCCTCTGGAGTGGCACGGGAGCTGAAACAGGTATCCTCCGAGGGCTTTAGGGTTATGGGCGACGCCGTGGCCTCGCTCGGGGAGATCCAAACCATGGTCACCGAGGCTGAAGCCAAAATCGGCGAGCTGGCCCAGCATTCAGAGCGCATCGGACAGGTGGTCGAGGTGATCAAGGGGCTGGCCGATCAGACCAACCTTCTATCGCTCAACGCCGCCATTGAGGCCGCTCACGCCGGGGACCGGGGACGGGGGTTCGCCGTGGTTGCCTCAGAGGTACGCAACCTGGCCGACCGGACCAGCAAATCCACTCGCGAGATCAACGGTATGATTAAGCAAATCCAAGACTCGATTAGAAACGCGACCAGTACCATTGCCTCGTGTACCAGTGCGGCGGAGAAGGGCGGGAGTGCGGCCAACTTGGCGGCCGGTTCGATCCATTCGATTCAGGAACTGGTGGGCAGGTCGGTCAGGGAGATCGAGGAAATTGCCAGTGCCGCCAACCAGCAGTCCGGTGCCATGGAGACGATTGCCGAGCACATTCAGGCCTTGTCCGAACACGCCCGGCAGGCATCGGAATCATACCAGGCGGCCTCGACCATCCGCTTGTCCGACGTTACCGAAGCGGCCCAAAGCCTGATTGGCCAGTTCCATATCGGGACCTTTTTCGACCGGGCCCGGAGCCTGGCGCTCCAGTGCTCTCGGGAGACCGCGGCTGAGATCGAGGGGCTGATCAATTCGGCAAGGCTCGGAGGACAGGAGATCTTAGACACCAACTACGTCGAGATCAAAGGGCCGCTGGTCAGACAGTTGGGCCGGATCTTTGACGTCAGCCGGGTTACCCCTTCGGGCTTCAACCCTCCCAAGTATACCACCTCGTATGACCCAAAGATCGACGAGATTTGCCTCAGGCTAGTCGATAAGTACTGCGCCCAAATGCCGGATCTGGCTTACGTGGTTGTCGTCGACCTTAACGGTTTTTTGATCGCCCACGCCAAGAAGTACCGTCAGAATTGGTCCGGCGACTACGAAAAAGATCTGGCCGGAAACCGGATCAAACGAATCTTCGAGGACAGGGCCGGGATCCGGGCGGCCCGGAACGGGCTGGTTGGAGCCGGGCGGGTAGGTTTGAGGGCTTCGCGCGACGAGTTTCGCCGGGCGGGGGTTAATCTCAAGCGAGTGCTTACCGACGACTGCTTCTTGCTCCAGACCTACGCCCGCGATACCGGAGCAGTCCTCAACGACCTCTCGGTACCTCTGATCATTCGGGGCGAGCACTTCGGGGCCGTCCGGCTGGCCTACGACCCGGAGGTGGCCAAGAAGTTCGATTCGGGCTTGGGTTGAGAGCAGGGCGGGGGTAGGGCATAATTAACAACATGAAGGTCTCTGATACCACTCCGGAAGCTGAAAAAGTTCAAATTGAAATCCTTCGCCGGTTAGGGCCAGAAGGCCGCCTGCGACAAGGCGTTGAGCTGGCCAGAATCTCACGTGATTTGCTGGCTGAAGGAATCAGGCTTCGCCATCCTGAGTACAGTGCGGACGAAGTTCGCCTGGCACTGATCAGACTGTGCCTGCCTGATGATTTATTCAGGGCGGCCTACCCAGGGGCGGCTGCACCTTACTTTAAATCCTCGCCGGAATGGGTAGAAGCCGGTGGTGGTTGGGAGTAGTTTGGGAGTAGTTGTTGAGGAGTAATTTGGAGCAATTAGGATCTCACTCAAATTTTTAACGAAAATCGCATGTGATTGGATTAAAATTTTGAGCGAGAATTTTCTGTCGGGGGTCAAATTCACCCCTGGGGGTATTAAATCTCACGCCTGGGGGTATTGAAAACCCGGGTTTTGGACCTAGGTCGGCCTATTTTTGCAACCTTGTCGAGGACTGGCGCAATATTTTAACGCCTCGAAGCCGGTTTGGTGTTAAAAAATTGCGTGAGAGCCTGTCGGGCACCCTTGCAACGGCCGCAAGGAGGAGAAAGGATGACTATAAGCAGGATCCACTCAATTTGGTAGGAAGCGGGCACGGGGCTGTATCGTTAGCTTCGGGCAAACCGTCAATTTCCATGGGGAATCGTCAGGTTTTTCCCAGCCACTTTGGCCAATCGGTGAAAATACTTGATGGTTTCTGGCCACTAAAGGATAAAAACCTGAGCTAGGGAGGTGTTTTCGACACAACCCCCCCAAACCAGGCCCTCCGAAGGGGGTTAGACGCGATAAGTAGGGGGCACGGGGGCCTAATCGTCAGATGTTTTTCGATGGGCGACGCCGAGGGGAAACATCTTGATGATTCTCACCACAATCATCCCACCACAACCATCCCGCTCTTACCATTTGTCCCATTTCAACAAACCTCTTGCCAAAAAAAGATCGCGGGCTTTCCCGCGACCTGTGTCATCAATCTGCCTATATCCGTCCAGGCCACTTCTTCAAACACGTTCAAGGGCTGGCGGCTCCCGCCCCGGGCTCCCACGCCGGCCCTTGCCACGCTGTACTCCCGCCCCGACTCCTACTGTCCCGGCCGCTCCTAAGCCGAGGGCCTCCTCAGCTCCCCGACCCTGCCACCGCGGCTAGGGCCGGAACCCCGGTCGGAGCCAGAAGATTTGCCGCCAGGGCACCATCAGCGCATGGGCCGCCTCCCTTACCGTCGTCGCAGGGACCGCCTCCCTTGCCGTCGTCGCAGGGACCGCCTTGCTTACCAGCGCCGCCAGCGGCACCGTGCGAGTGCGAAGGGACGAGTCCCGGGACTACCACCCCCGGAGCAGTTATAGCCGGACCCGAGGGAGCCTGACCCTGACCCGAGGGACCCTGACCCAAGGTAGCCTGCCCCGAGGTAACCGGGCCCAGCAACCGCCTGACCAGATCATGCTCCAGATTAAGTCGGCAAGCTGTGGTTGGGAAACGTTCGTCGTGCGGGTTGGGAACCTGATAGGTCCGGACAATGTCGTCGGCGATCGCCTTGTTGACCAGATCGTATACCCGCTGATCGCTTTGGTCAGAGCCAGAGAGGACTTTCATAAAGTACTTCAGGCCGACGAAGGGCATTGATCCTTCCATTCCGTGTAGCCGCCGGACAATTGTATCAGGGGACTGCCCCGCCGGGGCGGTCACCCCAAGAAGTTGTTCCACCGTGGTGAATCCGTTGGCGAAGGCGATTAGATCTTTGCTCATCGCCTTTTCCACCGCCGTCACATACACCTGCTTCCCGCGGCCCTTGAGCTTGCGGATAACTTGGATCATGTCGCGGTCGCCGCAGACCAGTACGAAGGTTGATACGTCAGGTCGGTTGTACATCAGCTCCAGGGCATCAAGGCTCATCTCGATGTCGGCCGCGTTCTTGCGCGTACCATCCTCGTAGTTCTTACTGAAGACATGCCGGGGTTCGACGCTCCGGCGCTGCAGCTCTGAGAGCAACCCGTGAAACTCTTCGTTATCGAAGTCAGCGTATGCCTGCATCATACAGACGTACCCGAAGCGGCTGGCCCAATCCCTCAGGCCTTCGATCAACCGGCCCGGTTCGGGAACATGGTTGTACTGCCGCTTCATACTCCAATAGATGTTCTCGAAATCCATAAAAATAACCGATTTGGAATCTATAATCATCTCACCTCCACCCCTGCCCCAATAGTTTTACCCCGGCTTCCTAAATTATCCACCGGTAGGGGCTGCGGATTTTGGAAAATGTGGTCGATGGGTTCTAGGAAATTACAGGGGATCCCAAGGCCATGGCGAAAACAGCGGCCACCACGGTGACAATCAGGGCGGCGAAGAACCCTAAAACCGGGAGCATGTAGACTCCAACGGCGCGGCCGGTTCCCAGACTGTAGTTTTCCCGAACAGCCAGCACACTTAATACTAAAACCCAAATCGAAAGGGCTAATCCGGCTAGATCAGCCAACCCGCCCCATGCCACCCTCCCGATGATGGTGGCCGGAGCCAGGAAGATCAGCGGCATCTGGACAATCCCGTAGAGGGAGAGCAGCGAGCGGGCCCGCCCGTGTCCCCCGGCGAACTCAGCCGCCATGTGGGTCAGAGAGGTTGAGATTAGCCACCAAATCATTGCGATTAACAACTGGAAAGGAAAGAGTTTCATCCCTAACTGGGCCTGGATCCCCATTACCCATTTGGCGACCATCTGGGGATCGGCCTTGCCACCGGTCATCACCTGGCCTAATTGGATGTCGGGAATCTCTGTAATTCCCTGCAGTGAGGCCACATAACTGATCAGAGTCGAGATCGCCAATACGAAGAAAGCTAAACCAAGCGGGGGCCGCTCCACCAGCCGCCGCAGGGTCGGAACTGGCTGAAATAGGATCCCGAAAACGATTTCCAGGTGGTCGGGGAAATGTTCCTCTGGGGCCTTTCGGGCCGGTCCGCCCGCGTCTTCCCCGATCTCATCCTTTAACTCATCCTTTAACTCTTTCTTTTCCTCTTCCCTTTCCAGATCCACTCTCTCACCTCTATTTTATGCCGATCGGCTCCTGCTTAAGCCAGCGAAGAAAATTAGCCTTGATAGCCTCCTCGGGCTCTACGACCAGTCCCGAGAGAAGCCGCTCCCAAGGGTTGGCCCGATGCATGGGGATGACTTCGTAATTCTTCCCGAGGCCAGCCTGCTGGGCAGCGTAGTCGAGCGCGTCCTGGAGGTTGCCCAGCGAGTCGACCAGCCCGAGCCCCTTGGCCTGGCGCCCTGAGAAAATGCGACCATCGGCCATCTGGCGGACCTGGCCTTTGGACATCCGGCGGCCCTCGGCCACCACGTCCAGGAACTGGTCATAGATATCGTTGACGACGCCTTGGAGAATTCCATGCTCTTCAGGCGTCAAGTCACGATCGAGGGCACCGATGTCTTTATGCGGGCCGCTCTTGATCGTCTGGAAACGAAGCCCGACCTTGCGCATCAGCTCCTCGGCCTGAGGAATCTGCATGATTACCCCGATGCTTCCGGTCTGAGTGCCCGGGTTGGCAAAGATGTGGTCAGCGCTGGCTGAAATCCAGTAACCGCCCGAGGCGGCGATGTCGCCCATCGAGATAACGACCTTTTTGCCTGCCTGGCGGACCTTCTTGATCTCCTCGCCGATTTCCTGGCTGGCCGCGGCTGTCCCGCCGGGGCTGTTGACCCGGATAACCAGGGCCTTGACGTTGCCGTCCTCCCGTGCTTTTTTGAGCTGGGACATCAGGCTGTCCGACCCGGCGAAGCCCCCGCCGGTCAGGCTATCCTGACCTCCGCCGGCGGCGATGGCACCCTCGACTCGGATCAGGCCAACTCCCCCGCGACCGCGGGCGGCTGTGGCGGGATCGGAATAAAAACCGCCTGAAATGGCGGTTATCAGCGATCCTAGCACTAGCAGAATAATTAGGACCGTGACGGCCCGGCGTGTATTCATTTTTGTCTCCCCCTAACCTGCGGCCCGGCTATAGGACAGGGCGGCGGCTATGAAATCGCGGAAAAGAGGGTGCGGCCGGTTCGGCCGGGACTTGAATTCAGGGTGGAATTGGGTTCCGAGAAACCACGGGTGGCCCTCAAGCTCCATGATCTCCACAAGATTGCCCTTTTTCCAGATCCCGCTCGGGATCAGACCGGCCTGGCCGAGGCGGTCCAGGTACCGGTTATTGACTTCAAAACGGTGGCGGTGCCGCTCGTGAATGACCGGGGTGCCGTAGGCTTTGCTGGCCAGTGATCCTGGCTCGATGTGACACTCATACTGCCCTAAGCGCATGGTGCCCCCTAGGTCGACGATCTTCTTTTGCTCCTCCATAATGTCGATAACTGGATCGATGACATCCGGGATAAATTCGGAGCTGTTGGCCTTGCGAATCCCGGCCAGGTTGCGGGCGACCTCGATGACAGCCACCTGCAGGCCCATGCAGACTCCAAAGAAGGGCACCTTTTTCTCGCGAGCCCAGGTCACAGCGTTAATCTTGCCCTCAATGCCACGATAACCGAACCCCCCAGGGATCAAAACCCCGTCGACTCCCTCGAGTAAGGCCGAAGGTGGCTCGCCGTTCTCTAATTGCTGGCTGTCGACCCAGTGGATCTCGACCTTGGTGTCGTTGGCCATGCCGGCGTGATAAAGTGCCTCGACCACCGAAAGGTAGGCGTCTTCAAGGGCGACGTACTTTCCGACCAGCGCGATTTTAACCCGGTACGCCGGCTGGGTGGCCCGGCGGACGATCTCCTCCCAGTCGTTGAGATCTGGCTTGCCGCAAGCCAGGTGCAGGCGCTGGCAGACTTGGCTGGCCAGGCCCTCGTTTTCAAGCAAGATCGGAACCTCGTAGATCGAAGATGCGTCCTGATTCGGAACCACGGCCTCGGGATCGGTGTCGCAGAAGAGGGCGATCTTGTCCCTCATTTCTTTGGACAAAGGCTGTTCGGTGCGGCAAACGATCACGTCAGGCTGAATGCCGATCGAACGCAATTCGCGTACCGAGTGTTGGGTCGGCTTGGTCTTCATCTCCCCGGCCGCTTCGATGTAAGGGATAAGCGTCACGTGGATGTATAGTATGTCCTCACGCCCGACATCATGGCGGAACTGGCGGATGGCCTCAAGAAAGGGAAGGCTCTCAATATCGCCGACCGTGCCTCCGACCTCAACGATGACGACATCGGCCCCGCTGCTCTCGGCTACTTCGAGGATGGCACCCTTGATTTCGTTAGTGATGTGTGGGATGACCTGGACCGTTCCCCCAAGGTAGTCTCCCCGTCTTTCCTTGCGAATCACCCGGGAGTAAATCTGCCCGGTGGTCAGGTTGTTGAGGCGTCCCAATGAGACATCCATAAATCGCTCGTAGTGACCGAGGTCGAGGTCAGTCTCGGCCCCGTCGTCGGTGACGAAGACCTCTCCGTGCTGCAGGGGATTCATTGTGCCTGGGTCGACGTTTATGTAAGGATCGAACTTGAGAGCGGTGACCCTTAGCCCCCGGCTTTTAAGTAAGCGCCCGAGGGAGGCCGCGGTGATGCCTTTTCCCAAAGCTGAAACAACGCCGCCCGTAACGAACACAAACTTGGCCATAACGAAAAAATAGGACCTCCTACCTTAATATCGGCAACCACGAAAAGAAAAAAGCAAGTCAAAAAGTGAGAGGGGCACCGCTGCCCCTCTTTACTCCCAGTCGTCTTCGGGAGATTCTTCTAAGGCCTCAGAGGAAAAGTCGACATCTTCTTCTCGCTCTTCCCCGTTGGCCTCGAAGGCTTCTTCTCCCTCGTTGTCTTCCTCGTAAAGCCTGAGCGGGTTGACCTGCTTTTTAGGCTGAGCCCGTTCAGGTTTGATATTGACGACGCGGCCGCCCTTGAAGGTCCATTCCCGGAGACCCCACTGGCCCCCGCCCTTGTGCTGGAACCGGGAGTCGAGATTAATCTCGGTATGAATCTGGGCGATCAGCCTCGCGACGTTCTCGCCCCCGTAAACCTGCAAACCTAGTATCTCGTTTATCAGGTCCTTATAATACATGGCCTGACCGTGGCTCTTGAGAATATCGTAGGCCAGATCGGTCGCCGACAGCTCGCGCCCGGAGTGGGCGTTAGCGCTACCTTCCATTCGGCCTGACCACATCCTTTCGACCCCAGGTTATTCGCCTCGAACCCTTGAAATCCCTTCCGTTAAGCTAAGTTTTTAGTACCGGTTTCGCTCCAGTTCGGCGAAAAGGCCGCTCTCCTCGTAGCCCAGGCGCCATACGGCCACTCCTTTAATCCCGTAGCGCCTGGCCAGCATCATCTTATAGGCGTGGCTTTCGGCGTCTTCATAATACAGCGTCGATCCGGCGGTTTTAAGTACGGGAACCTGCGCGCGAGAGTCCCAGCTCAGGCTCGCGGGCTGCGCCCGGGAATAATCTCTGGCCACCCGGGCGGGCAGTGCCCGGGCCGGGCCCCCGGCCTTCGGCCACTGGTAACCGTAGGCAGCCAGCCCCATTACAACCTTTTCGGCCGGCATGACCGAAGTAGCATAGGCCAAAACCCGGTCAACCCAGGGTTCGGACGCCACCGGTCCCGGCCCCCCCTTTGCGTAGTGCTCGTCGTAGGTCATCAGCATGATCCGGTCAGCCAGAGCGCCCAGGGCGGCATAGTCGTAGGCACCGGACCAGCGAGCGCCCGGAAGATCGGCCGTTTTGGCCGGAATCGAAACGGTAACCATGAGTCCCGCCGGTCGGAAGCGTCCGGCCAATTCACTGACCAGCCTAGTATATGCCTCCCGGTCACCCGGGGGAACGTCCTCAAGGTCAAGGTTAATCCCATGATAGCCCCGTTCGGTCACCAGCCTGAAAAGGCCATCGACCGCCCGGGCCCGGGCCTCAGGAGAGGTCAGGAGTTCATGGACGCTCTGGCTTTCGAAGTTGCCAGACGGACCGATGTTATGAACCAGGGCCAGGATTTTCTTGCCTCCAGCCCTAAGCTTGTCCACCGCCTCGGCCGGGTTGTAGGTGGTAATTAGGTTTCCCCGCCCGTCCAGGGCGTATTGGAACAGGGCGACCCCGTCAAGGCGGGAGAGTTCATGGTCTAAAGAGTTCAGGGATTTGCGATCCCGCTCGGAATATTGGACGAAATAGCCCCATATTTCAAGGGTCTGGCTCTCCGTCCTGCTGGAGCTCTTGATCACCACCGCCCGGGACTGAGGAAGCCAGCCGGCATTAAGGCCCAGACTTTCGACAATCGCCCGGACCGGGAGCAACGAGCGCCCGTTGACGATCCGGGCCGGGACGTCGAGGGGGATCTGCGCCCCGTTCTTTTCCATCGCCCGGGCCCCAAGGGGTACTCGCACGATATCGTTTCCCCGGTAGACAATGGCCGTGCGGGCGGCCTCATTCCACTCCACCCGGGCACCGAGCGCCTCGGCAATGATCCTGAGCGGAACCAGCGTCCGCCCCTCCTGGATAACTGGGGGGCTTTCGGGTTCGAGGCGCCGGCCGTCAAGGTACAGGGCGGGCGGCGAGGCCGTCCCCGTAGGCGGCGCGGCCGTCCCCTCGCTTTCCCTCTGGTCTCGGGAGAGCTCATGGGCAGGAGACTGCCCGACTGGCAATAGCAGTAAACCTAAGATCACCAGGCCAGCAAGTAACAGGCGGGCATTGTAAGTCATTACTAGCTCCGGCAAAAATTTTTATTAAATCTATTCGCTGCCAGATATCTGTTTCCCGCCTGCCGAGCCCGTGGTAAATTATGTCTTCTAGAGGTGCTGTCGTTTACGTCCCCCTGTTCCGCTGGCGGAAATACTCGACGATGAAGGCCGCCACCTGCGACGGGAGCGTTCCCGAGCCGAACCCGGCGTCGTATCCAAGTTCGACGGCCAGCTCTCGGGTGATGCGCGGGCCCCCGCAGATCAGGATGACCCGATCGCGTATTTTCTCAGCTTCCAGGAGGTCGACTAACTGGGTCAGGTTGGTGCGATGGATGTTTTTTTGGGTTACCACCTGGGAAACAAGAATCACGTCGGCCCGAACCTCGATGGCCCGGCGGACCAGATCCTCATTGGAGACCTGGCTCCCGAGGTTATGGACCGAGAAACCCTGGTATCGTTCGAGCCCGAAGTCGCCGTGGTAGCCCTTCAGGTTCAGGATGGCGTCCAGCCCGACCGTATGGGCATCGGTCCCAGTGGTGGCCCCGACCACCACCAGCTTGCGGCCGGCCGCCTCGCTGATCATCCGGTCAATCGCTTCTATCGAAGGCGGCCCCGGCGCCGGGGAGGGCTGACCGGCCCCGTCCTCGAGTTCCACCTCGTGCCGGCAGCGCCCGTAGATGACGAAGAAGGTATAACCCTGGGTCAGATCCTGCCGGTGAACGATCTGGGGGTCATCCAGACCCATCTTGGCCGCCAGACTGAGGGCCGCCCGGCCAGCCGCCCCGCCGGTCGCGGGCAGGGTCAGGCTGAACTGGACCGCCCCGTCGCCCAGGGTGTCCCCATAGGCTTTGATCGTTCGGGACCGGCCTCTTTGAGCCCCGGTCACCGGCCGTCACCTCCCCGGTCGAGCAGTTCAAAGAAGGGGTTGAAGTAGCCCGGCGACCGGATAAAGACGCCTTCCCGGCCGCGGCCTCCATCGGGAGGGCGCTTGATGCCGGCAAAAACACCCTGCTGAAGGGCCCCCATCAAACCGAGCCGGTCGACTTGTTCAAGCAGGGCGACCGCCCGGTCGAGAACCTCGGCCGCCCGTTGGCGGATCTTGCCGTTCGGCCGGAACTCGATCTCGTGGCCCAGGCCGGCGGCGGTGGTCTTGATGTAGCGTGCGTTTTCGATCGACAGGAAGCGATCGTGGAGGAACGGGGTATGGATGGCCTCGGTCAGCATCCCGACCAGATGGATGGTCTGCCCGGTCAGGGCCGAGGTCAGGTTGAACATGGCGTCGTAGACATGGCCGAAAAAGATATTCCCGCTCATATGCCGGGTCGGGGGCATGTACTTCAGGGGCGCCCCGGGGAAGATCTCTCGGGCCATCCGAGCCTGGGCGATCTCGAAGAGCAGCCCGTCTTCGATCCATGGATCAATCTGAAAGGCGTGGCCAAGTCCGATCTGCTCCTCGGGCAGGCCGCCCTCAAGGGCCAGGCGCTCGTTGATGAACTGGGAGGCCAGGACGGTATGGGCGGCCTCGACGGCATCGGCGGTGGTCAGGTAATTATCCTCGCCGGTATTGATGATGATCCCGGCATGGGCGATGATCAGGCGGGAGAAGTGCTGGTCGATCAGGGTCCGCTTCATGTTGATATCCCGGAAAAGGATGCCGTACATAGCGTCGTTGAGCATCATGTCCAGCCCTTCCAAGGCCCCGAGAGCGGCGATCTCGGGCATACAAAGGCCAGAGGAATAGTTGACCAGCCGGATGTAGCGCCCAAGTTCCCCGGACAACTGATCGAGGCCTTGGCGCATCAGGCGGAAGTTTTCTTGGGTGGCGTAGGTTCCCCCGTAGCCCTCGGTGGTGGCCCCGTGGGGGATGTAATCCAGCAGGCTCTGACCGGTGGAGCGGATAACTGCGATGATGTCGGCCCCCTGGCGGGCGGCCGCACGGGCTTGATCCAGATCCTCGTAAATGTTACCGGTGGCGACAATGACATAAAGATATGGCGGGCGGGACTGGCCCAGGCGGGCCAGCCGCTCTTCCCGGGCGGTTCTGATCCCGGTCAGGCCTTCAAGGGCCTCCCGAGCCAACCCCAGGCCGAACTCACGAATTTCGGGTTCGGGTCGCCGCTCGATCGTGGTAAGGTCAAGATCTCCGGTGCCGGCGGCCGCGGCCAGGTCGGGGATGGCTTTCCCGGTGGCCAGGGAGGCGTTGGCATACCACCAGGCCGCGCCCATCTCCATTGGGTTGCCGGTTTCGGCGCCCGCGCCGGATGCGCCGCCCGCCGTCCCGGATCGGGGCAGGTTGAGGGCGTCAACGGCCAGATTGGCCAGGGGTACCCCGTCCGGCCCAACCCCGTTAACCCCCAGCAGGCGCAAGACGGCCCGCTCACTCGATGCGGTCGAGTGAGCCCGGACGAATTCAAGCACCGGGCGGGCCACGCCCGCGGCTAATTGGCGGGCCCGATCGATTTTGGCCGGATCCAGCCCGAGGCTTCCGGACGCTCGGCGGGGTGTCAAGGAAGATCATCCTCCAAACAGACATCGTGGACGGGGAACGGTTTTAGCTCGGTCCGGGCTTTGGCCAAAAACCACGGCGGGTCGAACCCCAATCCGGAGGGCGACCAGGGATTCAGAGTTACGGCCAGAAGCCTGATCGGGCGAAGGGCCCAAACCCGGCCCCCCAGGCGCTCGAAGCGGCGCCAGGTAAGCGGGTCGGCAAAGACGTGGGTGGGGTCGGTCAC
>JBGFRN010000270.1:0-3406 GCA_041695105.1 Bacillota bacterium | reverse complement strand
ACGCGGCCTCAGACTGCGGCCGACGGAACTGGCTGAAAGGATTTACCGATTGTTGGGAGAGCCGTTGACTCGACCTCCCGAAGCCATGCCAGCCGGAAAGGTTGAAGCCACATGCTACACGCCAAACCATAATTTCAGGGAGGTTCAAGGTTTGATCCTCGGAGATCTGATTCGCCGGAACGCCCAACTGTATCCCGACAAGACCGCCTTTGTTATGGAAGGCCGTTCAATCACTTTTGCCGAGTATAACCGTCGGGTCAACCGGCTGGTGCAGGCGCTGGGAGGGCGGGGAATTCGAAAGGGCGACCGCATCGCCATCCTGGCCAGAAACTGTTTGGCTTATCTGGATGTATTTGGGGCTGCCGAGAAGGGAGGCTTGATCATCGCTCCCCTGAACTTCCGCCTGACGGGGGGCGAGCTGGTGCAAGTCTTGGAAGATGTTCAGCCGCGGGTTCTATTTGTGGAGGAACAGTTTCGCGAGACGGCGACCTTGATCAGCCCGAAGCTGACGTCGGTTGAACTATTCGTCTATGTCGATGGCGCAACGGCTGCGGGGTCGATCGATCTGGAATCCCTGTTGGCTGAGGGGGCTGATCACGAACCCAACGTGGCTCTCTACCCGGATGATCCGTGTTATCTCATCTTTACCAGCGGTACGACCGGACTCCCGCGGGCGGCCACCCTGACTCATCTTGGGCAATGGCTGGACGCTACGGCTCTGGCCCTGGAGATGAGCCTGACCCCCAATGATCGCCATCTGGCGATGATGCCCCTCTACCATGTCGGAGGTCGGGCTTTGGTGTTGGCTCACTCGATGAGGGGTTGCACGGTTGTTTTGAACGATGGGTTCGACGCGGAGCGCGTTATGGCTGATGTTGAATCGTACCGGGTCACGACCACTCAGGTGGTGCCGACGATGATCGCATGGATGCTCGATCACCCCGACCTGCCGCGCCGCGACCTCTCCAGCCTGCGGCTAATTTGGTACGCCTCGGCTCCCATGCCGGTCGGCTTGCTCCGGCGAGCCATGAAAGCTTTCGGACCAATATTCATGCAGGGTTACGGCCAGACCGAGTGCGGCCCTTTGGTTACCTCGCTTCATCCTTACGAACACATGCTACAAGGCTCCGGCTCTGCCCGCCTGGCCTCTTGCGGGCGCCCCGTCCTAGGGGTACAGGTGCGCATCGTTGGGGAGGACGGGGCTGACTCGCCGTTTGGGGAAATCGGAGAAATTGCCGTCCGCAGCCCTTTTTTGATGGCCGGCTACTGGGAAAAACCCGAAGTTACCGCCCAGGTGCTCCGTGACGGATGGCTCCATACCGGAGACATGGGCCGGATGGATGAGAGCGGATACGTCTATATCGTTGACCGGAAGAAAGACATGATCATCAGCGGGGGAGAGAACATTTACCCTCGTGAGATCGAGGAGGTGTTGTACAGTCATCCGGGGGTGCTCGAAGCGGCGGTGGTCGGGGTGCCTGATCCGATATGGGGGGAGTCGGTCAAGGCTTTGGTAGTCGCGCGCCCCGGCCAGCGGGTCACCCCGGAAGAATTGATCGCTTTTTGCCGTGAGCGTCTGGGAGCGTACAAGAGACCTAAATCTATGGAATTTCGGGAGGCCTTGCCCAAGAGTCCGAGCGGCAAGATATTAAAGCGTATTTTACGGGACGCGTATTGGAAGGACCAGGAAAGGAAGGTGTAGCTGTGGGTTACCGGATTGGGGTCGATGTGGGCGGCACGTTTACTGACTTTCTGGTGGTTTCCGATGACAATGAGTCATGGGTTTTCAAGACCAGCACCACTCCAGATGACCCGTCGGAGGGTTTTTTCGCCGGGCTGGAAATGGCGGCGGCCAATCGACGCCTTTCTCTCGGAGAGTTCATGAGTCGGATAGATACGATTGTGCATGGCACCACCATCACGACCAACGCCACGTTAACCGGCAAAGGCGCCAAAATCGGCTTTATGACCACCGAGGGCTTCCGGGACGCCCTGAACATGCGCCGAGGTCTCCGGGAGCGCCAGTACGATTCGAAACACTCGCCCCCGCCCCCATTAGCGCCGCGCTACCGCATCCGAACCGTGCGCGAGCGCGTGCAGTGCAACGGCAGCGTCGCCGTGGCGCTGAACGAAGAAGATGTCATGGCGGCGGTTCGATTCTTCCGGGATGAGCAGGTGGAAGCGGTTGCCGTCTCGTACTTGTTCTCTTTTTTCAACAGCGGTCATGAAGAGCGAACGAGCGAGCTGTTGTCCGGCAGCCTGCCCGGCGTCTACATTACAACTTCTTCCGAAGTTCTGCCTCAGGTGCGCCTGTATGAACGCAACAGCACCACGGCCTTAAACGCCTACGTAGGCCCACCGCTGGCCCGATACCTTTCACGCCTGCGGGCCAAGCTGGCCGGTAACGGATTCCGCGGCACCCTGCTGATCATGCAATCCAACGGCGGCGTGATGGCACCCGAGGTAGCCTCGCGGTTTGCCGTCAACACGTTATTATCAGGCCCGGCGGCCGGGCCGGTGGCCGGCCTGGCTTTCACCCGTGACCTGGACATTTCGAATATCATCACTATTGACATGGGTGGGACCAGTTTTGACATCTGCTTGGTGGAAGGCGGCCAGCCCAGCCTGATCACTGAAGGCCAGGTGGCTGGTTACCACGTCGCCACCCCCAGCCTGGACATCCATACCATCGGGGCCGGCGGCGGCAGCATGGCCTGGGTGGACGCCGGTGGCATGCTGCGGGTTGGGCCGCAGAGCGCCGGGGCGCTGCCGGGACCGGCTTGTTACGGGCGAGGCGGTGCTGAGCCTACCGTCACCGACGCCAACCTGATCCTTGGTTACCTGGATCCAGCTTACTTCCACGGCGGGGCGCTGACGCTGGATCGAACCGCCGCTGAAGCCGCCGTGGGCAAGATCGCCGGTTCCCTCGGCCTAGGCACTGCCGAGGCGGCGGCCGGCATTTTCCGCATCGTCAACGCCAACATGGCCGACGGCCTCAGGGTGGCGTCGGTGCAGCGGGGACACAACCCTAAGGATTTTGCCCTGGTGGTGGCCGGCGGCGCCGGTCCGATCCACGCCGCCGAGCTGGCCCGGGAATTGGGCATTCCCTTGACCGTCATTCCGAGAGACGCCTCGGTTTTCTGCGCCGTCGGGATGCTCCTGACCGACCTCCAGCATGACTATGTGCGCACCTTTACGGCTTCAACCGCCGATCTCGATCTGGAACGGCTCCAGTGGACCCTGGACGGGATGCGCGACGAGGCGGTCGCTACTCTCAACCAGGAGGGGGTGGCGGATGCTGGCATTAGAGTCAGCTTTTTCTCCGACGTGCGCTATGTCGGGCAGTTCAACGAGGTCGAAGTCCCCCTGGGGCATCAGGGCGAACCCGTCAGCCCTGAACGTGTGG
>JBGFRN010000222.1:0-3444 GCA_041695105.1 Bacillota bacterium | reverse complement strand
CTTCCTGGTAGACGGCGATGGTGACCGGATCCCAGGAAGAATCCCCTGATTACCTCCTGAAACCCCAGGCCCAGGTCAGCTACGCCTATGACCCGGTCGGCAACCGCGTTTACAAGACCGACGACGACGGCACCGTGCAGTACCGCTACGACGCGGCCAACCGGCTGCTCTCCGAGACCGGACCGGAAAACAGCCTTACCTACGAGTATGACGCCCTAGGCAACCGGACCAAAAAGACCGGCCCCAAGGGGACGGCCTCCTACCGGTACGACTATGGGAACAAGCTCTCCGAGATCAGCTTCGAGGACGGCACCCACGTCCGGTACGGGTACGACGCCCTCGGGCGCAAGGCGACCCGTGAGGAGAAGTACTGGCGGCTTCAGGGCCCGCGCTCGGCCCAGGGCTGGCTACACGGCCAGGGCCACGCCAAGCGGGACAACCTCTACCGCGAGGCCACCGAAAGCACCCAGTACATCTATGACGGCCTGAACGTCCTCAAGGAGTACACCGGCCATGGCGCGCCTTTGGGCGAGTACCGCCTGGCTGAAGGGCGTGTCCTGGCCAGGAAGATGTTCGGCTACAAGGGCCGCCGGGACCAGGATCGCGAGGGGACGCTCCACACCCGGGGCGGCCAGCTTTACTATACCCACGACGCCATCGGGAACGTCACGGCCCTGGTCGACCACCTGGGCGAGGAGCTGGTGAAGTACCGCTACGACGTCTTCGGCGGTCTGTTCACCGGCATCTCGGCCCCGTACAACACCCTTGGCCTGACGAGCAAGTCGTATGACCCCAAGGCGGGGCTGATCGACTTCTCGGCCCGGTGGTACGACCCGGTTCCGGGGCGGTTCACCACCACCGACCCGTGGCGCGGGCTGCTGGATATGCCTCAGACGCTGAACCGGTATGCCTATGCGCTAAATAATCCCCTTAAGTATGTTGATCCGACGGGGATGGTTCCGGCGCTAGTCAACCTGCCTTACGGCGGGACCGAGGTTGGAGATAACTTCAACTCGAGGGTTCATCTCTGGCGGGACGTCGAGCAGATTGTCTTCATGCTCGAGAAAAACGGTCTGGCCCGCAGTACCCTGGCTCGCCATTTGCGCCGGGCCGGAGCTGCCCGGAGGGAACTTTTGGAGAACCCCTCATCGATCACAAGCTGCGGCTTGCTTACAAATCTGGCAGCTCATTAGCTCATTTTGTTTCGACCACTTCCAATAAGCTCAGCAACGAAATCAGCCAGGCCAGGGTTGATTCAGCCCCCTGGTTGCCGTTGATCCCGTGCGGCTGGAGCCCGTCGCTGCAACCGCCGGTGGCGGGGTCGTAGAGCGGGATCTTGAGGTCGTTCTGGCCAAGGAACCAGTTCAGGCTTCGCCGGGCCTGGTGCAGCCAGGTGATTTCCCCGGAAGCACGGTAGGCCTCAACGCAAGCCTGGACCAGCCCCATGGCCTCAACCGGCTGCTGGTCGAAATTGGATCTCTCCCCACGGCGAGCCAGCCAGGCAGCGTTCCCAATCATGGTAAGGTGCCCGCCGGGTGCCGTTTTTTGTTTCATCAGCCACTCCAGCGCGGCCAGGCCGGTCTTGACTTTCTCCTGATCGTTAAGAACCCGGCCGGCCAGGATCAGGGCGTGGGGCAATTTGCCGTTGTCGTAGGTTACCACGTCCTCACACCAGAGCCATTCGCTGTCGGAGTTGCGGAGGAAATGTTCGTGGAGGCGGTTTCCAAGAAGGGCGAACAGCCGGCGTGAGGCCGAATCACCGCCGTAAACGCTGAGGTATCCGTTCAAACCTAGCAGCGAGAAGGCCCAGGCCCGGGGTGAGGAGAAGCCCTCAACGGCCGGCGTCCCCTCCAGGAAGAGCCGGGTGGCCATGTTGCGAGCGGGTTGGCTCGGTGCGTGTGTGACCGCTATCCCCAGCCCCCAAAGCGAGCGGCCGTGCGAGTCCTCGCTACCGATTTCTTCCATCCAGTGGCGATCGTAGGACATAAAATTGCGGAACCGCCCGGTCTCCCGGTTCAAGGCGTGGAGGTGGAAGGCTAAATAATGCTGAATCAGAAGTGCCGTGCAGTCGTCTTGCCTGATCCGGTGATACAGTGCGGCGGCGATCAAAGCCCGGGCGTTATCATCCGTGCAGTAACCGAAATGGCGGTTGGGAATGGTGTAGGTGGCGTGCTGGATTATCCCGGTTTCGTCGGTCAAGGCCCGCAGGTGGTTTAGGTTGGGTTCGGGAAGGTCGCCGATGGCCTGGCGAACCAGGCCCTTGGCATTGACGCCCATGGGCCTGGGGGTCCGGATCCGGCGTTCCAGAGCTTGGAGCGCCAATTCAACATAATGTCGCCCGATTTCCGGCCATTCCATCTGGCGGCCGAATTCCCAGGCCCGCCGGCGCATGGCGTTCCGTTCCTCGTCGTTTGACAAAAGATAGGAAATCGTCTCGGCTATGGCCTCAGAATTACGGAAAGGGACCAGCCGGCCGCGGCCGCCGGCCAGCATTTCCTCAGCGTACCAGTAGGGGGTTGAGACGACCGCCCTACCGTTTCCAACCGCGAAGGCCAGGGTGCCGGAGGTGATCTGAACCGGGGAGAGGTAGGGAGTGACGTAGATATCGGCTGCCCCGATATACTGTCGCAATTCGTCGAGATCGAGGAACCTTTCGATGAAGGCGACGTTGGCCTCCACCCGGAGCTCCCTGACCAGGTTAACAAGGCTGTCCCGGTAGGACTCGCCGGACGAATGCCTGACGTGCGGGTGCGTCTGCCCCACTATGACATATAGGGCCTCGGGGTGCTGGGCGGCGATCAGCGGCATCGCCCGGATGGCATATTCATAGCCCTTTCCCGGTCCGAGTAGGCCGAAGGAAAGAATGACCTTGCGCCCGCGCAGCCCGAGTGGTTCCTGGAAGACCTCGGGATCGAGAAAATCGAGCGACGGGATGCCGTGGTGGATAAAGGCGATCTTTTCGGGCGGGATACCGTAAACGTCGATCAGCATCTGCCGGCCCTTTTGGCTCATGACCACCACCCGGTCGGAGACCCCGGCCAGTTCGACCAGGATTTCCCGTTGTTCCTGAGATGGTTCCATAAGAACGGTGTGGAGGGTGGTTATGACCGGCATGTTCAGGTTTCTGACCAGAGTCAGGACATGGGAGCCGCATTGGCCCCCGAAGATCCCGTATTCGTGCTGCAGAGAGACGACGTCAAACTGGTGGACATTGAGATACTCGGCTGCCTGAAGGTAGTCGGAGGGCCGTTGGTCGTGGATCTGGAATCTGACCCGTTCGGGATAGGGGTACCCGCCATCGATGTCGTCCATGGCCACGGCCACGACCCGGCCTCGTCCGGCCATGGCCGAGGACAGGGCACCGCAAAGGTCGTTGGAGAAGGTGGCGATCCCGCACTGGCGGGGCAATTGGGTACCGACGAGGGCAATGGTGTTCAGATTGAC
>JBGFRN010000229.1:0-3444 GCA_041695105.1 Bacillota bacterium | reverse complement strand
GGCTCTGCGTCGCGCTACTCGAGGCCTTTCCCGGCATCAAGATGATGCGCGACCCGACCCGCGGGGGGCTGGCCACCACCGCCAAGGAGATCGCCCTGGCATCAGGGCATGACCTCTACCTGGAGGAGAGCCTGATCCCGGTTGCGCCCGGGGTCAGCGGGGCCTGCGACCTGCTCGGGCTCGACCCGCTTTACCTGGCCAATGAAGGCAAGGTCATCGTCCTCGCCCCGGTTCGGGAGGCGGAGGACATCCTGGCCATGATGAGGTCGTTTCCTGAGGGCTCGGGAGCCACCGTCATCGGCGAGGTCAGAACGGCGAAGGGGCCGGGCAAGGGGCCGGGCAAGGGAGACCTGTACCTGAGGACCCGACTCGGCGGGACCAAGTACCTTGATCTGATGACCGGCTCGCCGTTGCCCCGAATCTGCTGATCGGGTAGTATGGGGGTATGACCCTTGATCTGTTGATTTTCGGCCCTCACCCCGACGATCTCGAACTGGGAATGGGGGGCACAGCCGCCAAGCAAGCCGCCCTCGGGTACCGGGTGGGGCTATGCGACCTGACCCGGGGGGAGATGGGCACCAACGGCGACGTTGAGACCCGGGCGGCCGAGGCGGCCTGGGCGGCCAAAATCCTCGGGGCGGCCGTGCGACTCAACGCCGGGCTGCCAGATGCCGGGTTGATGCCCCATGACAACGGCCAGGCTGCCGTCCTGGCCGGGATCATCCGCAACTGGCGTCCAAAAATCATCGCCGCCCCGTACTGGGAAGATCGCCACCCGGATCACGTCGCGGCCAGCCACCTGGTCACCCGGGCTTGGTACCTGGCGGGGCTGGCCAAATTCCCGGCACCCGGGGCCGAGGGCCTGGCCCCTTTCCGTTCGGAAAGAATTATCTATTACTTCATCAACCAGTGGGTCCAGCCATCCTTCATTGTCGATGTTTCGGCTCATTACCCGGCCAAGCTTGAGGCCATGGCGGCCCACAGCTCGCAGTTCGGCGATGCGGCAGCCCTTGCCACCCGCCTGACCGACCCGACTTTCTTAGCCATGATTAAGCACCGGGACGCCGTTTTTGCCAACCGGATGGGGTTTGAATTCGCCGAAGGCTTCCTGGTCAAAGATCATGTCGTCGTTTCCGACTTGAACGACCTGGCCACGAGCCCCGGGGGTGTCGCCTTCTGAAGATCGGGATGGTTTGCTATCCAGAGGTCGGCGGGAGCGGCATCGTTGCCACCGAGTTGGGCAAACACCTGGCCGGGCGCGGTCATGAGATTCACTTCGTCTCCAGCGATCTGCCCTTCAGATTGACCGGCTTCCATCCCAATATCTCCTTTCATCAAGTGAGCGGCCCAACCTACCCCCTTTTCCGTGAGCCACAGTACCTGCTGGCCCTGACCAACAAGCTGGTGACCCTGGCCCGGCAGTACCACCTCGACTTAATTCACGCCCATTACGCCATCCCCCACGCCACGGCCGCCTACCTGGCCAAACAGGTCCTCGGATTATCGGGGCCCAAGATCATCACCACACTGCACGGGACCGACATCACGCTGCTCGGTTCGGATCCAACCTTCAGCGACATTGTGGCCTTCAGCATCGACCATTCCGACGGGGTTACGGCCGTTTCCGAGAGCTTGATGGAGCGCACCTACGCCGAGCTCCCGGTTAAATCAGAGATCCGCGTCATTCACAACTTCCTCGATTGCGAGGTTCACCGGCGGGCCGACGTTCCCGGGCTGCGCCGTCAGTTCGCGCGGCCTGAGGAAAAACTGCTGATCCATGTCAGCAACTTCAGACGGGTCAAGCGGGTCGACCTGGTGCTTGAGGTTTTCCGCCGGGTGGCACCGCAAATCCCGTCCAAACTCCTGATGGTCGGGGACGGCCCAGATTGGGGGGCGGCTCAGCGCCAAGCCGCCGAAGCCGGGCTTTCCGACCGGGTGGCCTTCATCGGCAAGCAGGATGAGGTCATACCCCTGCTTTCAATCAGCGACCTGTTCCTTTTGACATCAGCGCAGGAGAGCTTCGGTTTGGCCGCCCTAGAAGCTATGGCCTGCGGGGTTCCGGTGGTGGCCTCCAAAGTCGGCGGGCTTCCCGAGGTCATCGACGACGGCCGCGACGGCTTCCTCTGCCCGTTCGGCGAGGTTGAAACCATGGCCTCGACCGTCATTCGTCTTTTGTCTGACCCCGACCGACAGCGGAAAATTTCCGCCGCGGGGATCGCCAAGGTCCACGGGCGGTTTTGCGCCGGTAAAGTGGTTGCGCTTTACGAGACTTACTACCAAGAGGTGACCGGCGCTTGAAGGTAGCGGTGGCCTCCCTCGGCTGCGCCAAAAATCTGGTCGACGCCGAGCAGATGATGGGGCGGCTGCTCCAGGCCGGCTACCAGTTGACCAAACGCGAGGCCGAGGCCGAGATCATTCTGGTCAATACTTGTGGCTTCATCGGACCGGCCAAGGAAGAGTCGATCAATACCATTATTGATCTCGGGCGAATGAAAGACGAGGGGTGCTGCCAAGCCCTGATCGTCACCGGCTGCCTTTCCCAGCGCTACCGGCAGGAGTTGCTCGACGAGCTTCCGGAAGTCGACGCTGTCCTGGGCACTGGCGACTACCCCAAGATCGTTGAGGTCACCGAGAGAGTTCTCTCCGGGGAGCGGGTGCTTGAAATCGGCCGCCCGGCCGGGGAGTACCCCGAGGACATTCCCCGGCAGCTTTCGGCCTCCGGGCCGTCGGCTTACCTCAAGATTGCCGAGGGCTGCGACAACGCCTGCAGCTATTGCGTTATCCCCTCCTTGCGCGGTCGTTACCGCAGCCGCGATTCGGGCAAGATAGTAACCGAAGCCTGGAGTCTGGCGGCTTCCGGGGTCAAGGAACTGATCGTCATTGCCCAGGATACCACCGCCTACGGCCTGGACCTGTATGGCGAGCTGAAATTGGCGGACCTGCTCGATCAACTCAACAGTGTCGAGGGTGTGGAATGGATCCGGGTGCTTTACAGCTACCCGACCCACTTCACCGACCGGCTGATCGAGACCATAGCTGCCGCTCCCAAGGTGGTCAAGTACCTCGACATTCCTTTGCAGCACGGAGCCGACCGCGTCCTCAAAGAGATGAACCGCCGGGGCGACCGGGCGGCCATCCTCCGTCTGATCGAAAAACTGCGTGCGGGCATTCCCGAGATCGTCCTGCGAACCTCCCTGATCGTCGGGTTCCCCGGCGAGACCGAGGACGACTTTGAGGAACTCCTGGAGTTCATTCGCATCATCCGCTTCGACCACCTCGGGATTTTTACGTACTCTCGCGAGGAGGGCACCCCGGCCGGGGCTCGTGAGGATCAGGTGGAGGAAGAAGTCAAAGGGGAGCGCTACCGGCGGGCGATGGAGGTCCAGCAGGGTATAGCCTTTGAAAAGAACTCGGCCTGGTTGGGAAAAGAGGTCGGGGTGCTGG
>JBGFRN010000304.1:0-3469 GCA_041695105.1 Bacillota bacterium | reverse complement strand
GGCAGGCGATCTGGCACAGCTCACAGGCGACGCACATCTGCAAGCCGTTGGTGTAGTGCCTGAGTTCGTGCCGGCCGCGGAAACGGTCCGAGCGCGGCTTTTTTTGTTCCGGATAAGAGATGGTAGCCTTGCTCCGGAAGAGGATTTTCAGGGTGGTCAGGTGGCCGGCGACAACAGCTTTGGCTCCGCTGATCGCGGCCGATATAAATGAAAACATTACATCAACCCCTCCCGTGACCGATTAACTCAGAGCGACGTAGATGGCCGTCGCCATGAGATTGAGCACCGAGAGCGGCAGCAGGACCTTCCACCCAAAGGTCATCAGCCGGTCGTAGCGCAGCCGGGGCAAGGTAGCGCGAACCCAGATAAAAAGGAACGGAAACGGAGCGAACTTGATGAACGTCCAGAGGATCGGGGGCAAATTGAGGAAGTCCAGCAGAGGCGGCGGGTTCCAGCCCCCCAGGTAGATCGCGACAATCAGAAAGCTCGAAACCACCATCGCCGAGTATTCGGCCATGACGAAGAGCGCGAAGCGCATGCCGCTGTACTCCGTGTTGTAACCGGAAACCAGCTCGGCCTCAGCCTCGGGGAGGTCGAAGGGCGTACGGTTTAGCTCGGCAAACGCGGCGATCAGGAAGATCAAAAAGCCGAGCGGCTGGAGCAGGATGAAGGGAAGGTCCTTCTGGGCCTCAACGATCTTAACCAGGTTGACCGACTCGGCCAGGATGAAGACCCCGACCAGCGACAGGCCCATCGACAACTCGTAGCTGATCATCTGGGCGGTCGAACGAAGCGAACCGAGCAGGGCGTACTTGCTCTGGGAGGCCCATCCGCCGAGGGCCATACCGTAAACGCCGATCGAGGTGACGGCCAGGAAGGCCAGCGCCCCGGCGTTCGGGTTGGAAACGACCGCCGGGATCTCGACCCCGCCGATCTCAACCGGCGAAGAAAGCGGGATGAAGGCGAAGCTGATCAGGGCGCAGGCGACGCTGATGACCGGAGCCAGCCAAAAGATGGTTTTATCAGCGTCGGCCGGGATGATATCTTCTTTCATGATCATCTTCACGGCGTCGGCCGCTGGCTGAAGCAGCCCGAGCGGGCCGACCCGGTTGGGACCGAAGCGATACTGGAACCAGCTTAGCAGGCGGCGCTCCAGTAAGCTGACGGCCCCGAAGGCGCCCAGCGCGATTAAGATGAAGACGAGCGACTTTATTACGATAACGACGAGCGACTCCACTAACCCACCTCCTCCAGAGCCTTTTCAATCACGGTCACAGTAATCTTGGTGCCGGGGAGGATGCGGTTGGACGGAGCCTCGGACAGGCCCTTGTAAGCCCGAACGGTACCGGGGACAACCTCCTCGGAAACCCTGGCGGTCAGCCGGAGGGCTGAATCACCGGCCGCCAGTTCGACCTTATCACCGTTTCCAACCGCCAGCTTGGCCGCGTCAGCCGGACTAAGGACGGCTTCGGGCTCGGGGCGGGCGCGGCGGATGACCGGATCAAAAGCAGCGGTGCCGCCGCCGGCGAAGAGCTTCTCGACCGGCAGGTAACTTAGCCCGCCAGCCTCCGGGGCCGCCTCAACAACGGCGGCCTCGATGACGGCGGCCTCGATGACGGCGGCCGGAGCGGCCGGGGCCTTGGTCCCGGAGGCGCCGAGGCCGACCAGGTGCTCCATTTCCCAAGAGAGTTCTTTGACTGATTTCATCAGTTCAACGGTCAGGCCGCCGGCGATGGTTACGAAGATGCTGCCGTCGGTCTGAGAGTCAAAACCGGGGTTCATTCCGATCTCGGCCGCCTGGATCTGGCCGTCAAGGGAGGTATAGGTGCCCGACTTGGCGGCGAACGGGGCGGCTGGCAACACCACCTGAGCGTGTTTGGCCGTCTCGGTCAGGAAAACGTCCTGAACTACCAGGAAGGGCACGTTTTTGAGCGCCTTTTCGACCAGGTGGCTGTCGTCAAAGGTCGAGGTCAGGTTGGTCCCGACCAGGTAGAGCATGTCGAGCTTGCCCTCAGCGGCGGCTGCCAGCATCGCGGCGGTGGCCAGGCCCTTCACGTCGGGCAGCTTGCCCCAGATCTGTTCAACCGGGCGGCTGGCCCCGGCGTCACCGGCCGGGCGGAAGCCGGGGAGGAAACCGGGTAATAGGCCGGCGGCTTCAGCCCCGCGAGAATTGGCCTGCTCGCCAGGAATCAATAGGTGGACCGAACGGCCCTCGCCGGCCAGGGCCCCGAGCATCCGGTTGAGCGCCAGGGCCGTTTCGGCATCCTTGCCGCCAAAAACGACTACCGTCTTGTTCGATCCCTTGAGGACCTCGGCCAGTTGGGCTGCGGCGGTGGGGTCGATCGGTGCGGCCGGCTTTTTGCCGCCCCGGCTCGCCTTGGCAGGGTCTGGAGCACCGAGCAGGTCGGCAAGCTGGTTGATGGCGGGGCCGGTTTCACCGGGCAGCAGCCCTACCCGGGCGTGGCGCCCGCGGTACTTGGGAATGACCGAACCGATCACGGCCAGCTTGGCGCGCTTGCGGTTGGCCCAGCGGATACGCAGGTCAAGGACCGGCGAAACCTCGGCCGGCAGGACATCGATAACCAGGACGGTCTGAGCGTCCTGGAGGTCGGTCATCGAGCCCGGGAACCCGGCGCTGGAGGCAACGATCTGGCCGCCAATGCGGCGGTCAACGTTGTTGGTGCCGAAAGCGGTACGGGCCAGCTTGCCGAGCAGGTAAGCCTCCTCGTTGGTCAGGCGGCCCCCGCCAATGACGCCGATGGCTGATCCGCCTTTGGTTTCTTTGATGTCGCGGACGTTGCGGGTGATCTCCTGGATAGCCTCAAGCCAGGTGGCCGGCTGAAGCACACCGTAGCGGCGGATCATCGGCTCACGCAGCCGCGTGGGCTGGGTGGAGTCCGGTCCGAAATTGACATACCCAAAATTGAACCGGCCGCGATCACAGAGCCAGCCGTTATCGACCGCCTCGTTCTCGCGGTTCATGACCCGAACCAACTTGCCCAGGCGGAAATCAAGCTGGATGTTGCAGCCGACCGAGCAGCCGTTGCAGACGGACTTGGCCGAGGTCATATCCCACGGGCGGCCTTTGAAGCGAAAGACATCGGTCGTCAAAGCTCCGACCGGGCACATATCGGTGACGTTGCCCGAGAAATAGGAATCATAAGGACGATCCTGGTAAGTGGCGATGTAGTTATTGCCAGAGCGCTCGCGCACCATCAGGTTGCCCTCGACATGGATCTCTTCGTCAGAGCGGACGCAGCGGCGGCACATGATGCAGCGCTCAGCGTCAGAAATTATGAACGGTCCGATATCGTAGGCCTTGCGTTTGCGGCCCTTGGCCTCGTTCAGGCGACTGGCGCATGGGCCGTACTTAAAGGTCTGATCCTGCAAGTCACACTCGCCGCCCTTGACACAGACCGGGCCGACCAGCGGGTGGTTAGCTAGGATCAGCTCTAGCACGCCGCGGCGG
>JBGFRN010000094.1:0-3473 GCA_041695105.1 Bacillota bacterium | reverse complement strand
TGAGCGCGGGATGACCCGGACTGAGGCGACCGCGCTTAAGGCTGAGCAGTTAGCTCTGCTTAAAGAGTCCGGAAAGCTTGACGTGGTGGCGGTTCTTGGGTCGGCCGTCTACGAGCAGGTCGTCTTGAAGCAGGTTAGCTTCGACGTTACCACCTCTGTCCCGGTGTACATCAAGGGCCGCAAGTCCTATAACTCATCCCTGTGGAAATCGATCAGCCGGATCTTTGCCACCTTGATTCAGCCCGAACCGGCTGAAACGCGGTTCTTCCTGAGTCAAGACGGGGGAGTTACCCTCAAGGTTTATAAGAACGGCGTCCTCAGTACTGTTGCCAGTGGAACCGACCCATTCCCCCAGGGAATGACCCGGGACGAGTTGGAGGGCCTAACTTCGGCTCAACTTCAATCATTCCTGCCCAGCGCCACGTTTGATGTGGTGTCGATTCAGAAGACCGGCGGTGGGGAAGGAAAGACCGCCCCGACCTTCACCCGGTCATCAACTGCTTACAAGAAGGATGGGAGTCAGGTTGCCGCGGGTCTGCCGAGATATGAATCCGGGAAATTCGGCCAGGGCGTCATGGTGGAGGAGGGGACGACGCACCTCCTGACGGCGAACCAATCAAGCGTGGAGACGGATACCACCGGGTTCATCCCCCTGTACTCGACGATTTCCAGAGACACAACTGAAAAGTGGCACGGTTCCGCGTCTTTGAAGGTCGTCACGAATAATCAAACAACATACGACGGCGTTCTGTTGAGTTCGGTTGATGTTGCCGCATCAAATAACTATACTGCGAGCGTGTGGATAAAGGGGAACGGCAATCACTACATTTATTTGTATGAAAAAGACTCTAACGATCAGCCAATTGGGCTTTCTAAAAAACCTTTCACTGCAACGTCTGTATGGACTCGACATGAAATAACTCGCGCTTTTGGGTCCGGTGTAAAGGCCAGTATGAGTATAGAGAGTAATGGGCAACAGGGAGTCACCTACTTTGTTGACGGTCTCCAGATCGAACAAAAACCCTTCGCTACTTCTTGGATCACTGGGGGCTCAGCCCGCTCCGTCGAAACCCTGACCATCCCGACGGTGGGGGTGTTGCCGGCGACAGCGGGGACTATAGAGTTTAACGTAAAACCGAATCATGGGTCTACGGTAAACCCTGGCGGTACTGCTGACGGTTTCTACGATTTAACGTGGGGGTCTCCAGGGAGTACAGGCTTGATGATCGTTCGGAAGCACACAGTTGGAAATCCCCACACAATAAGGCTAGAATATTGGAATGGCGGCACAATCCGAATTGATTACACGGCAGCCTACGCCGCCGGGGACAATATCCATTTGGGGGTACGTTGGTCCTCCGCAGGCGTTGCCTTCTTCGTCAATGGAGCGCTGGTGGGTTCAAATTCGGCACCGCTTGTAGCACCCAGCGAAACATTGGCCCTAATTGGACAACGGTCGGATTACTATGGGTATGGCAACGCCATTTACGACGACCTCCGCATCTCCTCCATCGCCCGGTCGGACGCCGAGATCCTGGCCGCCTATCAGAGCAGCGCCCCGCTCCCGGTGGACCAGTACACCACCTACAAGGCCAGCTTTGACGGCAACCTTAATGCCGAGGGCGCATCGGCCGCGAGCGCCGGTCAGACCTACGACGCCCGCATCACCGTCGACGCCACCGAGAAGCAGGTCTTCGGCTCCACCGGCGACCTGGTCATCTACCTGACCAACGGCCAAACTCTGACCTATTCCAACCTGACTGCTGCCCAGCTAGAGACCTTTTTGGCCTGGCTCGACGCCCGGCAGAAGAACCGCGGTCCGGTCTACTACATCTTCCCGAATGCTGCGGTGACGCCTTATAACCGGGCTAACGCCTGGATTAATTACTACCGCATCGATAACTTCGAGATCAAAGAAAAGCCGTAAGCGGGGGAAGCTCTGATGTTCTTCGACAGACTCTCCCGCTGGAGGCTGCCCCACTTTAGGCCGCCGGGGATGAGCCTGCCCCGCCTGCTGGCTGTCCTGGTGTTGGTGATCGGGACGGCGGCTTTGGTCTTCGGGGCACCGGCCCTGCGCGGGCTAATCTTGGGAACCGCGGCCCAGAACGCGGCCTTGCCGGGAGATGTGGCCATAGCACGCGACCTGTCCGGGATCAGCGGGCTTGAGGTCGAGGTTCTCACCTCGGCCCGCGACGCCCTGGGCGGCTGGGGTCCGGTCATTCGCAAGGTCTACGTCTACAAAGCCCTGGCCGGTGAGGTCAAGCCCGCGCCGCCTCAGGATCGCCGGGAGCTGATTGAGGCGGTCAAGAAGGGGCACGACCCCCTCCAGATCCTCACCCTTTACGAATACACGCGCCAGCGGGGGCTTGCGGCGGCTGACATCCACGAGCCCCTGTCCCTGCGCGCCCAGGGGAAGGGTTGGGGGGAGGCCCTGGCGCGTCTTGAGGAGCGCAGCCCCGGGGGGAAGGGACTCTCCCGCGAGGAGATCCGGGCGGCTTTGGCCGATGGGCTGAGCCTCGATGACATCCTGGCCGGGGACCGGTTGGCGCTGGCCGCTCGGGTCGACGTGCGCGATCTGCTCAAGGAGCGCAAGGCTGGCCGCAAGTGGGACGAGCTTGAGGCCAATCACGACAAAGAAGGCAAGCTGGAAAAAGCCCGGCGGGAGAGCGAGCGAGGCCGGTCCGCACTAGCCAAGCGACTGAAAGAGAAAGGCTACCAGGACGACGACATCCGGCCGGCTGAAATCCTGGCCGCGGCCGTTGGTGTCGATCCCGAGGCGCTGCTGGCGTCTGTAAGAGACGATTACCCGATCGAGCAGGCGGCCCGTGAACTCGGGCTCAGGGCCAAAAGGGAGCGCGAGGCCCGCCCAGAGGCAGAAGCACCGGCAGAAATAGCGGTTCAAGCCACCGATCAGACCACTGCTCAAGCTGCCGCTCAAGGTGCCGGTGAGCCGGGCCGATCGCCGTCCCCGGCTGGCCTCGAGCAATTTAAGGCCAGGGGCCACACGGTCTACGACATCCAGAACGCCGCGCGGCTGGCCCGAGAGACCGGCCGGCCAGTCGAGACCATCCTGGCCGAGCGGGAGAAGGGCCGCGGCTGGCCTGAGATCCTGGCCCAAGTGCGGGGTGGCCGGTGATGCGCCGCTTCATGCCGCTAGGGCGTCGCCTTATGCCGCCGGTGCCGGGCCCCGTGCTGGTAATCGGCCGCTTCACCCTGGTCCTGGCCATCGCCCTGGCCCTGGGCCTGGCCATGCCCTCGCGGGCCGGGGCCTCGACCCTGGCCAACCTGATGGAGGTCCTGGAGGAGGACCGCCGCACCGCCACCTACGACACCGACCTCAACGCCCCCTTCGCCAAAGACCGGGGTCTTGAGGAGGACATCAGCCCCGAAAACGGCGAGCTGAAGCATACCCGGACCGACCTGGTCATCCCGGGCCGCAACGGGATGGACCTGGCCATCAAGGTCCGCTACGA
>JBGFRN010000023.1:0-3479 GCA_041695105.1 Bacillota bacterium | reverse complement strand
CAGAGTATCCAAAGTGGATTTCTCCGGTCCCTCGACCATCACCCGCACCAGGGGCTCGGTGCCTGAGGGGCGCACCAGGATCCTACCGGAACCGCCCAGGGTCGATTCGGCCTTTTTGACGGCGTCGGCCACCTTGGTATTGCTCTTGAGCCCTGATTTGTCATTGACGCGGACGTTGACCATCACCTGCGGGAAGCGCGGCATCTGGGCCGCCAGCTCGGACAGTGGCTTTCCGGTCTCGACCATGACGGTCAGCATCTGCAAGGCGGTGAGAATTCCGTCGCCGGTCGTTGAGTGTTCGAGAAAAATCACGTGCCCCGACTGCTCGCCACCTAGGACCAGGTCGCTCTTCAGCATTTCCTCAAGGACATAGCGGTCGCCGACAGCCGTCTTGACCACCCGACCGCCATACTGCTTGAGGCAGTGGTCGAGTCCGAGGTTCGAGAGCACGGTAGTGGCGACTGTGTTGCCGCGCAGCTTACCCTTTGCCAGCAGGTGGCACCCGCAGATGGCCAGCATCTGATCACCATCGACCAGCTCGCCCCTCTCATCGGAGAAAAGCACCCGGTCGGCGTCGCCGTCGTGGGCCAGCCCGCCCTGGGCCCGGAAATTGACCACTTCCCGCAGCAGCTTTTCGGGATGGGTCGAGCCGCAGCCCTCGTTGATGTTGATCCCGTCCGGGCGATCAAACAGCGGGATGACCTCGGCCCCCAGGCGGCGGTAGACCTCGGGCGCGATGGCCGAGGCGGAGCCGTTGGCGCAGTCAACCACCAGGCGCAGGCCCTTGAAGCTGACCGGGACGGTCTCGACCAGATGGCGGATGTACAGCTCAACGGCGTCGGGGCGGTCGAAGGCCCGGCCGACCCCGGCCCCCGTCGGATGGGGCAAGGTCTCGGGACGCGCCTTAACCAGGGCCTCGATCTCGTACTCGACAGCGTCAGGGAGCTTATAGCCGCCGGCCGAAAAGAATTTGATGCCGTTATACTCGGCCGGGTTATGCGAGGCGGAAATCATTGCCCCGGCTTGAGACCCGAGCTTTTTGACCAGGTAAGCCACGGCCGGCGTGGTCACCACCCCGAGGCGGATAACATCGACCCCGGCGGCCATTGCTCCGGCGGCCAGCGACGATTCCAGCAAGTCGCCCGAGATGCGCGGGTCGCGGCCAATGACGATTGATGGACGGCTTCCCTCGTGTTTAATCAGCACCCGGGCGGCGGCCAGTCCCAGCCGGTAGGCCAGCTCCGGGGCGAGTTCCTTGCTGTTGGCGATGCCTCTGACTCCGTCGGTTCCGAATAGCCTTGCGGTCATATGTCTCCGGTAACTCCTTCTGGGTAGGGGGCCGCGTATTCGGCCTTCCCAATATGTTTTTCGCAAGCGGGTTTTATTTTATTAGGGTAGGCGCTGCCGGGCTCGCGCCCGGGTTCCTCAATAGCCAGGCCGGTGGCGGGCGGCGATCCGCTCGGCCGCCCGCAGGCCGTCGACGGCGGCGCTAACAATGCCCCCGGCGTAGCCGGCCCCCTCGCCAATCGGGTAGAGGCCGGGGCAGCCCTCAGCCAGCCCCTCCTCGTCGCGGGTGATGCGCAGCGGAGCCGAGGTCCGGGTTTCAACCCCGGTCAGCAGCGCCCCCGGATGCCCGAACCCGCGGATCTTGCGGTCAAAGACCCGGAGCCCCTCGGCCAGCATCTCCGTAACCGGCTCAGGCAGGCATTGGTGCAGGTCGGCCGGGGTGACCCCGGGCCGGTAGGTCGGGCGAACAATCGCGCCGTTGACCCCGCCGCACTCCAGATCTCCCAGCGATGAGGCTCGTCCGGCCAGGAAGTCCCCCGCGGTCTGGGCCGGGGCCCGGTAGCTGGAGCCGCCGAGGCGGAAGGCCGCCTCCTCCCAGCGGCGCTGGAAGCGAACCCCGTCCAAAGGCCCGGGGCCGTAGTCATCTGGTCCGACCGAGACGACCAGGGCGCTGTTGGCGTTCTCGCCCGAGCGGGCCTCGTAGCTCATTCCATTGGTAACCACCCCGCCCTCCTCCGAGGCCGCCGCCACCACATGGCCGCCCGGGCACATGCAGAAGGCGTAGACGGCGCGGTCATCACTGCCGCCGTTACCCTCGCCGCTACCCCCGCCGCGCCTGCCCCGACTGTTCGCCGCGGGGCGGTGCGAGAGCTGGTACTCGGCCGGTCCCAGGGCCGGATGGCCGGCCCACCGGCCGTACTGGGCCCGGTCGATGGCCCCCTGGGGATGCTCGATGCGCACCCCGACCGAAAAGGGCTTAGGGGCTAGCCTGAGGCCGCGGGCGGCCAGCATTCGGTAGGTGTCGCGGGCGCTGTGACCGATGGCCAGTACCACAACCGAGGCGGACAGGGCCTCCTGGTCGTTGACGACCACCCCGGCTACCCGCCCATTCTCGAAAAGCAGGTCGGTCACCCGAGCCTCGAAGCGCACCTGGCATCCGAGTTCAATCATCATCTCCCGCAGCCGCTCGACCACCAGGCGCAGGCGGTCGGTGCCAACGTGGGGTTTGCTGACGTAAAGAATCTTTTCGGGGGCCCCGGCCGCCACCAGGGTAGCCAGGACCTCGTCGGTCCGCGGGTCGTTGATCCGGGTGGTTAGCTTGCCGTCCGAGAACGTCCCCGCCCCGCCCTCGCCAAACTGGACGTTGGAGTCCGGGTCGAACCCGCCGCCCGTCCAAAAACGGGCGATGTCCTTGATCCGGCGGCGCACCTCGCGTCCCCGATCGAGCAGGACCGGCTTGAATCCGGCCGCCGCCAGGCGCAGGGCGCAAAAGATGCCGGCCGGCCCGGCCCCGACCACGATCGGTTGGCGCTTCAGGGGCTCGCTCCCCTCGGCCGGGCGCGGGACGAAGCTTGGGCGCGGGGCAAAACCAAGCCAAACGCCACCCGCAGCAGATACGTCGCCGGTACCGCCCGAGGCGGGCGGACAGGTGGGCGGACAGGTGGGCGGACCCTCCACCTCCACCGTGTACACCAGCGCCGGTTCGCGGCCGGCGCGAGAGTCTAACGACTCCCGGCGAATAGTCAGGCCGCCTACCTCCCGCGGGCTGACGCCAAGGCGGGCGGCGGCGGCTTTGAGTACGGTCCGGCGCTTGATTTCCTCATAATCGCCGTCCTCGGGCGTCATCTCCGGCGGAAGCTGGCCGAGCGGGATTCGTAGTTGGTCAATCCTTAACCGGTCGAGCCGCTCCGCCATCTAAGTTCGTGCTCCTATCTACTTCGAAATTGTGACCTCGACCGTCTTGGGCCTGATCTCGGCCGCCTCAACTCCGGCTGCCGCCTGGATCCCCAGAGTCAGGTTATGCGCCCCGGGCTCAAGATTCTTGGCGTCAACCGTCACGGCCAGGTCGCGGGCCGTCATGGCCTCGATCAGATCTTTCGGACCCTCGACCGTGACCGTGGCCACTGATGGCGATACCAAGGCTTTGAGCCCCGGGTCAAGGGTCCGGACGGTCACCGGGAGGTTGGAGAAGG
>JBGFRN010000024.1:0-3490 GCA_041695105.1 Bacillota bacterium | reverse complement strand
TATCGACCCCTCGACCCCGGTCGGCCACGCCGTGGCCCCTGCAACCCGCGTTGGGGGATCCAGGAGAACCTCACCGCATGAAGCCGCTCCAGCAACGCCTGAGGGCTCTGCGGCAGGACTCAGTGACCCATTAGTTACCCATAGTACCCGAAACCCGGGTCCCATGAAGAGAAACCGTCCCGGTACCAACTTCCGACGGACGCAGGAAGTCCGGAACCCCGTAAATCCCGCCATCCATCGTGCCACACATCCGGAACACCTTAACACCGGAACGACGCCATTCCGCCCTTCCACTCGTCCATCAGCCCGGCAGGGGGCCCTTCCACCCTTCCCGATCCAGGGACTTCCGGCATGACGGAACTGCTGATCTCCATCATGCCAGAAAGCTTGAATGATGGCAGGACTCGGAGGCGGGATACTTGAATCAGATTAAAGTTATGATCATTGCCATCCTCAACAACAAGGGCGGGGTGGGTAAGACCACCACCGCGGTCAACCTGGCCGCCAGCATGGCGATTCGAGGGCAACGGGTTCTGCTGGTAGACCTGGATAGTCAAGGCTCAGCCTCTCTCTCCCTCGGTATCGGCCGAGACCGGTGGAGGCCCTCGATGGCGGATGTTCTCCTCGAGGACGTACCCATCCAAAGGGCCATCCGCCGCCGGGTGGTCGATGGTCTGGACCTCCTGCCAGGCTCCATGGAACTGGCAAACGCCGACCTGGTGCTGGGTGGAGAGAACGGACGAGAACGGCGCTTGGCCACATGCATGGAACCGATCCGATCTCTTTACAGCTACGTGATCCTCGACTGTCCACCATCTCTGTCACTGCTACCCATCAACGCCCTCATCGCTGCGGACAGCTACCTGGTCCCGGTGACCCCCCACTATCTAGCGTTGGAGGGTCTGGTGAACCTGCAGGGAGCGGTCAACCGGGTTCATGAGGGTTTCGGCCGCGGAGCGACTTTGTTAGGAATGGTCCTGACTCTGGTGGACTACCGCACCAAGGTGGCTGGCGAGATTGTGGACATGATCCGCGGCCATTATCGGGATCTTGTGTTCAAGACCGAGATTCGGACAAACGTGCGTCTAACGGAGTGTCCTAGCTTTGGCAAGGCGATCTTCGAGTATGACCCCAAATCGGCTGGCGCACTGGCCTACGATCAACTCAGTCAGGAGGTTCTGCAACGGTGTCTGAAAGGAAAAGCCGCTTGAGCAAAACGGGAAAGAGTGCCCTGGATATTTTTTCTCCGACTGTTCCGCCTCCGCAGGAGGCGGAGGCCAGGTCGGAGGAGCCTGGGCACATTCCTGATCCTGGCCCCCAGGATCAGGAATGGTCGAAGGTGACGGTCGTCCTTCTCAACCGGCAGGTGGTCTATCTGGACCGCCTGACCACTTCGATTCGCGAGTCCACGGGGTCGAGCGTAAAACGCGCCGAGGTCATCCGGGCCCTGATTGACAGCTTGATTCAGAGCGGCCTGGAGCGGGATCTGACTCAGGCACGCTCTGAGCAGGAGTTGCGCGCCCTCCTGGCCGCTCGACTGGTTAGCTGACTATAGACCCTGGAGGTAAGCGGTATAGACCCTGGAGGTAAGTCAGCCGTCCCCCTCAACAATGGAAAAGCCCGCCACAAAGCCCTTTGTTATCACCTGCTTCCCGCACTATAGACCCTGGAGGTAAGACTATAGACCCTGGAGGTAAGAAGTATAGACCCTGGAGGTAAGCCACTATAGACCCTGGAGGTAAGAAGTATAGACCCTGGGGGTAAGGACTATAGACCCTGGAGGTAAGAACGTGCCCTCCCATCCGCGCCACTACAACGGTCTGACGATCATCCAACATGGTACAACATGATCAACATGTTCTAAAACAACAACAACCGGTGTCCAGATGCCCTGGACATGTGTTGTTTCTTTCTCATGTTGTCTTCTCACCACTTTTTCATCGGGGGGCGTATGCACGGTAGACCCAAGAAAGCAGATCGGCTCAGTCTGATCGGTCGGGACGAAATGAACCTGGCCGAGTTCGCCTTGGGAGTGGCTTCGGGCCGAAACGCTAAGGACCGCAAGACGATCGAGCGAAGGCGACGCCAGACTCTGCCGGACGGGACCCAGGTCGACCAGAAGTGGGTCGTCACCGGTGCCGATAAGTATGGGCTTCCTCTCCCTGGAGACGACGATGTCATCCTGGTACTGCTCAAACTGGCTACCGATCAGGGTATTATTGACCGCGTCGTGCATTTTTCGCGCTACGAGGCCATCCAACTCCTACGCTGGCCACTCAATGGAAAGAGCTACCGACGCCTGGAAGAGGCGTTGGAGCGACTCACCGGTGTACACATCCAAGCCAAGAATTGCTTCTGGAGCGCCAAAGGGAAACGCTATCTCTCGGTGGCCTTTGGTCTGCTCGACGACTACCAGATCTTCGAGCACGAAGTTGGAAGGACCAGTCCCGATCAGTTGAGGATGCCCTTGACCTTTGTACGTTTCAACGAGGTTTTCTTTCAGAGCCTGCAAGAGAAGAACATCAAGCGCCTTGACTTGAGCTTCTATCTCGGCCTCAACTCCACCATATCAAAGCGACTGTATCGGGTCCTGGACAAGCGCTCGCACCAGGGCCGCAAGAGTTGTGAGCTGGAAATTTATACGCTGGCCTCTGTGAATCTCGGTCTCGATCTCGAACACATCCCGTACGCGTCTCAGATAAAGCAAAAGCTGGACATCGGACACAGAGAACTCAGTGAACAAGGTTATCTTCAAAGTTGGAGCTATCGTCTATCCGCAGACGGCCAGACCTGGTTCGTTCGCTACACCTTCGCTAAGCCAGCTTTTGAGCCTGCCCCAACACCCGAGTTGAGCGACGAGGAAACCGCACCGGGCCTGGTTCAACTGCTGCTGGATCAGGGCTTCAGTCAGTCGATGGCCAAGCGGCTCTCCGAGCAGTACCCGGACCGGATCCAAGAAAAACTTGACTATTTCACCTACCTGAAACAGCATCGCCGACAACTACTCGACAAGAACCCAGCAGGCTGGCTGCGTAAAGCGATTGAAGAGGACTATTCGGCACCGGCAGGGTACGAGACACCCCAGTTTCGACAGGAGAGGCAGCAAGTTGAGAACGCCAGGAAGTGGGCGGCTATCGACGAGGAGCGGCGCGGCCGGGAGGAAGCCGAGCGCAACCGGCAACTCTTCGAAAGTCTACCCGAGTCGAAGCGACTTGAGCTGGTCAAGCAGGCCAGGGAGCGATTGGCATTTCTGCCCCCATCCAAGCGGGAGGCGCTGGATGAGGATTCTCCCGTGATCCGAGCGGAGATCGCTCAACTACTGAAGGAGATGACCTCAGAGCAAGCTCCCGCCTCTTGAGGCTTGAGGTTCGAAGTTTCACGTTTCACCCCTCGCGCAAGAGACGTCCTGCCTCAGAACGCGTAGAGCGGCGCCCGCCGGACCCACAGCTCCCGGGTGGCGTCGTCCGAGCCCAAGAGGCCCAGGTCGGCC
>JBGFRN010000005.1:0-3503 GCA_041695105.1 Bacillota bacterium | reverse complement strand
TTGTCCCCCCAGAACAGGAAGCCATGTGACCCGATGAACGTGCGCTAGATCAGGTGAAAGGAGTGTCAGCCGTGAAGAGATTAGACCCAGCAGAAGTCCGACACCATCACGGTAACCGTTTCGGGTTCGGTTGTGGTTGGAACTGAGGGGCAAGTCAAAACACCCCTTGTCAACTTTGCCTCGGCTAAGCTTTCTGGCCAAGTTAACATCGCTGCCGGAGGCACTTGGTCATGGAATACCAGTACTACGGTCGAGGTCAGTTGGGAGGTGCCTGCAGGTAAGGTCGGCTATACATACTGCTACAACGCCGGGGGATTTGTGACCGGTGTCGCCACGTATGAGAAGCGGGTCGCATCGACTGGCACTCTGATTGGTCATGAGTACCGGAACGTGAACGGAGATCCTCCCGGAGCTGGGGCCTACAACTACAAGAATGTGGCGGCTGACAGCTAGTTGCAGTTTCTGCAAAGCTCAGCCCCACTCAATTCCTTCTCACCAGGTTGATTTAGCCGTCAAACGTAACCTTAGCTTAACTGGCGCAACCGTCATTCTTCCTTGCCTGCGGGTGGGGGGGTGTGGGATTCCGTGGCAAGCCCTGCTCTATGGGATCGTCACACGTTACCGAAATCTCGCTGGCAAGGACGCGCTTCGAGAGGGAGTGTAGTCATGAAAAAGGTTCGTGTTTGGGTGTTGATTGTGGGACTATTGACGGTCCTTCTGCTCCCGGCTTGCAGCAGGGGACGAGAGTCAGATCCACCTCAAAGCCGTCAAATAGCTCCACCTGCAAGGATAGAAGATGATCCGAACCCATATGAGGGTTTCATGAGTCTCGCAAAAGCCCTTCCGGAGAAGTTCAGACCAGATGGGTTTGAACTGATTGAGTTCTTCCCGAGGTATACGACACTCTATGGATTTGACCCTCAAATGGCTTGGGAGAAGCGCCAGATGACAGTCGTAGATGGGGACCAATCGAAGCCTTCTCAAGTGGAGTACCTCTATACATCTTCGGACTCTAGGATCACGATAGCCTTGGTAATGATGTACATTTCTCGTCCTTTGGAGCCGGACATTGTTGGGTTCGTCTCGGTCCCTGATCGCCAAGGTAATGCTGAGGAAGGGTCCGAACTAAGTATCAGGCCCCCGCTCACCGATGTTGAGATTTTCTCTTATGGAAATGCCATCGTCGTCCTGCAAGCTTTCCCCACTACACCGGATCCAGATGTGAAGCCGATGGATCTCATAAACGAAAAAAAAGACTTGGGTCTTCAGCTTCGCGAATTTCTCGACCAGCAAAGCGGCGAGTGAAGCGGGTGTCTGACAATGATAATTACCGCAGCGCGCATGGGAGGCAAGAATAGAACTTGGATAGCTGAACGATTATCGTGGTCCACTGGCCGACCCCAGGCAAAATCGTACGGAAGGTGGGGTTACACTTGGGGCAGGCGTGGGGAATTCTACAAAGTGATTCGGAACAACGCGGGCTCGAAGCCCTGATCACGGTCCAACCCGACTCAATAACCAGGCCCCGGTCGCCCTAAACAAGGCGCCGGGGCCCAGCTTATCTCACAAACGTCATCTCACCAACTTGATCTCACAGCTCAATCTCACCCACACGAATCCGCAGGCAAACCTCACCAACTCTATCTCTCCAGCTTCATTTCGCCAACTTGACCCGCCAGCTCAATCTCACCCACACGAATCCACAGGCAAACCTCACCAACTCTGTCTCTCCAGCTTCATCTCACCAACTTGACCCGCCAGCTCAATCTCACCCACACGAATCCACAGGCCAACTAGAGCTTCACCGTCTTGATGAGCTCCCGCACCCGACCGGCTGAAGCCGCCAGGGCCAACTTCTCCTCCTCGGTGAGTTCCAGCTCGATAACCTTCTCCACGCCGTTGCCGCCCAGGATGACCGGGACGCCAAGGTAGACGTCGTCCTCGCCGTACTCGCCATCCAGATAGGCGGCGGCCGGGAGAACACGCTTCTTGTCCTTGAGGATGGCCTCGACCATCTGGACCACCGAAGCGGCCGGGGCGTAGTAGGCGCTGCCGGTCTTAAGGTAGCTGACGATCTCGGCGCCGCCCTTGCGAGTCCGCTCCACCAGCCGGTCGATGGTTTCCTTGGGCAGGAGCTTGTCCAGGGGAACGCCACCAACCGACGAGCACCGGACCAGCGGGACCATGTCGTCGCCGTGCCCGCCGAGAACCAGAGCATTGACGTCCTCAAAGGAGACCTTCAACTCATTGGCGATGAAAGTCCGGAAACGAGTGGTGTCCAAAACGCCCGACTGGCCGACAACTCGGTTCTTCGGCAGGCCGGAAACCTTGTAGGCGGTCCAGGCCATGACGTCGAGGGGGTTGGTCAGGACCACGATGTAAGCGTTGGGCGAATACTTCAGAGCCTGTTCGGTAACGGCCTTCACGATGCCCACATTGGTGTTGATCAGGTCGTCCCGGCTCATGCCCGGCTTGCGGGCGATGCCGGCGGTGATGACGACGACGTCAGAATTGGCCGTGTCGGCATAGTCGTTGGTGCCGACGATCTGGGCGTCGAAGCCCTCCACCGGGCCGGATTGCATCAGGTCCAGGGCCTTGCCCTGAGGAATGCCCTCCATGACGTCGATCAGCACGATATCGCCCAATTCCTTTGAGGCCGCCCAGTGGGCACAGGTCGCGCCGGTGTTCCCGGCTCCGATGATAGTGATCTTGTTTCTCTTGATCATCAATCGCCCCTCCTGCTCTAGTATCGTTCCTTAAAATGCCTGTTCGTGACTGAGAGGCGGGTTGGAAACCACTGTCCCCGGAATGTCGCTGCCTCCGGCCAAGACCGGCCCGCCCCTTTATGTTAATTGCGACCCTGATACCAGGCGAGGGCGCCACACCCCAGTGGCGCCCCCACCCTATGGCGCTCCCCGCAGGCTGATGCCGCCGACGGCATCGCTCTGTCCCTGCGGAAGCGCCCCAAATCCTTATTTCATGTTCCCGATCACCGCAGTCGCAAACTCCGAGGTCTTGACCTCTTTGGCCCCTTCGGTCAACCGGGCGAAGTCGTACGTGACGACCTTCTGGCTGATGGTGGTTTCCAGGGCCCGGATGATCATGTCGGCAGCCTGGTCCCAGCCCATGAACTCCAGCATCATGACGCCGGAGAGGGTGACTGAGCCGGGGTTCACCTTATCCAGGTTGGCGTACTTGGGCGCCGTGCCGTGGGTGGCCTCAAAGAGCCCGTAGCCATCGCTGATGTTGGATCCCGGGGCGATACCGATACCGCCCACCTGTGCGGCCACGGCATCAGAGAGGTAGTCGCCGTTTAGGTTCGGAGTGGCCAGCACGTCGAACTCGTCGGGCCGCAGCAGGAGCTGCTGGAAGATGATGTCGGCGATGCGGTCCTTGATGACGATTTTGCCCTCGGGCTGCTTGCCGCCGTGGTTGTCCCAGAGTTCCTGCTCCGTGATGGTCACATCGCCGAACTCGGCCTTGGCCAGTTCGTAGCCCCAGTC
>JBGFRN010000061.1:0-19736 GCA_041695105.1 Bacillota bacterium | reverse complement strand
TCTCGGTCCGAAGATTCCGTCGAGCGGGCCGAGAACTGAGGCGGCCCTGAGGGCTTTCCAGGCGTCGAAGGGTCTGGAGGCCCATGGGAGAGCTGACCGCGCGATTGAAGGTGATCCCCAGCTTGAAAGAGCTATCAAATTATTGCGCGAAAAAATTAAATAACCCACCGATAGTTTCCAAAATGTGATATTCTTAGTCTAAGTGTTCCCATCTCGGGGAACCACTGTGCAGGGAAGGAGGTGAAAGAAGTTATGTACGCTATGAAAAAGACCTTTGTGGGGAACGTCTGCCTCGTAGTATTTACCGCCTTCCTTCTTACAATTATCCTGGGTAGCGCCGGGATGGTGGGGGGAGGTCGGGCCGAAGCGTCGCCTACGGCGGGCACCACCCCAACCTTCTCTACGGTCGGCACACAGCAGCAGGTCGAGGTCCAGATCAGCCCGGTGACTCAGGCCACCTGGGACAATATCGTCTTTGACTTGTTGTTCCAGGATTCGGGCCAGGGCAAGATCACCCAGATAGCCGGAACCGTTGTCTACGGCGGGGTTTATACCGGCACCGCCGGGGCGGTTTACCACTCTGTCTACAACAACATCCTGTCTCTCCGCTATCTGGCTCCGTCGAATGTGACCATTCCCACCACCTCCACGGTCGTCTACCAAAACATCTACGAAGACTCGGTTGCCCGAAAGATCTACGTAACGTTGATCTTCAGGCCGCCCGAGGTTTCGAGCCCTGGCACCGGCGTCACGGCACCGGCGGTTCCGGTGACGGTTGATCACGCCCTTGGCCAGGTGACGACCGATCAGGCGGCGAACCAGGCTACGGTCACAATTGTCCCGACCAAGATCCTTGCCGAGATCGCTTCGACTGCCTCGACCGAAATCAAGATCAACTTCACCGGCACGGCCGCTAAGATGGCCACGAGGAAGGTCGATCTCCCGGCTGATACGGTCGCCAAGATCGCTGAGGCCGCCAAGAACCTGGTCGTCAGCACCGGCGAGGTCAGTTTTGTGATCCCGCCTGGGACCGTTTCTCAGGAGGCACTGAAGGGGGCGGGCGCCGGGGCCAGGGTTGAGCTGTCGGCGAGGAATGTCACCGGGAGCGAGGCTGGAGAAGCCCAGAAGGCCATCGAGGAGGCCAGGATGGCCGTTCCGGCGGTTGCCGGTGCCTTGGCGGCGGCCTCGAACATCATCAACCTTAGCCTGGCCGTCAAAAAGGCGGACTCCACGGTCGCCCAGCCGCTCGCTTTCGGCAAGCGGATCGAGGTTTCGGTAAACTACAACCAGGCCAAGCTCTCAGCCAGCCAGGCCCCGAAAGCTGGTCTTTACCGTTTTGTCACGGCCGACCCGAAGACGGGCCAAAAGCTGGATAAGCCGTTCTGGCAGTACGTCCGCCGCAGCAAGGTCGATCCGGTCACCGGCAAAGCGGTGGCCAAGCTGAAACACTTCAGCCTCTATTCGGTAATGCTCTTTGACAGGAGCTTCCCGGATATGGCCAGCCACTGGGCCAAGAACGATGTTGAGCTGATGGCCTCGCGCCATGTGGTGACCGGCCGGACCGGCGGCGGCTACGATCCCGAGGCCAGCGTCACCCGGGCCGAGTTCGCGGCCATGATCCAGCGGACACTGGATCTTGACGACCTGGCCGCACCCAAACTGGCCTTCTCCGATGTGCCGGCAGGTGCCTGGTACGCGGGGGCGGTGGCGGCGGCAGCCAACGCTGGTATCGTCAAGGGCCTGGGCGATGGCTCCTTCAGGCCGGACGCCAAGATTACCCGCCAGGAGATGGCGGTCATGATGACACGGGCGCTCGAGCTTGAAGGCAAGGTCAAGGTCGCCAAGCGCGGCGAGCTGACCGACTCACTGATGGCCAAGTACAGTGATCGGGCACAGATAGCCGATTGGGCCTTCGAGGCCTCGGCCGCCATGGTCAAGGATGGCCTGCTCAAAGGCCGTTCGGACGACCGGTTTGCCCCGGCGGCCAATGCTACCCGCGCCGAGGGCGCGACCATGATCAAGCGGGTCATGGGCTCCTTGGGCGACCTCTAACAGCTATCAGCCAACAGCGAGCTTTACGAGCGAGCTAAGAAAACGGTTACCGAATCGGGCTCCCGTCCAAACGGCGGGAGCCCTAAATTTTTACACAAACTTAAAGCTCTCTAAAAGGATACTGATGAATTTTAGCGAAGAATCTCCAAGATATGAAGAATGTCCAGGATATGTCGAAACCGCTGTTGAACCTTGACCTCAAGATCTTCTCCATTACGGGCTTTTACCTGGTTGTTTTCGCCAGCCCTATCCAGCGCGGGCTGTTCTTTGAGTCGGACCTGCTGCCGGTCCTGGCGGCGGTTGCGGCCATTTTCCTTCTGACGGTCCTTGACAAGCTTATCTGGAGAGAGAGCCAAATATATGCCCGGATCGACCTGGCTGTAGTGGGCTTGGCGACTGCCTACGGCCTGGCGTTGACGACAGCGGTTGATTTCCGAACCGCCCTGAGCGAATTCCTGCGAAATACCGGCTATTTCATGGTCTACTGGACCGCCGCCCAGCTTTTTTCCAACCCCGCCGGTCGGCGGCGGCTGCTGCAGGTTATCTTTCTGTCGGCGGTCGGGGTGGCCGCGGTCGGGCTGGCTTCGGCCCTGGGGCTGTTCAATTTCCCCGGGGGTTACGTTGGCGGCCGGATCGGCTCCACCTTTCAGTATCCGAACACCATGGCGGCTTTCCTGATGGTTGGCTCACTGCTCGGCACGGGGCTCTGGGCCTCGGCCGGCAGCCCGGCCGGGCGCCTGGTTTATCCCGCCGGCCTGGCCCTGATCAACCTGGCGATTCTGGGCAGCCTTTCGCGCGGGGTCTGGGTGGTCTACCCCGTTTTCCTCGTAATCCTTCTGGTTGGGCTGCGGCCGCAAGACCGGCCGCGGATGCTTTTCAGCCAGGCGGTGCTCATCACCGGCTCGTTTCTGGTCAGCCGGCTGCTCTGGACGCGGGCCGGGGTCGGTGGCCCGGCCGCCCTTAAAGGGCTGGCCTGGATCGCCCTGGCCGGCCTGGTGGCCCTGCTGGCCGAGACGCTCTACCGCCTAGCGGCTGCCTGGGTGCGCCGGCAGGATTGGCCCCGGCCGGTGACCCTGGCTTTGGGCCTGGCCGCCACGATATATGTGCTGGTGACGGCCGGATACTACTTCTGGTATGCCTCTCAGGCCCTGCCCTCGGGCCTCGACCAATTGGTGCCCGATCCGATCCAGGCCCGGGCCGGGTTGATTGTCCCGCGTGAGGTCACCCTTAGCGGGCGCATCGAGTACACCCGCGACGCCGTAGCCATCTTTGCGTCTTATCCGTGGACCGCCTACCTGATCGGCGCCGGGGGCGGCGCCTGGAACGCCCTCTACCACCAGTACCAAACGGTTCTCTACTGGACGAGCGAGGCGCATAATCACTTCGCCGAGACACTGGTCGAAACCGGGCTGCTCGGCCTGGCCTGCCTTCTGGCGATATTCGCTTGGCTGGCGCGCCGGGCCTGGGATCATCTGACCAGCCCGGCCGACCCGACAGTTTGGCCGGCCGTGATCGCCTCATTGGCGCTTTTCGTTCACAGCGCCATCGACTTTAACCTCTCCATGCCGGCCCTGGCCATCGTTCTCTGGGCGCTGGCCGGCAGCGTATCGCGGGTTGGCAGCGTATCGCGGGTCCAGCCAAGCTCAAGCCGGAGAGACCTGAGCGGGAGCCATTCCCTGGGGCTGGCGGCTGTTGCGGTGGCGCTGGCGATAGCGGTGGCCGTTCCCTCGATCAACCTCTACCGGGCGGGGGCCTTTGGGGCCGCCGGGGCCAAGGCGATTTTGGCCAAAGACTATCCCGCCGCCGAGCGCCACCTCGAAACCGCCCGCCGTCTTGATCCATATTCGGCCGCCTACCCCTTCGATCTTTCTCAGATTCACACCGCGTTGGCCATCGCCACCGGCGACCCCGGGCGGCGCGAGCGCGCCCGCGAGATGGCCGAACTGGCCGCGCGGGCTCAGCCCAACAACCTGGTAGTGGCCATGGGCTTAGTCGATCTCTACCTCTGGCAGGGCCGGCTCGACGACGCCGCCCGGGCCGCCGACCATCTGGTCGAGCGTTTCCCGTTAGGAGTCATGGCTTACGAGCGATCAGCCCGGGCGCACACCCTGGCGGCGCGGGCTCACCTGATGACGGGCGACCCCTCCCGGGCCGGGCAGCATCTGACCTCGGCACTAGAATTAGAAGAGCGGATCGCCTCGAGAGCCGCCCGGGCCAGGCGGAGCAAGATACCCTGGGCAGGGCCACGGCTGGGCGTCACCCCTGGTCTGGCCCTTTCCCTCGGGCAGGCCGAGTTCCTGCGCCGCAACTACGAAGCGGCCTCCAGACGCCTGGATCCCCTGATCAAAGACCAGAACCTCGGCCCTGAAGCGGCCCTCTGGGCGGCGGCCGCCCTTGAAAAATCCGGCCACCCCGACCGGGCCCGGTCGATACTCGCCCCGTTCCTGGCCACCGACCCTGGGACCGGGGCCGAATATGGGCAGATTCTCGCCCTGGCCGGGGGTTGAGAAAGGCCGGGGGCTGAGAAAGGCCGGGCCGATTTGTCAGACGGCGCGAATCACGCCAATCATGCCGGAAAGCGAGAGAATACCGTGCCTGAGCCAAACCTGCAGCCGCAAAACCAGCCAGAGCTCTTTGAAGTTGATCTGCGTTCCTACCTGAAGATCCTGCACAAGTGGCGCGCCGTCATCGCCCTGATCACCCTCTCGGCAGTGGCCATCAGCGCCATCTTCAGTTTTTTTGTCCTGCCTCCGGTATACCAAACCCAGATGGTGATGATGGTGGCCAACGCCGCTCCCAGCCAGCAGGCTATCCGTCAGGAGGAGGGCCTGCAGGGGGTGGTCGGCAACCTTTCGCGGATCCCGGTATTGACCCTCAACAGCTACGTCAACCAACTGACCAGCCCGGCCATCCTTTCCAGGATCATCGGGGCTCTAAAGCTCAACGAAATGGGCTACTCCCCCGCCTCCCTGGGGGGAATGGTTCAAGCCAAGGGAATCAAGGACACCAACCTGATCCAGGTTACGGTCGAGAACACCGACCCCGACCTGGCGGTGGCGATCGGCAACGCCATGAGCCGGGAGTTCCTGAACTATATCTCAGAATCAAACCAGGAACAGATGGCCAGGTCGGTCCATTTTCTGGAGACCCAGGTGGCCAACGTCGAGAAGGAACTTAAGGAAGCGGTCCAGAAATTAACAAAATCCGAGGCACAGCCGCGCGGCCCGGCCTTCCTGGAACAAGAGCTTAAGGCCCGGTCAGACGACTATACCAAGTACCAGTCAGCCCTAACCCAGGCGCAGATCGAGCACAGCCTGCTTTCAGCCGGGGTGGCCAAGCTCGAGGAAAGCCTGAAGGGTGTGCCGCAGACAATCGAGACCACTTCAGAAGGCCCCAACCCAGTCAAACGCCATGAGCTGAACCCGGTCTGGGTCAGCCTGACCCAGACCCTCGACCAGAGGCGGCTGGCCCTGGCCGAAAAAGAGGCCCAGGCCAAGGCCGTGGCGCAGCAGGCTGAAACGCTCGAAAAACGGATCCGCGACCTGCAGGCCGAGCTGAGCGGCAAGCGCACCGAGCTCGAGAGCCTGCAGGCGACTGTGGCCAGGCTGAAAAAAACCCAGACCCTGCTTTCGGAGAAGATCACCGAGACCCGAATCGCCCGTTCGGTCAACCTGGGCGAGACCAACGTCATGGTCGTCTCGCCGGCCCTCAAGCCCCATGCGCCGGTCAAACCGCGCAAGTCCATGAACATGGCCATGGCCGGCGTTCTCGGGCTGATGGTCTCGGTGATGCTGGCCTTTTTGCTGGAGCATCTCGATAACACGATCAAGACGGCCGATGACGTGCAGCGCAGGCTCGGGCTGCCGGTCCTCGGGAGCATCCCCAAGATCAACGGCGAGGCCCGGCGGCAGGGCAAGCGAGATCCGGCACCCGCGCCGGCCGGCCCCGAACTGTAAAGGAGAGGCGACGCCATGCCCAGACAACGCGAAGACGACTTTGCCAACGGGCTGATCGCCCACCTGAACCCCAAGTCGCCGGTGGCCGAGGCCTACCGCACCTTGCGCACCAGCCTTCAGTTCTCGGCCCCCGAGGAGTCGCTCAAAAGCATTATGGTAACCAGCGCCGGGCCGGGCGAGGGCAAATCGACGACCCTGGCTAATCTGGCCGTCACCCTGGTCCAGGCCGGCAAGCGGCTGCTGATCATCGACGCCGACCTGCGCAGGCCGGTTCAGCATAAGGTTTTTGGGCTTTCCAACCACCGCGGCCTGACCAACCTGCTGGTGGGCAGGGGAGATTTGGGTGAGGCCGTCAACCGGGACGTTATCCCGGGCCTGGACCTGCTGACCTCGGGCCCAATCCCCCCGAACCCATCCGAACTGCTAGGGTCGCCAATGATGCGCGATGTCCTAGCCCGGGCTCAGGAGGCCTATGACCAGATTTTGATCGACTCGCCCCCGGCGGTCGCGGTGACCGACGCGGCGATCATGTCCAGCCTGGTGAGCGGCGTCATTCTGGTGGTCCGCTCCCGGGTGGCCCAGAACGAGATGGCGCTCGAGGCCAGGAACCTCCTGGAGAAAGCCGGTGCCCGCATCCTGGGGGTGGTGCTCAACGATGTCACCTATACGGGCGATGATTACCGGTACTACTATTATTACGGCCATCAGGGCCAGAAAAAGGCCGGTGGGGCGGGTATCGGATCATGAAGCGGCTCTGCGTGCTCGGCCTGGGCTACATCGGCCTTCCCACGGCCGCCATCTTCGCGACCAATGGCTTTGAGGTTCTGGGCGTCGACATCAACCCTCGTTTAGTCGACACGGTGAACCGCGGGCGGCTCCCCATCGAAGAACCGGGGCTGAAAACGGTCGTCAGCGCGGCCGTCAACTCGGGAAACCTGCGGGCGGCAACTCAGCCGGCCGAGGCTGATGTCTTCCTGATCGCCGTGCCCACCCCCCTGACCCATGACAAGAAAGCCGACCTGTCTTACGTCATCAGCGCGGCCGAAAGCATCGTGCCCTCGCTGCGCCGGGGCAACCTGGTAATCCTCGAATCAACGTCGCCGCCCGGAACCACTACCGACCTGCTAGTCCCAATCCTGGAACGCAGCGGGCTCAAGGCCGGGAGCGGCCTGCTGGTGGCCCATTCCCCCGAGCGCGTCCTGCCGGGCCGGATCATCAAAGAACTGATCCAAAATGACCGGGTGATCGGCGGGATAGACCGGGAGTCGGCCGAGGCGGCCAAAGCTCTTTATCAAAAGGTGTGCGAGGGCCAAATCTTTACCACCGACGCCACCACGGCCGAGATGGTCAAGGTGATGGAAAACACCTATCGCGACGTCAACATCGCGCTGGCCAACGAGCTGGCCAAGATCTGCGAGTCGATCGGCATCAGCGCCTGGGAGGTTATCCGCCTGGCCAACCGCCACCCGCGGGTCAACCTCCATTGGCCGGGGCCGGGAGTAGGCGGTCACTGTCTGGCGGTTGATCCCTGGTTCGTGGTGGAAAAGACTCCGGACCTGGCGCAGATAATCGCCCTGTCGCGGCGGACCAACGACGGGATGCCCGACCATGTCGCCGCCCGGATCGCCGGTTTGTTGCCCGCTGTGCCCAACCCGAAGGTGGCCGTGCTTGGAGTAAGTTACAAAGGAAATATTGATGACGCCCGCGAATCACCGGCCCTGGCGATTCTGGCCGGCCTGAGGCGGCGCGAGATTGCTTACGCCATCTATGACCCGCACGTTCGCGATTTTGAGCATGATCTTTCCGGTCTGACCGAGGCGTTTTCTGGCGCCGACTGCGTCGTCTTGGTGGCCGATCACGAGGAGTTCAGGTTCCTGCACCCCCAGCAGATCGGCCAGCGGATGCGGACCAGGATTCTTCTGGATACGCGCCATTTTCTCGACCATCAGCTATGGCGCGAGCATGGGTTTGAGGTTCACGCCCTGGGGGAGAGCCCCCGGAAGGCATACCCTCGGTAAGTTTGAGCGGCGGCGGGAAGGAGGGGTACGATGGGTTGGTCCGAGCGGCGACGGCTGTTCCTTGGGGTGCTGGATGTTATCGCGTCGATAACCGCCATGGTGCTGGCCCTGGCCATCCGTTTTGACGGTGAGATCCCGCTGAGATACCTGGCGGTTTACCTCAAGGTCCTTCCCCTGATCCTGCCCGTCAAGCTTTTGACCTACCACCTCTTTGGTCTGTACCGCCAGGCCTGGGCCTACGCCAGCCTGCCGGAACTGCTGCGGGTAGTCTGGGCTGTCTCCGCCGAAACGGCCGCGTCGTGGGTCATCATCTATGAGCTGCAAAACGATGGCTTTCCCCGCAGCGCCTTAATCATCGGGTGGTTTTTAACGATCGGGGGCACCGGCTTAATCCGGCTGTCACTGCGCCTGCGCCGGGATTATTACCAGAGGCGCAGAGCGGAGCGCGGGCGGGTTCCCGGGAATCCAACCCTCATCTTTGGGGCGGGCGACGCCGGGGCGATGCTGGCCCGGGAACTGGACAAGCACCCCGAGGCGGGCTGCGCCGTGATCGGGTTCATCGACGATGACCCAAAGAAAAAGGGCTTGAGGGTGGCCGGCCAGCCCGTTTTGGGAACGCAGGCCGACTTTGAAAAGGTGGTTCACCGCCATTCGGTGACGCATTTGATCATTGCCGTCCCGAGCGCCGGGCGCGGGGTCATCCGCGAGGTGGTTGACAAAGGCCGCTCACTCGGGCTCCAACTCAAGACTCTCCCTAAACTCTACGAGCTAGTGAACGGAAACGTCTCGATCTCGCAGATCCGCGACGTTCAAATTGAGGACTTGCTTGGACGCGACGAGATTAGGATTGATATCGAGGCCATCGCCGGGTATTTGAGCGGTGAAACCATCCTGGTGACCGGGGCGGGCGGGTCGATTGGTTCGGAGATCTGCCGGCAAGTGGCCCGGTTCAATCCCGGGCGCCTGATTCTTTTGGGTCACGGCGAGAACAGCATCTACCATATCGATTTAGAACTTCGAGCGGCCTATCCGGACTTGCAGGCCGTTCCCGTCATCGCCGACGCGCAAGACCGTAACCGCGTTGCAAGGGTCTTCGAGCGCTTCCGGCCCGGGGTGGTTTTTCACGCCGCGGCGCACAAGCATGTCCCGCTGATGGAGCATAATCCTGAGGAAGCCGTCAAGAACAACGTCTTCGGCACCTTCAACGTGGCACGGGCGGCGAAAGATTATGGGGCCAAGCGTTTTGTTCTAATTTCATCCGATAAGGCCGTTAATCCCACCAGCGTCATGGGGGCGACCAAGCGGGCGGCCGAATTGATCGTGCAGGCGCTGGCCCGCGACAGTTCCACCGTCTTCGTCGCCGTCAGGTTCGGCAACGTTCTGGGGAGCCGCGGGAGCGTGGTGCCGCTTTTTAAGAAGCAGATCGCGGCTGGCGGTCCGGTGACGGTCACCGATCCCCGGATGGTCCGCTACTTCATGACGATTCCCGAGGCCGTGCAGCTTGTGATTCAAGCCGGGTCTATGGGCACGGGCGGGGAGGTTTTCGTCCTCGACATGGGGAAACCTGTAAAAATCCTCGACCTGGCCCGCGATTTGATCCGCCTGTCCGGCTTTGAACCGGACGAGGATATTCCGATCGTCTACACGGGCATCCGGGACGGCGAGAAGCTGTTCGAAGAGCTGCTCACGGCCGAGGAGGGCACCATGGCCACCAGGCATGAGCGAATCTTCGTGGCCAGAACGGAGCGGCTCTCGGAGCCCCGGCTTCAAGGTCTGCTGGATGATCTGCGGGAGGCGATCGCGGGCGGGCGGTGCAGCAATGGCGTGATTCTCAAGGCGGTTCAGGAAAAAATTGGCCGATCCAGACCGGCGGGGGTGGCCGGGGCTGGGGATTGAGCTGGGCTAAAAATCTGACAAGATCAAGACGGGAGAGGCCAGGTAGACGATGCACATCTGCATGATTGGAACCGGCTATGTTGGACTGGTAAGCGGGGCCTGCTTCGCGGAAATGGGAAACACCGTCAGGTGTGTCGATATTGATCAGCGAAAAGTGGATCAACTGAACCAAGGAAGGATCCCAATTTACGAGCCGGGCCTTGAAGATCTAGTCAAGCGCAATGCCGGGCAGGGTCGGTTATCGTTTACAACCGATCTTGAAGAGGCAGTGCGGGACAGTCTCTTTCTCTTTATCGCCGTCGGCACCCCGCCGAATGGTGACGGAGCGGCCGATCTCACCCACGTCCTTTCGGTGGCCAGAAATATCGGCCGCCTAGTCGAGGATTACAAGATTGTTGTCACCAAATCGACGGTTCCAGTTGGTACGGCGGAGAAAGTGCGTCAGGCGATCCGGCAAGAGTTAGTTCTTAGGGGTATGACAAACCTTGAATTCGATGTGGTTTCTTGCCCCGAATTTTTAAAAGAAGGCTCAGCCATTGAAGATTTCATGAAGCCGGATCGGGTCGTCATCGGCACCGATAACGTCCGGACGGCCGAACTCATGAAACAGCTCTTCTCGCCTTTCCTCAGAAACAACCATCCACTGTACTTCATGAGTATCCCGTCGGCCGAACTAACCAAATATGCCGCCAACGCCATGCTGGCTACCCGGATTAGCTTCATGAACGAAATCGCCCGGCTTTGCGAGGCAACCGGAGCCGACATTGAGGAAATCCGCCTTGGTATCGGATCTGACCGGCGGATTGGTATGGCTTTCCTTTACGCCGGGCTCGGATACGGAGGTTCATGTTTTCCTAAAGATGTGAAAGCGCTGATTCAAACCGGTCAGGAATATGACCTTGAATGTAAAATTATCCGATCCGTCGACGAGGTTAACCAAAGGCAGAAGCATCGGCTTTTTGAAATGATTTATAGTTATTTCAATGGCAGCCTCGAAGGCAGGAAAATCGCTGTCTGGGGCCTCAGCTTCAAGCCCCATACCGATGATATGCGCGAGGCGCCTTCGATTGAGCTGATCAATGGCCTCTTGTCAAAAGGAGCCATAGTTCAGGCCTACGATCCGGCAGCGACAGATCGGGCTAGGGAGATTTTTGGAGAGAATCCTGCCGTCAAGTATTTTGACAACAACTATGCGGCCTTGGAGGGGGCCGAGGCCCTGGCCCTGGTGACGGAATGGCCTCAATTTCGCGGCCCAGAGTTCCTAAAGATCAAGAAAGCGCTGGTAATGCCAGTTATTTTCGACGGGCGCAACCAGTATGAGCCCAGCCAAATGAAGAAGCTGGGGATTCAATACTTTTGCATCGGGAGACCAACAGCCAATGCATGAGACCAAACGGATCTTGATTACCGGCGGGGCGGGGTTTTTGGGTTCTCATCTCTGCGAAAGGCTTCTTGCCGAGGGGCACGAGGTGCTCTGCCTCGATAACTTTTACTGTGGGTCCAAAGACAATATTACCCACCTGTTGGACCTGCCGAGATTTGAACTGATCCGGCACGACATCGTTAACCCGATTCTACTGGAAGTTGACGAGATCTATAATCTGGCTTGTCCCGCCTCACCGGTGCATTACCAGAATAACCCGATCAAGACCATCAAGACCAGCGTTATGGGCGCCATTAATATGCTTGGATTGGCCAAACGGGTTGGAGCCAAGATCCTGCAGGCTTCAACCAGCGAAGTGTACGGCGATCCCGAAGTTCACCCGCAGCCGGAAGGCTATTGGGGCAACGTCAACCCGATCGGGGTGCGCGCCTGTTACGACGAGGGCAAACGCTGCGCCGAGGCGGTATTCTTTTCCTACAATAGACAAAATAGCGTCCGGATCAAGATCGCCCGCATCTTCAATACCTATGGACCGCGGATGCATCCGAAAGATGGGCGGGTAGTCTCAAACTTTATAGTTCAAGCGCTTACCGGCCAGCCGCTGACCGTCTATGGAAGCGGGCGGCAAACACGATCCTTTTGTTACGTCAGTGACCTGATCGAGGCCCTGATCCGGTTGATGAACACACCCGACGATTTCACGGGGCCGGTCAACCTTGGAAACCCTCGGGAATTCACTATCCTCGAACTGGCCGAGCAGGTCATCAGGCAGACGGGTTCAGGCTCATCGATCGATTTCCGGCCCCTTCCCGGCGATGATCCCACCCAAAGGCGCCCAGATATTTCTCTGGCCAAACTTGTCCTGAAATGGGAACCCGAAGTGCCGCTTGAGGAGGGACTCCGGTCGACAATCGGATACTTTAGCAATCGATTGGGGTTAACCGAATGCGCATCCTGGTGACCGGCGGGGCCGGGTACGTGGGCAGCCACGTGGTGAGGGCGCTCTTGGACGGTGGGCACGAGGCGGTCGTCTATGACAACCTTTCCATCGGCCATGCTGAGGCCGTTGGAGAAGCGGAACTTGTCGTCGCCGATCTGGCTAACCGAGATATCTTGACCAAGCTCCTCCAAAGCCGCCGTTTCGACGGTTGTGTTCATCTTGCCGCTTCGTGTCTGGTGGGAGAATCGGTCCAAAACCCGGCCGCCTACTTTGCCAACAATGTGGCCAACGGGCTGAATCTCTGCAATGCGCTGGTCGCCTCTGAGGTGCCGTGGGTGGTAATCTCGTCAACCTGCGCCGTCTATGGCGAACCCGAGGCGGTTCCCATGACTGAAGATCACCCGCGGCAGCCGGTCAACCCTTACGGGGAATCAAAACTTATGATGGAACGGATTCTTCACTGGTACGACCGGGCCTATGGGTTGCGCCACGTGTCCCTGCGTTATTTCAACGCCGCCGGGGCCCACCCTGACGGTCGGATTGGCGAGGACCATACTCCGGAAACCCATCTGATCCCAAATATTCTCCTGGCGGCGCTGGGCCGCAAGGAAGCAGTAGAGATTTTCGGCGCTGATTACCCGACACCGGACGGGACTGCCGTGAGGGACTATGTCCACGTCTGCGATCTGGCCTCTGCCCATTTCCGGGCGATCCAAGCGTTGGCCCGTTCCGGCCAGTCAGCCAGCTATAACCTTGGAACTGGGCGCGGGTATTCGGTCCTGGAGGTGATTGAATCGGCCCGTCTGGTGACTGGCGTTGATTTTCCCGTTAAGATCGGGCCCCGCCGTCCGGGAGACCCGCCTGCACTTGTGGCTGGAGCTGACCGGGCTAACTGGGAACTTGGCTGGAGACCCCTTTACCCAGGCTTGGAACCGATTATTGATACCGCATGGAATTGGAGACGAAGGAATCCCGGCGGCTACTCAACCTAAGGCGGGAGCTACTTTTTTGGCACGGAGGGGTATCGATTGAAAGTCGTGATTCTTGCCGGGGGTCTAGGAACCCGGCTTTCGGAAGAAACGGCCGTTAGACCAAAACCGATGGTCGAGGTCGGAGGGCGGCCGATCCTGTGGCACATTATGAATATTTATGCCGCGCTGGGCCATAAGGAGTTCCTGGTCGCGCTCGGTTACAAGGGAGAGTACATCAAGCAGTATTTCCTCAATTATCATTGTACCCGAGGTGATCTGAGCGTCTCCCTCGGCAGTGGCGAGGTCAAGGTTCATGATGGGGAGCGTGAGGACTGGACGGTCCACCTGGTTGACACCGGTCTTAACACCCAAACCGGGGGCCGGGTCAAGCGGCTCTCGCCCTGGCTGGAGGGTGAGAGCTTCATGCTCACTTATGGGGACGGGGTGGCAGACATTGATATTTCTGGTTTGCTAGCCTTTCATCGCCAGCAGGGGCGGCTGGCGACGGTGACGGTGGTCCGCCCACCCTCCCGTTTTGGCGGGGTTTCTATTAAGGATGAAGTGGTCACTGAATTCATCGAAAAGCCCCAGATAGGCGAGGGCTGGATCAATGGGGGATTCTTTGTTTTCGAGCCAGCGGCGCTCGATTACCTCGCCGGAGACGAGACCATTTTGGAGCGGGACCCGTTAGAACGGCTAGCCCGAGACGGCCAGTTGGCGGCTTACCGGCACGACGGCTTCTGGCAGTGCATGGATACCCTGAGGGACGTCCGTCTTCTTGAAAGCCTATGGGAGAGCGGAAAGGCGCCCTGGAAGCTATGGAGAGGGTAGAAGAGGTGGCGGCGTCTTTTTGGGAAGGTCGCCGGGTATTGGTAACCGGTGCCACTGGAATGGTCGGGTCGTGGCTGGTCAAGGATCTGCTTGAACGGGGCGCCTACGTGGTGGCGCTTGTGCGCGATCCCGATCCTCAATCAGAGCTATACCGCAGCGATGATATCCGCCGCGTGACCGTGGTCAGCGGCAGGCTCGAGGATTTCTGGGCGGTGGAGCGGGCGGTTAACGAGCACGAGGTTGAAACGGTCTTTCACCTGGGGGCCCAGACGATCGTTGGAACGGCCCACCGATTTCCGCTCCCCACCTTCGAAGCCAACATCAGGGGAACTTACAACCTGCTCGAAGCCTGCAGGCTCCACTCTGAGTTGGTCAAAAAGGTCGTTATTGCTTCGAGCGACAAGGCCTACGGTGAACAACCCGAACTCCCTTATGTCGAAGATATGCCTCTGCAAGGACGCCATCCCTACGAGGTCTCCAAGAGTTGCGCCGATCTTTTGGCCCAAAGTTACCATCACACTTATAATCTACCAGTAGCCATCGCGCGCTGCGGCAACATCTTTGGCGGCGGCGATCTCAACTGGAGCCGGATCGTTCCGGGCACGATCAGATCATTCCTGCTCGGAGAACGGCCGCTGATCCGCAGCGACGGCACTTTCGTCAGAGATTACATCTATGTTAGAGACGTCGCCCGGGCCTACCTGAGCCTGGCCGAGGCCCTGGAAAACCGGGCGATTTGGGGACAGAGCTTCAATTTTGGACCGAATATGCCCCTGACCGTTATGGAGCTGGTCGGGGCCATTCAGGAACTGATGGACTGCCCGAACCTCCACCCGGTTGTCATGAATCGCGCCCAAGGCGAAATCCGCTCTCAGTACCTTTCGGTTGAAAAAGCCAGGGTTGCCTTGGGCTGGACGCCGGAGTATGGGCTGCGGGAGGGATTGCGGGAGACCATTGAATGGTACGCCGCGTTTTTGAGGGAGGGTCGATCTTGATAGATGGGGTCCGGGTACAGCCCTTGAGACAGCTACCTGACGAACGTGGCAAGATTATGCATATGCTGCGTGCTGACGATCCCCATTTCGAGCGCTTCGGAGAAATCTATTTTTCCATGGTTTACCCGGGCGTCGTCAAGGGCTGGCACCTGCACAAAAAAATGACCCTGAACTACGCCTGTGTGGTCGGAATGATCAAGCTGGTGCTCTACGATGACCGGGAGGGGTCGCCGAGCTTCGGGGAGCTGCAAGAAATATTCATTGGCGAATCGAAATATGCGTTGGTCCAGATCCCGCCCGGAGTTTGGAATGGCTTTAAGGGGATCGGAACAACCATGGCTTTAGTGGCCAACTGCGCTACCATACCTCACGATCCGGAGGAGATCGTTCGCCTGGACCCTTTCGATAACCCGATTCCCTATGACTGGCAACTGAAGAATCGCTGATGAGGAAGTTAACCAGATGAGAGAATTAATCATCGGCGCTTCCGGCCTAATTGGCTCGCACCTTTACCGTGAAGCCGCCAGAAACGGCGAGGCGGTCATGGGGACTTACTGCGGCCGGCCGGGATCCGATTTGACCTTTCTAGATCTCTCCAACGACGCGGATCTTGACCGTATTCTTCAGGAATTCGACCCCAACGTGGTTTACCTGCCGGCGGCGATTCCCAACGTTGATTGGGTGGAATCCAACCCCGATCTAGCTAAGCGCATCAATGTCGATTCACCGCTGCGGCTCATTGAGCTCCTGAGGCATTCAGGTGTCAAGCTGGTGTACTATTCATCGGATTACGTCTTTAACGGCCAGGATGGCCCGTATTCCGAAGAGGACGGGCCGGATCCGGTCAACGAATACGGCTGGCAAAAGCTTCGGGTTGAAGAGGCTATTCAAAGCAACCTGACTGATTGGCTAGTTCTCCGAGTGACGGTGGCTTATGGTTGGGAAAGGCAGCCCAAGAACTTCGCCCACCGTTTGGTCAATCAGTTGCGGGCCGGTGAATCGGTTCGGGTCCCGTCAGACCAGTTCGGAAACCCTACCTACGCTCCCAACCTGTCCCAAGCTACCCGGGAACTGGTTTCAATCAAGGCCAGGGGGATCTTTCATCTGGCAGGAGAAACCAGGGTTGCCCGCTACGAATTCGCGCGGGAAATAGCCAGGGTTTTCGTCCTTCCGGAAGATCGGGTGCTGCCCGTGACGACCGTCGATCTAAACCAAACGGCCAGGCGCCCGCTGAACGCCGGGATGATCGTGAAAAAGGCCCAGGGATTATTGAAAACCCCGCTCCTGGGCCACCGACCTGGCCTCCTTAGGATGAGGGAAGAGGAGGGTGGTTACTTCGGTGAACGCTGAGCAGATCAGGCACCAGATCCTTGACTTGGTGTCCGAATACCACAGCATCAAATGGCGGCAGAAACCATTCGTGCCCGGCCAAGATCCGGTGCCGGTGAGCGGGAAAGTCTTTGACAGTCAGGAAATCAGCTTTCTCGTCGACGCCGCGCTTGATTTCTGGCTGACGACCGGCCGCTTTGCCGCTCAATTCGAGCGGCAGTTCGGTGAGTACCTCGGGGTCAAGCACGCCCTTCTCTGCAACTCAGGTTCCTCGGCCAACCTTTTGGCTCTTTCCGCCCTGACTTCGCCAAAGTTGGGGGACCGCCGCCTTCGTCCAGGGGATGAGGTTCTCACTGTGGCGGCCGGGTTCCCAACAACCGTGAACCCGATCATTCAAAATGGCCTGGTTCCGGTTTTCCTTGACATCGAGATGCCCACCTACAACATCGACGCCGACCGGCTTGAAGAGGCCATCGGCCCGAAGGCCCGCGCCATAATGCTGGCGCATACTCTTGGCAACCCATTTAACCTTGAGAAGGTCACTGATGTGGCCAGGCGTTACAACCTCTGGTTGATTGAGGATAACTGTGACGCTCTGGGCTCCCTATACCAGGGGAGACTCACGGGCACCTTCGGCGACATGTCCACGCTCAGTTTTTACCCGGCGCACCACATTACCACGGGCGAAGGGGGGGGCGTGCTAGCCAGCGCCTCCAGGTTGAAAACCATCGTGGATTCGTTCCGTGACTGGGGGCGTGATTGCTGGTGCGATCCCGGGGTGGACAACACCTGCGCCAAGCGGTTTGACTGGCAGTTGGGCAAACTTCCCTATGGGTACGACCATAAATACACCTATTCCCATATTGGCTACAACCTAAAGCTTACGGATTTGCAGGCGGCGGTTGGGGTAGCTCAGCTTAAAAAATTAGCCGGTTTCACCGAAGCGCGCAAGCGAAATTGGAAGATAATCTACGATGGTCTGAAAGGGTTAGACGAGTTTTTTGTCTTGCCCGAACCGACACCGGGGAGCGACCCCAGTTGGTTTGGCTTCATTTTGAGTGTTCGTCCGGAAGCTCCATTCACCAGGAGCGACCTGGTAACGCACCTAGAGGGTCGAAAAATAGGCACACGCCTGCTGTTCGGAGGAAACCTAACCTGCCAGCCGGCCTATGAAGGCGTCAATTATAGAATTGTTGGCAGCCTTAAGGCGACCGAGATGGTTATGAATCAGGCTTTCTGGATCGGGGTCTATCCCGGTCTCAGCGAGGCGATGTTAGGTTACGTTATCGAGTCGATTAACGCCTATTGCGCAAGGCTGTAGCTGGTAGGCTAAAGGGGACATAATATGAAAATCGCGGTAATCGGCACCGGCTACGTCGGTCTGGTGACCGGAACCTGCCTGGCCGAGCGCGGTCACCGGGTGGTCTGCGTCGACAAGTCGCCGGAGAAAATTGAGATCCTCAACCGGGGCGAGGTTCCCATTTATGAGCCTGGCCTCAAGGAATTAATCGAGCGCAACGTCGCGGCCGGGCGACTGAGGTTCGCCACCGACACGGCCTTGGCCGCGGCCGAGTCCGAGGTTATTTTCATCGCCGTTGGGACGCCTCCCGGGCCGAACGGGGAGGCCGACCTTTCCTATGTCCGGGAGGCGGCTCAGACTATCGGCCGGTCGATGCGCGGCTACCGGGTGATTGTCAACAAGAGCACCGTCCCGGTGGGAACGGCTGATTTGGTCGCCGGAATCCTGGCCGGCCAGACCCACTACCCCTTCGACGTTGTCTCCAACCCGGAATTCTTGCGTGAGGGGGCGGCCGTGGAGGACTGCCTGCATCCAGACCGGATCGTGATCGGAACCCGCGGCGAGCGGGCGGCCGGCCTAATGAAGGAGCTTTACCGGACCTTCGACGCACCGGTTGTGGTAACCGACCCGCGGAGCGCCGAGATGACCAAATACGCCTCCAACGCTTTTTTGGCGGTCAAGATTTCATTCATTAACGAAGTAGCCGGCTTGTGCGAGAGGCTGGGAGCCGACGTCCACGAAGTGGCCCGGGGAATGGGCCTTGATCCGCGAATTGGTCAGGCCTTCCTCAAAGCCGGCCTTGGATATGGCGGTTCCTGCTTCCCCAAAGACACCCAGGCCTTGGTTCAGATGGCCAAACGGGTCGAATCTAGAACACCCATCGTCGAGGCGGCCATCGAAGTCAATTGCCGCCAGAGGGCCGCGGTTTTGGAACGTATCAAGTCCGCCCTTGGCGGTCTGGAAGGAAAGACGGTCGGCCTATTGGGTCTGGCCTTCAAGCCTCACACCGACGATGCCCGCGAGGCACCGGCCCTTGACTTGATCCGGGGGATAGTGCTGGCCGGCGGGCTGGTTCAAGCTTACGACCCGAAAGCGGCCGAAAACGCCCGGCTGGCCCTGGCCTCAGGGGGCGATGCACCCATCGACTCAGCCCGGGTCGTTTTTTGCCAGAGACCAGACGAGGCGGCCGCCGGAGCCGATGCTTTGTTGCTGGCGACCGAATGGCCGGAGTTCGCCACCCTGGCCTGGGATGAGGTCGTTGGCCGGATGCGCCAGCCCTACCTGTTTGATGGGCGGAACTTCCTCAACCCCGGGGAGATGCGCCGGCTCGGGTTCAAGTATACCGGGGTCGGCCGGGGCGTGCCGGACGTGCCAGACGTGCCAGATGTTCACGCGGAGGATGACCGATGATCGAAAAGTTGCATGAGGCCATCAAATCCCGCCAGGCCCAAGCCTGCGTCATCGGCCAGGGCTACGTCGGCCTGCCCCTGGCCATGAGCCTGGTCCGGGCCGGGTTTGCCACTTTCGGCGTGGATATCGATGAGGACCGTATCAGCCGGCTGACCCAGGGCGATTCATACATCATCGACGTGCCCGGGGACGAACTGCGCCAGGCTTTGGAGACCGGCCGCTACCACCCGACCACTGATTTTTCCGTCCTGAGCCGGAGCGATATCGCCGTCATCTGCGTTCCGACCCCACTGGGCAAGTCCAAGGACCCCGACGTTTCCTACATTCTCAGCGCGGTTGACCAGATCAAGGCCCACCTGCATCCCGGGATGCTGATCATCCTCGAAAGCACCACCTATCCCGGGACGACCGACGAGCTGGTTGCCGCCGAGGCGGCCAAAGCCGGGTTCGTCGCCGGACGAGACGTCTTCGTCTGCTTCTCCCCCGAGCGGGTTGATCCGGGCAACCCGGTCTACAAAACGACCAACACGCCCAAGGTAATCGGCGGGGTGACCCCGGCCTGCACCGAGCTCGGGGCTCTCTTTTACGGTCAGGTGATGGAGCGAGTCGTTCCGGTCAGTTCGGCCCGGGTGGCCGAAATGGTCAAGCTGCTCG
>JBGFRN010000092.1:0-19857 GCA_041695105.1 Bacillota bacterium | reverse complement strand
CCGCCCTCGACGCCCATCGAGGCGACGATATGGCCGATTCCCTTGGCCTCGAATTCGGAGGCGGTCGGCTCAAAAAGCTGGACGTAATCGCCCTTGCCGCTGGCGAAAGCCCCCGGCACAGCGGTGAAGGCCAGGTTGGTGACGATCTCGACATCCTTCTGAGGTTTAATCCCCTTGCCGTTCAGGACATACTCAAGGACCATCTCGGGCATCCCGCCCGGGCGACCGCCGAGGATGATCTTGCCCTTAACGTCGGGCCACTGGAAGTTCGGGGCCGGCTTCCGGGACAGGAAGAAGGAGCCGTCGCGGGCGGTCAGTTGGGCGAAGATCTTGAGCGGGTTGTCTTTTTTCTCGCGCATGACGTAAATAACCGGCTCCGGACCGGCCAGGGCCAGATCGGCGTTGCCCGAGATGACCGCGGCCGCGCCCTTGTCGGAGCCCCAGTCAGTGCGGATGTCGACCTCGAGGCCCTCGTCTTTGAAGAAGCCCTGGCTCTGGGCGGCGTAGAGCGGGGCGTAGAAGACCGAGCGGACGACTTCGGAGAAGCGGATCTTGGTTAGTGGCTTGGGGGTTTCTGACTTTGGTGTTTCGGCCGGTTTGGCCGGTCCGGGCCCCTGGCCGCAGGCGGAAAGCGAGAAGAGCAGGACCAACACCAGCAGCAGGGCGACTGGGTGGAGCCATGTCTTACCGGCGGATTGGGGGGATTGAGACGGGCGCATCCAAAAAACCTCCCTCGAAGTGCGGCCTGGCTTCCGGCTATGTATATGTCTCCAAGGGATAAAAAAGAATCGACACCAAGTTTCACGGTACAGGCTTGTCCGAGGCCCCGATAATTTGGAGGCAAAGGGCCCTTTAAGCAGGGGGGTCCGGGAGGTATGCTTACCGTGATCAGGTTCAAGCGGAAGATTACAACCTATCTCGAGCCGGAGTTGATTCAGGCCATCGACGTTATTCGGACTGAGAAGTTCAACGGAATCTCGCGGGCCGAGGCCATTCGCCTGGCTGTCCGGCAGTGGGTATTGGTCCAGAGGCACAGCTACCTCTGGGGAAAGAACAAAAGGGCCCCGGGAGTGTCCGGGGACCTGACAGGGACGGGGCCGGCGGCAGCGGTTGAGAGGGGCAGGGAGGAGTAGCCCTTCGCGCCTTGGGGTCGGTCTGCGGTTGTGGTACAATACGACCAAACCACCTGAGGGGGACAACCTTTGACCCAAAATCCGGTCCTGGCCGTCCTCGCCCGTGGCCTGACCAAAAAATACGGCGACCTGACGGTGGTCAAAGGGATTAACTTCGAGGTCCGCCGCGGTGAGTGCTACGGTTTTCTGGGGCCGAACGGGGCCGGGAAGACCTCGACCATGAAGATGGTCTACGGCCGCTCGACCGTCACCGGTGGCGAGCTCAAGGTTCTGGGGCTGGACGCCCAAACCGAAACGGCCGAGATCAAACGCAGGGTCGGGGTGGTCCCGCAGGAGAACAACCTTGATCCAGACCTGAATGTAATGGAGAACCTGGTCATCTATGCCCGCTACTACGGGCAGTCCCGGGGGGAGGCCGCCGAGCGTGCCCGCCGGGCGCTGGAGTTTGTCCAGCTCATGGACAAGTCGGGGGCCCGGATTGAGGAGCTCTCGGGAGGGATGAAGCGCCGCCTGGTGATCGCCCGGGCCCTGCTCAACGACCCCGAGCTGCTGGTGCTCGACGAGCCGACGACCGGTCTCGACCCGCGGGCGCGCCACGCCGTCTGGCAGCAGTTGGCCGAACTGAAGAGCCGCGGTGTGACGCTGATCCTGACCACCCACTACATGGAGGAAGCCAGCCGCCTGTGCGACCGGCTGGTGATGATGGACAGCGGGCTGATCCTGGCCGAGGGAACGCCCGAGGGACTGATCCGCGAGCGGGTTGGGATCTATGTCTTGGAGGTCCCGGCCACCGCCTTCGAGGAAAGCCCCGACGGGGCGCGGGCCCTCAAGGAAATCCTCCCCTTCCTTCGGGGGCAGATGAAAATCGGCTCGAGCCTGTTCCTTTTCAGCGACGCCAACGGTCCGGTGACCGAGAGGTTGAGCCGTCGCCGGCCCGACCTCAAGCACCTGGTGTTCAGACCGGCCAACCTCGAAGACGTCTTCCTGACCCTGGCCGATAGGGGGTTAGACGAATGAACGGCCTAAGCGGCCTGGTTGACGGCCTGACCGGCGACTTCCCGTTTCCCCGCTTCGACCGGGGGGCCCTTCGGGTCTGGGAACGCAACCTGACAGCCTGGCTTAAGGTTTATCAATCGACCCTGGCCCTGAACTTCGGCGAGCCCTTCATGAACCTGCTGGCCCTGGGCTTCGGGCTGGGAATCTACGTGACCAAGCTGCAGGACGTATCGTTTGCCGAGTTCATCGCCCCGGGGCTTCTGGCTTCAACGGCCATGATGGGAGTCTCGTACCACATGGCTTTCAGCGGTCATGCCCGGATGACCGGCCGGGTCTACGACTCGATGATCACCGGGCCGCTCGAGGTGCCGAGCGTCGCCGGGGGCGAGCTGCTCTGGGAGGCGACCCGCAGCGCCATCTACGGAACCACTTTCCTAATTGTCATCACCCTGATGGGGCTGGTTCGTTCGCCGCTGGCCATGCTGATACCCGTCGTCATGTTTTTATCCGGCTTGGTCTTCGCCGCCCCGGCCCTGTGGGTGGCCGCCTGGGCCCGGTTCGAGGACCAGCTCTTCTACTTCTTCACCCTGGCCGTGACCCCGATGTTCATGTTCAGCGGCATTTTCTTCCCGGTCGAGGGGCTGCCGGCCGCAGCCCGGGTCGCCGTCTGGTTCAGCCCCCTCTACCACACGGCAAAAATAACCCGAGCGCTGACGCTCGGGCAGGTTTCGGAGGCGATTTGGCTCGATCTGCTCTGGCTGGCCGGGGCGGCGCTAGTCCTTTTCCCCTGGCCGGTGTGGATGCTGAGGAGAAGGTTGATAAGTTGACGGGAACACGATAGGGGTCTAGGTATATTCGTTCATGAGTTCCAGGTTGGGTAGGAGGTGACCGTTCCGGTTTACCACCAACCTGTGTTCTTGTAATGCCTTTAGATCCCGGTTGATGGTTTTTTGGGTCTTGCTCTCGTAGAGCCCCTTTGAGAGATAATGAGTCTTGGTTCTAAAGCCCTCGGTCTCGATCCCCCCGGGCGGGGCGTCAAAGGTGAGATATTCAACAACAGCCAGAGCCCTGTCGTTGATGACCCGTTTCTTGTATGCTTCAAGGTACAAGTCTCGGAACAAGACTCGGCGAACAAAGCTCAATATTTCTTCTTGAATTCGCTGTAGTTCGGTCAAAAAGCCCTCAAGGGAAAAGCGAACAAAAGCTGTCAGATCTCCGTTATGAAGAAAGCGGGCCTCTTGAAGATGATCTATGTACCGTTGCCGGTTTCGGTAGTAAAAATTGGCCAGTGAGTAAAAACCACGAACGTTATATCCCCCCTGATAGAGTATAAAGGCTTCTAGGGCCCGGGAAGTGCGGCCGTTTCCATCGCCGAAGGGGTGAATGGTAACTAGGTAGAAATGAGCCAGGATGGCTCTTACCAACGGCCGGAGGGCATCAGTTGTCCTGCGGGAGTTAATCAGATCGGTGAACTTGATCATTAGTTCTTCGATTTCCCCATATTCAGGGGGGCGGTATTCCCCGGCGGTGACGTTGTGTTGGCGGTACTCCCCCGGAACGTTGTTGGGGTAGTTACATCCCTCAGTGCTGAGCCGGTGAAGGGTCTTGATCAGGGTTGGTGTCACCTGCGGCGAGGGGTCATTCTTGACGTAATCCTGAATGAACTTCAGGACCAGATCAGCGTTAATCACCTCTCTTTCCTCCAGCGAGGCTGCTACTGGGGCCGCAGAACCCAATACCTGTTCAATTTGCTCTTCGCTTAGGGGGTTGCCTTCAATTCCTGTCGTACCTTTGATTTGTCGAAGGATGTTTAGCTGGTCAAACTTTGCCCTCTGTTTGGGCGGTAGTGGGATCTTTAAGACAGAGAGGCGATAGGCTTCTATTTCAACCAGAAGCTTGATGATGTCTGGGGACGTCAGGTTTAGTTTAGGGCTAAAGTGCATCTGCCAAGACCTCATTCTTGTGTCCTCCATTTAGTTTAGTCCGGTTTTTGCCCAACAAGGAACTTCATTAAAACCTTTATAATTCCTGTTTTTAACTTATCCATTTAACCATTTAATTCTCATCAAATGTCCCGGTTTTTGTCCAAATAAACAAAGGCAAAGGAGCCTTTTCGGCTCCTTCAAAAAATCCGATGGATTTTTCTTTGTCACTACCCCCCCGTCCCCCCGAACTGGCTCCAGATCTGGCAGGTCCCCTCGTGGGAGACCATGCAGGGGCCGTAGGGAGTGGCCGGGGTGCATTTTTTTCCGAAGAGCGGGCAGCCGGTCGGGTGAATCTTGCCCAGCATCACCAGGTGGCACGAGCAGCCGGGGGGCAGCTCCTGGCGTTCCGGGACCCGCGTTAGCTCAAAGCGACGCCGGGCATCGGCCTCGCCCCACTTCTCGCGGATGACCTGGCCGGAGCGGGGAACGCGCCCGATGCCGCGCCACCAGGAGGGAACGGTCTCAAAGGCCTCGGCCATTGCTCTCTGGGCGTACCGGTTCCCCTCGGGGGTCACCGCCCGGCCGTAGGTATTATCCAGCCGGGCGTCGCCGCGACTGATCTGCCGTACCAGGCCCAGGACGGCCGACAGGAAGTCGACCGGCTCGAACCCGGCCACTGCCACCGGCATCCCGTAGGCCTCGGCGAACAGCTCCCACTCGCCCGAGCCGGTGATGACCGAGACGTGGCCCGGGGCGATGAAGGCGTCGATGTGAATGTCGCCGATCCCCAACAAGAGCTCCATCGCCGGGACGGTCAGCCGGTGCGAGGTCAGCAGCGAGAGATTCCCGGGCATGGCCCCGGAGGCGATCAGGGCGGCGTTCGGGGCGGCCGTGGTCTCGAAGCCGACCGCGAAAAGGACGACCTGGCGGCCAGGGTTGTCGCTGGCCAGCCCGACTGCGTCCATCGGACCGTAGATCAACCGGACGTCACCCCCGGCCGTCTTGGCCCCGGCCAGGCTGCCGTAGGGAGTGGGAACGCGCATCATGTCGCCGTAGGTGGCAATAATCGCTCCTCGTCGGGCCAGCTCGATCGCCTCAGCCACCTCGTGCGAAGGGCAGACGCAGACCGGGCAACCGGGACCGGCGAAAATTTCAAGGTTTTCGGGCAGGATCGAGCGCAGGCTCCACTTTTGGACCGTGTGCTCGTGGGAGCCGCAGACGTGCATAATCTTGACTTGGCGGTCCGGGATTTCGGCCCGGATGGTCTGGGCCAAATCGCGAGCCAGGGCCGGGTCGCGGAAACCGGCGAAGGGATTGGCCGCTGGGCCGGTGACCCCGGCCGCGGCACCCGCGTTGAGGCCGCTCATGCCTGGGCCATCCTTCCGCGCACCATCCGTTGGAGCAGGGTTGGGTCAGGAATGACGGTTGGCCGCCAGTTCTGGCTATCAAGCAGGCGCAGCAGCTCCGGTGCCCGGTCGGGGGGCAGGTCATAACGGGTGCGGACCAGCCGGGGGAGGTCGCCGGGCAGGCGCCCGAGCAGTGTCTCGGAAAGTTCAAGGTAGTGGCCGAGCTTGGTCCGCCGGCCTCCAGCCGTATCGTTGGCCCTAAAGCAGAGCCTGACCGCGGCCAGCAGGGCCTCCTCGCGGGTCCCGGCGGTGGCGCAGAGGTCGAAGGGGATCCCGCCGGTCGGGACGGAACGCCCGGTCCGGGAATCAAGAACCTGGTTGACCGCCGCCGGATCGCCCTCGAGCGTCCGGCGGAACTTTTTGCCCTGCGGTCCAAAGACGGCCGGGATTCCGAGCCGGTTGGCCCCGGTCGCGGCGGCGAAGCTCTTGGGGGTGATGCCGCCCCAGAGCATGGCGCAGCAGCCGACCCGGTTGAGGATGTAGTCGGCGATCTCCTCAAAGTTGCCGTCCAGCGGGCGGTGCAGGAAGATGCCGGCCACCTTGATCGCGGCGCCGATGGCGTGGCTCGAAGAGACACAGGATCCGGTGTTGAGCACCCCGCCTTGGTCGAAGGCCCCGGAAAAACCGGCGTAGGGGTTTTGATCGTCGGGCCCTCGGCCGAGATCTATGGCGGCGCAGCCAGCCGCCAGGACGATGTAGCCGCGCCGGGCGAGGATCCTGGCCATCCAGGCGACGGCGTCCCGGCCGTCCGGGTACTCGGGGCAGGTCAGGAAGGCGACCATCCCGGGGATGTCGCCCAGTACGATCGACGGGCCGGTGCTCTTGATCTCGTAGTCCTCGATCGGACCGCGCCCGGCCCGGACCAGGCCGGTGTTAAGCGAGGCGGCCACGGAGGCACCGGCTGAGAGCCAGCGCAGCTCGGCCGCGGCCAGCAATTCCATGACCGGGATGCCCTCGGGGCAGGCGCTGTTGCACTTGCCGCAGTCGAGGCAGCGCCGGTGGAGGGCGGCCAGGGCGGCGATGGGGTCGGAGGCCGGGCTGGGCAAACCGGCTGGTCCGACGCCAGAGATGGAAGCGGCGTAGGCTGAGACCGCTTCGGACGCTTCCAGCTTGAGCGGGCAGTGCTCGGTGCACAGACCGCAGGAGGTGCAGCGGGTTGCGGCGGTCCAGGGGTCGAGGGCGGCGGGAGATGGGGCGGCGGGGCCGGAGGGAACTGCCTCATGCGCGGCCTCTGGGCACCCAGTCTCCCGGTACCCGGTCGGGCGGCCCTGTTCGGCCAGGGCCAGCGCCAGCCGGGCGGCCGCCTTGGGGTCAGCGACGTAGGCCGCCGGCAGGGACCGGCTTTGAAGTTCGGCCGCCAGAGATTCGAGGGTCTCAGGGGTCTCCAGCCCCCGCAAGGCCCGGGCCGTTTCATCCGGAAGGCCGGACATAGCCTGATCCGAGGTGGCGATGAAGTAGGCTCCGGAGCGCAGGGCCTCGTCGCGGAGATCGAGGCGGATGCACTGCTGGTCGGCCACGATGACGCTGGCCAAACCGGAGCGGGCGATGATCAACTGATCGCGCAGATTGCCGATGATACGGGCGGCGTGGGGGTGGGCCCGGGCGGTATCGTGGGCGTTGCAGCAGAGCCCGGCCACCTCGATCCGGCCATCGAGCCCCCGGCCTTCAATCTCGTGCAGGATTTCATGTCCAACCTCGGAGTGGTGGCCAACGCAGAGGATCAGAGGGATCTCGGGACCGAGTGCCCGCTCTCCCATCCGGACCAGAGGGGTGTCAGCCTCGCCCCGGGGGAAGTCCCAGGCGGCAATTTGAGACACGTCGGCTATTTCCAGGCAGACCAGGTCGAGGCTGCCGGCCTGGAGGGTCTTGCTTTCGAGGTCGAAGGCGTCGGATTCTCCCCCGAAGTGAATTGAGCTCATCAGGCGGACCAGTTCGGAGTCAATTTCGGTCAAAATCGGGAGCAGGTCGCCGAGCCGGCGCGGGTTTTTTCCAGTAAAGGTGCGAGTGATCGGCAGGCGGATCTGGATCCACTGGCCGAGGTCGAGCGACAGATCGGGGCCGTGGGTTTCGGCCAGGCGCTCAATCAGGGATCGGGCGTGAGCGGCGTGGGCCGAGGTGCCCATAACCGCCATCAGCAGGGCCTCGCGGGCCAAAAAGACCTCAAGCCCTTGGCCGCAGGCCCCCCGGCGGTTGTTGCCGAGGTCGCAGGGCCCAAGGGCGCATAAGGCGCAAGATGAGTTTACCGCGTGATAGCGCGGTTGGTAGCGTGACAGCAGCAGCCGATCCCATTCGCGCATTGGGGTTCCTCCGGAGTTTGGCGGAGCTGGCGATCTCCGAGTTTCGTTTGAATAATTACAGACAGGGTTAGTTGAATGATTACATAATAAGCCGCCAATTGGATGGAGTCAAATACCGACCGGCAGGAACACATGTTTACCAAGCTTCCCAGAAGGGACGAACCGCTCCTGCGGTGAATGTAGCAGGGTCCAAATTCCCGTGGAGGTCGTAAGTGGAGGTCGTAATAGAGAATGAAAACCGCCCAACTGTCCCCGTTGACTCCCCTGAGCTTCCTGAAGCGCAGCGTCGAGGTCTTCCCCGACAAGACGGCTGTCATTTACGGAGACAAACGAGCCACCTACGCCCAGCTCGGTGAGCGGGTTGGGCGCCTGGCCGCCGCCCTGGTAAGGGCCGGCGTCAACCCTGGCGACCGGGTGGCTTTCGTTTGCCCTAACACCCCAGCCATGCTTGAGGCCCATTTCGGGGTGATGCTGGCTGGCGCCGTCCTGGTTTCGATTAATATCCGCCTGGCCCCCCGCGAGATCGCCTACATCCTAAACCATTCAGGGTCAAAGATAGTCGTTGTCGATTCGGAGTTCTCCCGGATCATCGAGGAGATCCAGGGCGAGATTCCCAGTGTCCAGTGCGTCGTCACGGTGGTTGACGCTGGGTTCCCGAAGACCCTGGAAGGTCCTGAATATGAAGACTTCCTGACCGGAACCGGTGCCGAGCCGGTCGTGCCCCTGCCGATCGACGATGATATCGAGGATGAGTTGGGAGTCATTTGCATCAATTACACCAGCGGGACGACCGGCCAGCCCAAGGGCGTTTTGTACCAGCACCGGGCGGCATACCTGAATGCCACCTCCGAGATTGTCACGGCCGGCCTGACCTCGGATTCGGTCTACCTCTGGACCCTGCCGATGTTTCACTGCAACGGTTGGTGCTTTCCCTGGGCGGTGACCGCGGTCGGGGGAACCCACCTCTGTATCCGGAAGATTGACCCCGCCGAGGTCTACGATCTGATCGAGCGCGAGGGCGTCAGCCATTTTTGCGCCGCCCCGACCGTCCTGATCGCCCTGTCGAGCCACCCTTCGGCCCAGGGGCGCAAGTTCCCGCTCCGCCCGGGTGGAGGGCCGGTCCGCATCCTGACGGCCGCCGCCCCGCCCTCGCCTCATATTATCCGGACGATTCAGGAGATGGGGGCCGAGATCACCCACGTCTACGGGCTGACCGAGGTTTACGGGCCGTTCACCGTCTGCGAGTGGCGGACGGAATGGAACAGCCAGGAGGCCCCCGTTCGGGCCAGGCTCAAGGCCCGTCAGGGGGTGGCCATGCTCGGCTGCGGCGAGCTGCGGGTGGTCGACGAGCAGATGAACGAGGTTCGCCGTGACGGGGAGACCCTGGGCGAGGTTCTGATGCGCGGCCACAGCGTCATGGCCGGCTACTTCAATGACCCCGAGGCCACGGCCAAGGCCTTCGCCGGCGGCTGGTTCCACACCGGCGACGTGGCCGTCTGGCACCCTGACGGCTACATCGAGCTTCGCGACCGCAAAAAGGATATCATCATTAGTGGCGGCGAGAACATTTCGACCGTCGAGGTCGAACGGGCGATCTACGAGCACCCGGATGTCCTTGAGGTAGCGGTTATCGGCATCCCCGACCCGAAGTGGGGAGAGGTGCCCAAGGCCTTTGTCGTCCCGCGACCGGGGGCCAACCCAACCGCCGAGGACATCGTCAAGTTCTGCCGCGAGCGCCTGGCAGCCTTCAAATGCCCCAAGGCGGTCGAATTCGGCGAGCTGCCCAAGACCTCGACCGGCAAGATCCAGAAGTTTGTCTTGCGCCAACGCGAGTGGCAGGGGCGCGAGAAGCTGATTAACTAACCACAGGTTGTTGGCACGATGCGTGACAAAAAGACAACAATGCCTTATAATTGTATCGAATGAACTAATCTTAATAGAGCGATACAATTATGGGGTGATCGAACATGCCTGGCGGGCGACCGTCACTTGAGAAGATCTTGCAGCGGCTGACAGAGACCAATCAGGCTTTGCATCAACAATTGGGTGGACTCCCTTCCTCCATCCAGGCACATGACATTTGGAAAGACATCTGGCTTGAAGAAACCCACCACTCGACCGCACTCGAAGGCAACACCCTCACGCCACGAGAACTCTACCAACTCGTGGAGCATGGTGTGGTTACTGGTTCGAAGGAGTTGGTCCACTACCTGGAAGTACAGGGTTACGCCGAGGCCGCACGCTGGATTTACGAGCAGGCCGTGCTGGATGCCAAGGCAGGGCCGGAGGCTTGGAAAAACTTCACTATGCAGCACATTCGCCAGATACATGCTGAGTTGATGGGGCCGGTTTGGGCCGTTCGTCCGACCGTGAGCGGGGGGCGCCCGGGGGAATGGCGCAAGGGTACCGTGACCATTACCGGCTCCCCGGTCAAGCCACCACCGCCGGGTTTGATTGAGAGCTTAATGGCGGACTGGCTTGAGCTCATCCAAGGGGGGCCGGATCCAAGCCAGCATCCCGTGGAGTGGGCAGCGCGGCTTCATGCCGACTTCGAGATCATCCACCCCTTTGCTGACGGGAACGGTCGTGCGGGGCGCCTGATCATGAACTACTTGCTGCTGGTCCATGGCTACCCACCGGCGATCATTTATAAAAGCCAGCGGGCACGGTACATTTCGGCCCTGCAGCGCGCACAGGGCCACAAAGACTACCGCGGCTTGGTGGAACTGGTGGCGAGGGCGGTGTTGGATAACCTGAGCCGGCTAATGCTGCCAGAGTTGGTCGGCGAAGAAACCTGGCTGCCCTTGAGCGCACTGGCTGAGGGGACGCCATACACCCCCAGCTACCTCCGCAAGCTGGCTGACCAGGGGAAGTTGCAGGCCATGAAGCAGGGAGGACAGTGGGTTAGTACGCGCAGTCACCTCGAAGCCTATAGCAAGACGAAAAGCATCCGCGGCCGGAGGCCTGCCAAAGATCACTAAGGCTGCACCCGAATCCGTCCCGGATGCTCCTCGACGCACTCTCCGATGACCGCCGCCGCTAGAGTGCCGGCCTTCCGGAGGGCGGCTACGAGCTCCTCGGTCCGGTCGGGCGCGACGCAGATGAGCAGGCCGCCAGAGGTGTTGGCGTCACAGAGCATTAGCTGGATCACTTCGTCGACGCCCGGATCGAAATCGATCTTGTCATCGAGCCACTGGCGGTTATTCTTGGAACCTCCGGGCCAGATGCCCTGGCGGCCGTATTCCCAGGCGGCTGGGATCACCGGGATCCGGCCGGCGTAGATCCTCATCCCGACCTTAGATTCGCGGGCGACCTCGCTGGCGTGGCCGAGCAGCCCGAAGCCGGTGATGTCGGTCAGGCCGCGGATCTCAAACGGCACCAGGACTTCGCAAAGATTGTTCAGGACAGCCATCACCTTGATGGCCTCGACCTCCACCTCGGGGGGCACGAGGCCTTTTTTGATGGCGGTGGTGATCGTCCCGAGGCCGATCGGCTTGGTCAGCACCAGCCGGTCGCCTGGGCGAGCCCCGGCCTTGGCGCCGATGCAGTCGGGACGGACGATTCCGGTCACCGCCATCCCGAACTTCGGCTCGGGGTCGTCGATTGAATGCCCGCCCAGGATCACCGCCCCGGCTTCCCGAGCCTTGTCGGCCCCGCCGCGCAGGATCTCGGCCAAAACCTCATGGGGAAGCTTGCCGATCGGGAAACCAACCAGGTTGAGCACCGTGATCGGGCGCCCGCCCATGGCGTAGACATCCGAAAGGGCGTTGGCGGCCGCGATCTGCCCGAAGGCGTAGGGGTCGTCCACGATCGGGGTGAAGAAGTCGACCGTCTGAACGATGGCGATGTCGTCGGTCAGCTTGTACACTCCGGCGTCGTCCGGGCTGTCCAGACCGACCAGGACGTTTGGGTCTTTGACTGAGGGCGGAAGGTGGCGCAGAACCTGCGCCAGATCGGCCGGGCCGATCTTGCAGCCTCAGCCGGCTTTCGACGAGGTTTGGGTCAGGCGAATTCTTTCACGGTCAGCCAATGGGCACACCTCTTTTCATCAACTTCATGGTACACCTCCAGAATGGCGGCTGGAAGACCGAACATCAGACCAGGTCCCGGCTGAGCATCTATGGCTGAGTATGGCCAGATGATTCAAGGGAATTCACCCCCGGCTGTCGAAGCCCCAAAAGATGTTAAAGAAGCTGACCGCCGCCGACCTGATGGAACCCTTGATCACCTCTCTCCCAGCCAAGGCCACGGTTCGGGAGGCTTTGGCCATTCTCGAAAGGGCTGGGGCCGAGGCGGCCCCAGTGGTCGATGACGAAGGATCGGTGGTCGGTTTGGCCGGCCGGAACCGGCTCTCGCGCCTGGCGGCGGGGGGCCGGTCCGAGGATACTTTGGACGGGCATTTCAAGGACCAACGCTTTATTCAGGCTTCCGCCCCGGCGGCCGAAGCGGTTGAGGCGGCCGCGGGCGGTGCCTCGCTGGTGGTCGACGCCTCTGGCCTGCCGCTTGGGATCCTTCGGGCGGAGCGCCTCCTACCAAGCATTTTAAGCTGGGCCGAAGGGGCGATCGATGGCCTGTTCAAGGTTCTGGCCGGCCTGCCGGCTGCCCTGATCGTAGCTGACGCCGGCGGCCGGGTCGTCTTATTCAACCCGGCTGCCGAGCGCCTGACTGGTCTTGCTGCGGCTGAAGCCCTGGGGCGTCCAGTAACGACACTCATTCCCGGGCGTTGGGAGGACGCCTTTCGCTCGGGGGCCGGATCCAGCGGCGAAAGAGTCGTAATTGGGGCGAACAGCCTGGCTTTGGAAGTCGCTCCGGTTCCCCGTGAGGGTCGACCGGCCGGGGCTTGCGGGATCCTGACGCGATGGGACGCCCATAATTCGGGAACCCTGCTGCGCACCCTTGAAGCGGTGCTGGATAACGCCTACGAGGGGATAGTGGTCGTCGACTCCGGCGGGACCATCACCATGCTCAATAAGCCTTACGCCGACTTTTTCGGGGTGCGGGCCGAGGACTACATCGGTCGTCACGTCACCGAACTGATTCCCAACTCACGGATGCATATCGTCGTTAAGACCGGGGTCCCTGAGATCGGACACGTCTGGCGGGTCAAGGGGCGCGACATGATGGTCCACCGCATCCCGATCATCGAGAACGGCCAGGTGGTTGGGGCGGTCGGCAAGGTCGTCTTCAAAAACCTCGAGGAAATTAAGGTCCTGGCCCGATCGGTAAACCAGATCTCCAAAAGCCACGACTACCAGGTTCGGGCTGACCATCCGACTCGCTCGGCCAAGTACCGTTTTGACGAGGTCGTCGGCACCAGCCAGGCCATCCAGAGGGCCAAGAACCTAGCCGTCCGGGTGGCCCGGGGCAGCGCCAGCGTCCTGCTGCGAGGGGAAAGCGGCACCGGAAAGGAGCTGTTCGCCCACGCCATCCACGACGTCAGCCCCCGGGGTTACGGGCCATTTGTCCGGCTCAACTGTGCCGCCATTCCCCGGGAATTGCTGGAATCGGAGCTTTTCGGCTACGAACCGGGGGCTTTCACCGGGGCTAGAAAGGTCGGCAAGCCCGGAAAATTCGAGCTAGCCAGCGGGGGGACCCTGTTTCTTGATGAGATCGGCGATATGCCCCTGGATATGCAGGCCAAGCTCCTCCGCGTCCTGCAGGAGCGCGAGATTCAAAAAATCGGCGGGAGCGAGCCGGTGCCGGTCGATATCCGTCTGATCACCGCGACCAACCACAATCTCGAGCGGCTGGTGGCCGAAGGCAAATTCCGGGATGACCTCTATTATCGAATCAATGTTGTATCCATCCAGTTGCCCCCGCTCAGGGAGCGGCCGGAGGACGTGCCGTTGATCGCCTCCAAGCTGATGAGGCGGCTTGGTGACGAAATGAGGATAGCCCCCAAGGTACTTGACCCGGCGACCTTGGGCCTTATATCCGGATACCATTGGCCCGGAAACGTCCGGGAACTGGCCAATCTTATGGAGTACCTGGCCAACACGGTCGAGGAGGAGGTTATCCTGCCCGACCACCTGCCCCAATGGATGAGAGCTGTCGGACCAGCCGGGGAAGCGGGCCGGGAACCGGCCGCGGCCCTCCGCGGCCAGGTCGGGCAGGCCGAGCGGCGGGCAATTCTCGAGGCCCTCCGCTCCACTGGTGGGAACAAGCTCCGGGCGGCGTCCTTGTTAGGCATTTCGCGCTCAAGGCTGTACGTCAAACTGAAGGAACTCGGCCTCGGCACCGAGGTCAAATAATCCAGGAAAGTCCCGTTAACGAAACATGTCCTGCCCGGAATGTCCCGAAAACCGGACATATCGCGGGCCAGTTGGGTCCGGGCCAGCGGGAGCGGAGAGGGGCAGGACCACTTTCAGAGGATAAAGTTTTGGTGAATTATTTGCTCATTTTTAAGGCGGCGGTAAGATCATGGCCGCCCTTTCATTTTTTGGCACGAAACTTGCTCTTTTCAGGTAGGTACATGGCTGAGGGCCCGCGGCCGTGAAGCACGGGAGGTAGCGGAGGAAAACTATGGACTCGCTGGAGCACAAGAAGGCGCTAGTTACCGGGGCCGGGAGCGGGATTGGACTGGGTGTGGCCCGGGCACTGGCCAAAGCCGGGGCAGCCGTGGCCCTGGCCGATCTGCGCCCGGAAGCGGCCGAGGAAGGTGCCGCCGCCATCCGAGCCGCCGGGGGCCAGGCCATCGCCATCGAGGGGGACATGTCCGACCCCGAAGCGATCGCCTCGGCCGTCCAGACGGCGGACGGCCAACTCGGAGGGGTCGACATCCTGGTCAACAACGCCGGTTTGCAGTACGTCGCCCCGATTGAACAGTTTCCCTTGGAGATGTGGCAGAAGCTCTTGGCTGTCATGCTGACCGGCCCGTTTCTAGCCACCAAAGCGGTCATCCCGCTGATGAAGGCCAAGGGATGGGGGCGAATTATCAACATCTCATCGGTCCATGGAAAAGTCGCCTCGGCCTTCAAGTCGGCCTACTGTTCAGCCAAGCACGGCGTGGTTGGACTGACCCGGGTGGCTGCCATGGAATTGGCCAGCGGCGGGATCACCGTCAACGCTATCTGCCCGGGCTACGTCGACACACCGCTGGTCAGGAAACAGTTGGCCAGCCTGGCCCAATCGCACGGTCTTCCGGAGAGCGAGGTGCTGGAGAAGGTCGTCCTGGCTCAAGTGCCTCAAAAGAGGCTGCTGGAGGTCTCAGAGGTCGCAGACCTGACTGTCTACCTGGCTTCTGACCGGGCAGCCGGGATTACCGGCCAGGCCATCAACATCTCCGGCGGGTGGGTCATGCATTAGTTTGGGTCAGGCACTAGTTCGGGTCAGGCACTCTAAACACAAATAACTAGGAGGGATGATGGGTGAAAAAGTACAGGTTTGGTTTACTGGCGGTGTTCCTGGTTTTGGCTCTGCTCCTGGCCGGATGCGGTCCGAAGCTAGACCAGCCCCAGTCCGGGGGGACGGGGCCCGGGACCAAAACTCAAGCGGCTGAGGATTTCAAGATTGGCATGGCCATCTCGCTTTCGGGCGGCACGGCCAAATACGGCAAGGCCTCCCAGCGCGGGGTGGAAATGGCTATTGAGGACTTCAACGCCTCGGGCGGGTACCAGGGCCGCAAGGCCAAGCTGGTGATCTACGACGACGAGGCCAAACCCGAGAAATCGGTCGAGTACGTCACGCGCCTGCTCACTCAGGACAAGGTCGCCGGCATCGTCGGTCCGGCCAACAGCGGCAACGCCCTGGCTCACATCCACCTGGTCCAGGAGGCCGGGGTTCCGGAGGTGATCCCGGTGGCCACGGCCACGGCCATCACCGAGAAGTACGCCAAGGAGCCGAAGAACTATATCTTTCGCGTCTCAATGGTCGACTCGGCCCAGGTGACCACCATGCTCAACTGGATGATTGAAAAGAAGGGCTTTAAGAAGATCGGCGTCATGCACGACACCACGGGTTATGGGCAGAACGGCCTCAAGGACGTCGTCGCCCAGATGGAAAAGAAGGGCCAGAAACCGGCCGCCGTCGAGTCGTTTCAGATCGCTGATACCAATATGGCCCCTCAGCTCGAAAAGATGAAGGCGGCCCGCGTCGACGTCATCATCGTCTACACCTTGGCTCCAGAGATGGCGCAGATCCTGAAGAGCGCCGACAAGATCAACTACCGCCCGATCTTCGTCGGCTCCTGGGCTTTCGCCGACCCGACGGTCAAGGAACTGGCCGGCAACTTGGTCAATAACAACGTCTACATGGTTCAGTCCTATACCATCGACCAGAGCGACAAGGCCAGGGCTTTCCACCAGCGGGTGATCAAGAAGTACGGCGAGGATTTCTTCCCGATCGCCACCGCCCAGGGTTACGACAGCGCCAAGATGCTGCTGGACGCCGTCAAGAAGGTCGGGCCAGACCCGAAGAAGATGCGCGACGCCATCGAGGCATTTGACGACTTCGAGGGGGTTACGGCGGTTCCGAAAAAGCCGTTCTCAAAAGAAAATCACGAGTCGCTCAAGTCCGAGAACATGTTCCTGGCCAAGTACAAGGACGGTGTTATCATTAAGGCGACCGACTGAGTCTTCGGGCCGCGGATAGGGGGGATTAGAATGCTTCAGGCGATAGTTAGCGGATTGGTTCTGGGCGCGATCTACGCCCTGATCGCACAGGGCTATTATGTCACCTACATCACAACCAACACCATGAATTTCGGGCAGGGCGATTTTCTGATGCTCGGGGCCCTGCTGGCCCTGACCCTGATAGTCTCGGGAATCCCCTTCCTGCCGGCCCTGATCATTACCGTGCTGGCCCTGGCCGTGATGGGGGTGCTCCTGGAGCGCGTCGCCATCCGGCCCCTGCGCCACTTTTTCTCCATCGGCTGGATCCTTTCAACTGTAGCGGTCTCTATCATAGTCAGAAACGCGGCTATGCTAATCTGGGGGCGCAACGTCCTGGCCTTTCCCTCCCCGTTTGGAGAGCAGGTCCTGCGTTTTGGTCCGGTCGGGATACTGCCCCACGAGATCTTCGTCGGGGCGGTTTCCCTGGCCGCCATGGCCATGCTCTTCTTCTTCCTGAAGCGGTCGGTGCTGGGCAAGGCGTTGATGGCAGTGGCCTACAACCGCGACGCCGCTTCCCTGATGGGGATTAACCCGGTGATGATGGCCGCCCTGGCCTACCTGATCTCGGCGGCCCTGGCCGGTCTGGGCGGGATCATGATCGGGCCGATTACCTTTACCGCTGCCTTTATGGGGGCGGGCCTGGGCCTGAAGGCATTTGCCGCCGCCATCATCGGGGGGCTGGAAAACCCCTACGGCATCCTGATCGGGGGACTGATCCTGTGGGTGGTCGAGCAGGTCTTCGCCCTCTGGAATTCGGCCACCAAGGATCTGGCCGGCTTCGTGCTGATCCTGATAGTGCTGATCATCTCACCAACCGGCCTGTTCGGAAAACGCCTCCGGGAGAAGTTTTAGCCATGAAGGGGCAGTGGATTTACACTGGGCTGGCCGCCGCCGGGATCTGGCTGTTGCCATACCTCTACCCAAGCTCTTATTTCATTCACACCCTGCAGAGCCTGGCCCTGACCTACATCGTCGTCTTGGGCCTGAACCTGCTGGTCGGGTACTCGGGCCAACTTTCGCTCGGCCACGCCGGGTTCTTCGCCCTGGGGGCCTACGGCTCGGGGCTGACCTCGACCATCCTGGGTCTTCCCCTCTGGGTATCGATACCCTTTGGGGCGGGGATCGCGGCCGTGTCCGGGGCCCTGGTGGCCTTACTCTCACTTCGGGCCCGGGGGCCGTACCTGGCCATGGTTACCATCGCCTTCGGGGCGATCGTCGAGATTCTGGCCAACCGCTGGGTCTCGCTGACCGGCGGCCCGGCCGGGATCTACGGGGTGCCGAAGCCGGCCCTCTTCGGGGGCACCTCCAACCTGGTCGAATACTACTACCTGGTCGCCTTTGTCGCCCTGGCCTGCCATCTCGGTGTCGCCAACCTGATCGGGTCGCGCTTCGGCCGGACCCTCAAAGCCTTCGGCCAGAGCGAGATCGCCGCTGAGACGGTCGGGGTGAACGTCAGGTCGTGGAAGATCGCCGCCTTCGTCGTCTCGGCCGCCCTGGCCGGATTGGGCGGGGCCTTCTTCGCCCACCAGAACGGCTACCTCAACAGCGATAACTTTACCTTCGAGACCTCGATCCTGCTGTTGGTCGGGGTTATCGCCGGCGGCACCGGCACCTTGGCCGGGCCCCTGCTCGGCACCACCATCGTTTCCATGCTGCCAAAGCTTTTTGCCTCGTTTTACGACTACCACCTGGCGATTTTCGGGGGCATTCTACTGGCCTCGCTCGTCTTCTTACCCGAGGGCCTGGCCGGGGGCTTGAGTCAATTATTCCGCAGGGTGGGGACGGGCCAGGCGATCCGCCAAGCGGCAGAGGTCCAGGCTGAGGTCCCGGGTTCGTTTCACCTGTTGGAATCCGTACGCACGGCGGCTTCCCCGGCCGTGCTCTCAGCCCAAGACCTGGAGATGGATTTCGACGGCCTGAAGGCGGTCAATGGTGTGAACCTGAGCCTGATGTCTAAATCGGTCCACGGGCTGATCGGACCAAACGGCTCGGGCAAGAGCACCGTGGTCAACCTGATCTCCGGCGTCTACCGCCCCTCGGCCGGCGGTATCACCTGGGTGGGGCAGGATGTCACCGGGGCCGCTCCCCACCGGATGGCCGCCCTGGGGCTGACCAGGACCTTTCAGAACCTGCAGCTCTTCGGAGACCTGACGGTGCTGGAGAACGTATTGGTCGGTTTTCACCTGCAGTACCGCCAGGGGTTCCTCGGGTTTCTCTTCAACACCTGGGCTTACCGGCGGGAGGAGCAGGAATTTCGGGCCCGGGCCGTTGGTTTGTTGTCTGAGCTGGGCTTGGCCGGGATGGCCTCCGAGCTGGCCAAAAACCTCCCCTACGGAAAGCAGAGGCTGGTCGAGATCGCCCGGGCCCTGGCGGTCAAGCCGACCCTGCTGGTGTTGGATGAGCCGGCCGCCGGGGCCAGTTCACCGGAGATACGCGAGATCACTGATGTCATCGGCCGTCTCCGGGCGGCTGGGCTGGCCGTGCTCCTGGTCGAGCACCACATGGAGATGGTGATGGAGCTCTGTGACCAGATCACCGTCCTTGATTTCGGGGAGAAGATCTCTGAGGGAACCCCGGTTCAGGTCAAAAACGACCCCAAGGTCGTCGAGGCCTACCTGGGCGGGGAGGAGGTAGCCGCCAGTGTTGGAGGTTAGCGATCTGACGGTCAGATACGGCCCGGCCACGGCGCTCAGCTCGGCCAGCCTGAAGGTGGATCGCGGCGAGATCGTTGCTGTTATCGGCCGCAACGGCTCGGGCAAAACCACCCTGCTCCGGGCCATCACCGGCCTGGTCAGGCCGGCTGCCGGGCGGGTGATTTTCGAGGGCCGCCATCTAGCGGGCCAGCCGGCTGACGCTATTGTTAAAATGGGCATCTCCCACGTCCCTCAGGGGCGGCAGATCTTCGGAGACCAGACGGTCGAGGACAACCTGATCTTGGGCGCCTTCAGCCGCCTGCCCGCTGGCCGGTCCGACCTGCCCCGCCTGCTGGAGCGCGAGTACCAGCGCTTCCCGCGCCTGAAGGAGCGCCGCCGCCAGATGGCCGGAACCCTTTCAGGGGGAGAGCAGCAGATGCTGGCCATCTCCCGGGCCCTGATGTCCGATCCGAGGTTCATCGTCATGGATGAGCCGTCGATGGGCCTGGCCCCGCTCTTCGTCAAGCAGGTTCTCGACACGGTGGTCGCCCTCAGGAACGACGGGTGCACTATCCTGCTGGTCGAGCAGCTCGCCCGGGCCGCCCTGGGGATTGCCGACCGCGCCTACGTGCTGCAGACTGGCGAGGTCAAGCTCAGCGGGGGCGGCCGGGAGCTGCTGGCCCAGGACGCCCTGATGAAGAGCTATTTGGGGGAGTAGGGGGAGCAGCGAATGCCGGAAATTCACCCGGCCGCCGGCCAGGCGGCGGCAATGGGGGCGAATGAGATTATAGCCGCCATCCGCCAGGCCCAGCAAAAGCTGGACGGCGATCCGATGCCGTTGCCCTGGCGCGATTTCGG
>JBGFRN010000088.1:0-3572 GCA_041695105.1 Bacillota bacterium | reverse complement strand
CCTGAATGTTTTTGACCTGGATTCCTGGATTTGCCGGTTTTTGTGAACCCAGCCGGGGCCTGACGCAATATTTTAACGTCCGGAGCCTGGTTTGCTAGTAAAATATTGCGTGACGGAACGTGTCAACGACTTAAGACACAGCGACTCCCCTCTGTCCATTTTTTCATAGCATAAGGGTATCTAGGGATGAAAAAACGGACAGAGAAGGCTCAAATCACTGGTTTAGGGTTGATTTTGGGTTAATTCTTGGTCAAAAACATGGTTTTAGACGCAGTTCCGTCCATTTTTTCCTAAGATTAATGGGTTCAGCATAAAAAAACGGACGGAGCGTGAGAGCTGCCGGGTGCCCGGGTTGATCTCAAAAACCCAAAAAACCCCAGCCCCAAAACACTTTTAAGTTCGGAAATTGACACTTAACCCGGAATGCTATATAGTTTCTAAGGTTTAGGCTCAACTCATCGAGGTGCAAAGACGTGATACGCAACGACCTTAGAAACATAGCTATCATCGCCCACGTCGACCACGGCAAGACCACCCTGGTCGACGGGCTGCTGCGCCAGTCAGGAACCTTTCGCGCTAACGAGCAGGTGGCCGAGCGGGTCATGGACTCGAATGACCTGGAACGCGAGCGCGGCATCACCATTCTGGCCAAGAATACGGCCGTGATCTACAAGGGAATCAAGATCAACATCGTCGATACCCCCGGCCACGCCGATTTCGGCGGCGAGGTCGAGCGCATCCTGTCGATGGTCGACGGGGCGCTCCTGGTGGTCGACGCCTTCGAGGGTCCGATGGCCCAGACCAAGTTCGTCCTGCGCAAGGCCCTGGAAAACGGCCTCAAGCCGATTACCTGCATTAACAAGATCGACCGCCCGGACGCCCGGCCGGATGAGGTTCTGGACGAGGTCCTGGACCTCTTTATCGAACTCGGTGCCGACGACGACCAGCTCGAGTTTCCGGTCGTCTACGCCTCGGGCCGCGACCAGTGGGCCAAGAAATCGCTGGACGACGATTCCGGGGACCTCCAGCCGATGTTTGACACCATCCTGGAGCATTGCCCGGCCCCCGAGGGCGACCCGAACGGACCGCTCCAGGTAATGGTCACCTCGCTCGACTACGACGACTACGTCGGCCGGATCATTATTGGCCGCATCCATCAGGGTAAGGTCCGTCCCGGCGACTGGGTCGGTATCTTCCACCGCGACGGGGTCAACGAGAAAGCCAGGGTCGGACAGGTCTTCGTCTACCAGGGTCTCAAGCGCCTGGCGGCCGAGGAGGCGTCCATGGGCGAGATTGTCGCCCTGACCGGTCTGGAATCGGCCAACCTCGGCGAGACGATCACTGATTTCGAAAACCCGCATCCCCTGCCGGTGCTGACCGTCGACGAGCCGACCCTGTCCATGACCTTCTCGACCAACGACTCGCCGTTTGCCGGAAAAGAGGGGGCCTACGTCACCTCGCGCCACCTGCGCGACCGGCTGATGAAGGAGCTGGAGAAAAACGTTGCCCTCCGGGTCGAGGAAACCGACAGCCCCGACGCCTACAAGGTTTCGGGCCGGGGGGAACTGCACCTGGCCATCTTGATCGAGACCATGCGCCGCGAGGGCTACGAGCTGGCGGTCAGCAAGCCGGAGGTAATCACCAAGGTCGAAAAAGGCCAACTGATGGAGCCGGTCGAGCTGTTGACCGTCGACGTCCCCGAGGAGTTCATGGGAGCCGTCATCGAGATGCTCGGTTCCCGCAAGGCCGAAATGGTCAACATGGGGGCCGCCGGCACCGGACACATGCGGATGGAATTTCTGATCCCGGCGCGGGGGCTGATCGGCTTCCGCTCGGACTTCCTGACCATGACCAAGGGCTACGGGATTATGCATCATCTCTTCCACGGTTACGCCCCGCATAAGGGCGACCTGCCCGGACGCTCGCGCGGCTCGATGATCGCCACCGACGCCGGGGACGCCACCACCTACGCCCTGCATAACCTCCAGGAGCGTGGTGTCCTCTTCATCCCCCCCACCACGGCGGTCTACCAGGGGATGGTGGTGGGAGAGCATTCCCGGGAGAACGACATCGAGGTCAACGTCTGCAAGACCAAGCATCTGACCAATGTCCGCAGTTCCACGGCCGAGCAGACCCTGCGCCTCGACCCGCCGCGGGTTCTCTCACTCGAGGAGGCCCTGGAGCAGATTACCGAGGACGAGCTGGTCGAGGTGACCCCCAAGAGCATCCGCCTGCGCAAGAAGCTGCTCTCGACCCAGGATCGCGAGCGGGCCAAGAAGAAGGCCTTTAAGGAGCGGGAATCGATAGGATAATTAGCTCATGAGCCAGATCAGGTATGAGACTATTGACGCCGCCCTGGCCGCCGTTTACGGGGACGGCGCGGCCCAGAACGGGGCCGGGAAGACCCCCCTGCTGTCCCTTGGCCGCGGGAACATCCTCGACACCTTGATCCTGACCATCCTCTCCCAGGCCACCAACGACCGCAACTCGGCCAGGGCTTACTCTGACTTAAAAGCCGCCTTCCCCGGCTGGGAGGCGGCTTTACGCGCTCCGGCCGGCCAACTGGCCGGGGCCATCCGCCACGGCGGGCTGGCTGACCAGAAGGCCCCCCGCATCCAGGGGATCCTGGCCAGAATCCAGGCCGACCAGGGCCGCCTCGACCTGGAGTTCTTGCGCGACTGGCCGCCGGAGAAGGCTTTTGAGTACCTGACCTCCTTTGACGGGGTCGGACCGAAGACGGCCGCCTGCACCTTGCTCTTCGCGGCCGGGCACCCGTTTTTTCCGGTCGACACCCACATCTTGCGGATTGCCCACCGGATGGGACTAGTTCCGCCGAAGTCAACGGCCGAGGCCGCCCAGCGCCAGCTTCAGGTCGAGATCCCGACGGATCTCCACTACCGCTTGCATGTCAACCTGATCGAGCACGGGCGGGCCGTCTGCCACCCGAGGAACCCGGGCTGCCCGGAGTGCGTGCTGCGGGAGAGCTGCCACTGGGGGCGGGGCAGGAGTATGGCGTAGCGGTCATCGGCCCCCGGGATCCAGGGTTGAAAGGCCACGATCCCTGGCCAAGCCAAGGAGTTTCTGATCCGAGCAGACAAAGACGGGCTTCTCCAACATGGATAGGGCCGTGGCCAGTTGGATGGCGTCAAGGGTAGTGACGTAGGTTGCGGCTATGACGTCCATGGAGATCAAGAGAATGGTGGTAGACAGCTCCACTACCTCCAGGGTGCCGCCGGCAATGTCGCCGAGAAAGGTTGCCCTTAGAAGTATGGGGGAGCCCGAGGGGGCTGTAATCCCTCCGACTTAAGTCGGGGGAACACGGACCCCCTCGGGAATTTTCGTTCGTGCCAATTCGCGCCTTAATCAGGAAATGCGCTTAATCAAGAAATGCGCGCTCTCAAAACAGGAAAAACGTATCGGATTGGAGAATAATCGAACAGATGTGCGACCCGATGGGAGGCTGGAGGTGAACCGGAATCATGCCCATGTTGACACTGAAAGCCAAACTCATTGGGAACGAACCAGCGCGGGCCGTTCTTCTTGACGCCATGCTCTGCGCCACCAAGGTCTAT
>JBGFRN010000188.1:0-20084 GCA_041695105.1 Bacillota bacterium | reverse complement strand
CCTTGAGTTCTTCCACCGTCCGGGCCAGGTTAGTGACCCTGGCGACACCGATGTGTTCTACCGCCCCAGCCGAGGCCTTGGCCACGACCGGGGTTAGCGCGGCCGAACGCCGCTCCGGGATGATCACCCCGTGAACCCCGGCCGCCTCTGATGTCCGCAGCAGCGAGCCCAGGTTCCGGGGATCCTCTACTCCATCGAGGATCAAAATCAACGGATCTTCCCCTCGAGACCGGGCGACTTCGAGGATATCGTCGACCTCGACGTATCCCCGGGCAGCGGCCTGAGCGACGGCTCCCTGATGATTGGTTCCCCCGGCCAGTTCATCCAGTCGCTTCCGATCGACCTCGCTGACCGGAATTCCGGCCTCCCTGGCCTGCGCCAGGATCACCCGGATCGAACCCTCGCCGGTCCCTTTGGCAACCCAAAGGCGGTTGATCGCCCGCCCGGCCTTAAGGGCTTCCAGGATTGGATTGCGCCCGGCGATCACCTCGCCGGGGCCTACCTGACCTTGACCCTGCTCGCTCAAAAGCCTATTCTCCTTCTGCCCGGCCGGACCTGTCCCCGGCGATCATAAACGGAAGCTGGCGGGGCGGCAGCCGGTGGATCAGACCGCACGAGAGATCGCCCTCACGGCAAATCCCCTGGTGCACGCATGAAGCCCCGGCATCAGCGAAGAGCCCGGGGGCGGCCTTCTTGGCCAGGCGCAGCATCTCCTGGGCCAGGCGCCGGATCTCCCATTGGGCCCGCTGGCAGGTGCGCAACTCAAAGAAATGTAACAGCTCCCGGGCATTCATTGTAATGACAATTTTAGATTCGCAACCTCCGGGAAGAAGGTAGCGAGCGTCTTCCTGATGTATGCCTAGAGCCACCAGGCGATTATACGCCGCCTGTATGGCGGACATTTGCTCCTCAAAGGCCGCCTGGGCCTCGGGGTTGTCCCGGACCGACGGCGGGACGATGTAGTCGAACTGGTTTTCCCTGACATAGCGCTGGGACTGCTGAGAGTACGAGGCGATGCGGTGTCTGACCACCTGGTTCAGGCAGACCCGGCTGACCCCTTCGACCCCATAGGTGAAGGAAGCATGCTCGAACGGGGAGAAATGCCCGAGCCCACGAATTTTCGACAAGAACCTCTCGATTTGTTCCGGGCTAATTCTTTCGAGGATCTCGTCCACGCCGGACTGGGAGTAGCACAGACGCGCCGCCCCGGCTACGGTGCGTTCCGGGTCGGGCGTGTGCTGGATCAGTCTGACCCTTAGCAAGGCTCTAGTGTCCTCCCTCCGGTGGCTCCGGCCTGGTTGCCAGCGAGGCCTTCAAAATCTCCTCCAGCCGCTCGTGGCGGCCGCTCAGGTAAAGCCACCCGATCAGGGCCTCAAACCCGGTGCTGCGGGCATATTCCGCACCGCGGCCGGATTTCTGGTTCCGGGCGCGCCGCACCAGGTCGGCTTCCTCCTCGGACAAAAGCGGCCGGATGGCCTCCAGGGCCCGAGCCTGGGCCTCTGCCCGAACTAATTCAACCGTCTCCCGGTGCAGGTTCCCGGCCCGGGGCCTGTCCCCGGCCAACAGGCTTGTCCTGACGTAAAGCTCAAAAACGGCGTCCCCGACGTAGGCCAGGGTCAGTGGAGGCAGCCTGGACGGATCGGTCCGGAATAGGTTCCAAAGGCTCATCACTGGCGCTTCCAGCGCACCCCTTGAGGGGTATCTTCAAGGATGATCCCGCGGGCCTTGAGTTGGTCTCGGATCTGGTCGGACCGGGCCCAGTTTTTTTCCTGACGGGCCTGCTGGCGCTCAGCAATCAGCTTTTCGATCTCGGCTTCGAGCGGATCGGCCGGCCGGTTCTGGTAGAAGAGCCCCAGGACCCGTCCCCCCAGCTCATCGTAAAGATCGAGCAGTTCACGGGCCAACTCCCGGGAAACACCCGCCGAAACCAGCGGGTTGGCGTCCCGGGTCAGATCGAATAGAACCGAAACCGCCCCGGCGCTGTTGAAGTCGTCGTCCATATAGCCGGTGAACCGCTGCCGGTACTGGCCGAGGTTGGCCCGGAAAGACTCCTCGCGCGACCGGTCCCCGTCCGGCGCAGTCTGAGAGCCCGCCTCAATCTGGTGCTCCAGAGCGGCCCGGATGTTGTAAAGGCGCTCCAGGCCGGCCTTGGCGCCGTCCAGGTTGTCCCGGCTGTAGTTCAGCGGGCTGCGGTAGTGGGCCGAGATGTAAAAGAAACGGAGCACCTCGGGGTGATACGACTGCTTCAGGGCGTCCAGGTTGAGGACGTTTCCAAGCGACTTCGACATCTTCTCGCCTTCCAGGTTGAGGAAGGCCCCATGCATCCAGTAGTTGGCAAAGGGCTGTCCGGTTGCCCCCTCCGATTGGGCGATTTCGTTTTCGTGATGCGGGAAGAGCAGGTCGATACCGCCGGCGTGAATATCGATCGTCTCGCCCAGGTATTTCATGGCCATGGCCGAGCACTCGATGTGCCAGCCGGGCCGACCCGAGCCCCAGGGGCTGTCCCAGGCCGGCTCGCCAGGCTTTTGGCTCTTCCAAAGGGCGAAGTCCATCGGGTGCCGTTTGCGCTCGTCGACCTCGACCCGGGCCCCGGCCTGCATCTCCTCCAAGCTCTGGCGGGTGAGCTGTCCGTAATTAGTATAGTTTTGGATTGAGAAGTAGACGTCCCCGCCGGCCTCGTAGGCCAGCCCTTTGAAAATCAGCCGCTCGATGATGCCAGTGATCTCTGGAATGTGTTCGGTCGCCTTGGGCATATGGGTCGGGGGCAAGACGTTTAGGTCATTCTGGCCCTCGACAAAGACCGCCGTGTACCGATCGGCTAGTTGGGCCACGCTGATCCCGCGCTCGTGGGCCCGGTTGATCATCTTATCCTCGATATCGGTGATGTTCTGGACAAAGTTGACGTTAAACCCGCGGTAGCGCAGGTAGCGATGAACCATATCAAAACTGACGAAGGTGCGCCAGTTTCCGACATGCGGGCTATCGTAGACGGTCGGACCACAGAGGTAAAAAGTCACCACGCCAGGTTTAATCGTCCGGAGTTCTTCCTTTTTCCCGGTCAGGTCGTTATGCAGTCTGATCGCCACGTTCGACCTCCTGGTTTCCGCCCTCATTAGAATTTGCTTTGCCTTCAAGCTCGCGCAAGCGTTTTTCCATATAATTTAGGTCTTTCTGCAGGCAGAAGAGCATCTCGGCCACCGGATCGGGCAGATTGACCTGATCGAGGTCGGGCCCCTCGACCTTGCGGCCCTCACGGCGGACGATCCGTCCCGGGACTCCGACCACGGTGCAGCCGGGCGGAACCGAATGCAGGACAACCGCCCCGGCCCCAATCTTACAATTCTCGCCAATGGTGATCGACCCAAGGATGACGGCGTTGGAACTGACAACAACGTTCTCGCCCAGGGTCGGATGCCGCTTGCCCCCCTCCTTACCGGTTCCGCCAAGAACGACGCCCTTGTAGAGGGTAACGTTATCGCCGATCTCGGTCGTCTCGCCAATGACCACGCCCATCCCGTGGTCGATAAAGAGCCCGCGGCCGATTCTCGCCCCGGGGTGGATCTCAACCCCGGTCAGGAACCTCGAAATGTGCGAAATGAGCCTCGCCAGGAAATACCACTCTCGCCGGTAGAACCAGTGGGCGACGCGGTGAAAGCACATAGCGTGGAATCCCGGGTAGCAAAACAAAACCTCCCAGACCGACCTAGCGGCCGGGTCGCGGTCAAAAACCGCCTTGATTTCTTCGCGAATCCAGCTAAACACCCTGTCCTCGCCCCCCATTAACCGATAAAAGACAAAGCCCCTGTGCCGGGCACAGAGGCGAGGCGATCGCGGTTCCACTCTGTTTGGCTCAAAAGAGCCAACTCTCTTAGCCGTTAACGAGGCCAGCCGGTCGGGTTTAGCCCTCCCGCTCCCGGGTGCACTCAACCACCGGATCCCGGAGCGACTTCCAGCCAATGGTCGCTCCTCTCTGGGGGCCGTTGCGGTCCACTCTCCCGATCATCGCGTTCTTCCAAGTGTCGTTATAGCTTGAATTATATTTCTGCCTTCGATTGCTGTCAATTTTAATTGGCCTGCATTTTAATTGGCTAGCAGGGTCACGTTAACTTGAATCACACCTTGATTGGGGTTGGCAATGCTCCTGAAGGCCCGGGCCGACAGGTCGAGATCCCGGCCCTCGATAAACGGCCCGCGGTCGTTAACTGTGACCTCAACCCGCATTTGGTTGTCAGGGTTTTCAACCTGCAGCCTGGTCCCAAGCGGCAGGGTCTTGTGAGCGGCGGTAAACAACTCGGGGTCGAAGATCTCCCCACTGGCCGTCTGTAGCCCGCCGAATTCCTCCCCGTACCACGAAGCCACCATCGCCTCAGTTGGAAAGCCGGTCGGGCGCTCCCCGCTAAGGTAGTGCTGCCTGCCGTGGTCGAATTCCCTTTCGGGCACCAGGCCGTCGGTCACCGGCCTTGGGACGGGCCCGGGCAGCGGCATGGTCAGGGCGATCGAGGCCAGCAGCAAGAACGCCAGCTTGATGCCTCGCCGGTAGTTTGGTTGAATTCTACGCAACATCCGTTTCCTCCCGACAAAAAAAGACCTGGGGATGATTGTCCCCAGATCTGCGGGAGGTTAAACTGATTTATTTCATATTTTTTCCAGCGAGACTACGGCGTAGGCGGCGATGCCCTCGGCCGCTCCGAGCGATCCTAGTCCTTCATTGGTCGTGGCCTTGACGTTGACCCTTTGGGGCTCAAGCCCGACCCGGTCAGCAATGTTCCGTCGCATTTCTTCGATATACCGTGCCAGCCTGGGCTCCTGGGCCACTACCGTAGCGTCAATGTTTACGGCCCGAAATCCCTCGGACCCAATCAAGCTCTCGACCCGAGCAAGCAGCTCCAGGCTGGAAGCCCCCCGGTAGGCCTCATCGGTGTCCGGAAAATGGCGGCCGATATCCCCCAGACCGGCGGCCCCGAGCAGGGCGTCCATGATCGCGTGGATCAGGACATCGGCGTCCGAGTGACCGAACAGTCCCCGAGAGTGCTCGATCTTAACCCCGCCCAGAATCAGGCCGCGTCGCGGCACCAGGCGATGGATGTCATATCCAAAACCGATATACAATCGCCTTTCCGTTCTCCTTTCCTAGCAAGGCCGCGCCTTACTCCCGTTTAATACCGGAAGAATGCGGTGCGGCCCTCTTCAAAATCAACTCGGCCAGGAGGATATCGGTCGGAGTGGTGATCTTCAGGTTGTCTTCGGAACCCTCGACCAGCCTGACCCTGGTTCCCAGGCGCTCGACCAGGGAGGCGTCGTCGGTGCCAAGATAGCCGTCGCCGGCCGCCTTCTGGTAGGCCCGGCTGAGGAGCCCCGTCTCGAAGATTTGGGGGGTTTGTGCGGCCCAAAGGTCGTGCCGGCTCGGAGTCGCCAAAACGAATCCCTGCCCGTCGGAGACCTTGATTGTGTCCTTGACCCTGACGGCTACCACCACAGCCGGGTGTTCGACCGCCTCGTTCAGGGCCCGGTCGAGCACCCCGTAAGGGAGCAAGGGCCTGGCCCCGTCATGGACGGCTACGCGCGTGATTCCGGGTGGAACGGCGGTCAGTCCGGCTCGGACCGAGTCCTGCCGCTCGCGTCCCCCCTCGACCACGGCGCTGATTTTTCTCAAATCCCATGGCTCGAGCGTGGTTTTAATTTCTTTAAGGCCCCCGGGCGGCGCGACGACAATGATCGTCTCGATGCCGGGGTGTCCATCAAAAACCATGACCGACCGAACCAAGGCCGGGATATCCCCAATCGGAAGCAGTTGCTTGATCCGCTCGCTCCCCATCCGAAGCCCCTTGCCCCCAGCCGCGATCAGTGCCGCAACCCTCATGTGGCCGCCCTCTCCTGTTCCGTGCCCCGGTCGGCTGGCTTTGGCTTGGCAAAGATCATCCGACCGGCCGAGGTTTGGAGGACCGACGTAACCAAAACCGGAAGCGTTTCACCAATGTGGCGCTTGCCCCCGTCGATAACAATCATTGTGCCGTCGTCAAGGTAGGCCACGCCCTGGCCCGGCTCCTTGCCGTCTTTGATGATATATACGCTCATTTCTTCGCCCGGAAGGACGACCGGTTTGACCGCGTTGGCCAGTTCATTAATGTTAAGGACCGCGACGTCCTGCAGGGCGGCTACCTTATTCAGGTTGTAGTCGTTGGTGATGACCTTACCGCCCAGAGTCTTGGCCAACCGGATGAGCTTGTCATCGACTTCCAGGCCGGCCCCGATATCCCGCTCGTAAATTCGAACCGGGATTTCAAGCTCTTTTTGGATACGGTGAAGAATATCAAGGCCCCGGCGCCCCCGGTTGCGGCGGAGCGGATCGCCCGAGTCGGCTATGTGGCGCAACTCTTCAAGGACGAACCCCGGAATGACAATCGGGCCCTCGATGAAACCGGACTTGCATATGTCGGCCACCCGCCCGTCGATGATGACGCTGGTGTCCAAGATCTTAGGCATTAGTTGGCCGCCGGAAGCCTCGCCCGGCCTGGCCCGGTCGGACTTGGGCAAGCGTAGAAAACCTAGCAGCCCGGCCAGTTCATCCCGCCGCCTCGAGGCCAAGGCCATTCCTAAGTAACCGAGGATCAGCCCTCCTAGGACGCTGACGATCCCGCCGACCCACGGGATATTCGAAAGCATCGAACCGAGCAAATTGGCGATCACCAGGCCGACGATCAGCCCTATCGCTCCGAACATGACTTCTACCAAAGGGGTCCGCTGGAGCCGGGCCTCCAGCCAGGTGACAAAAGGAACCGCCATAGTCCCAAGCAGGGCACCAAGGCAGGAACCGATCACCAGAACGCCGACCGTCTCACCTGTTTTTAAGGGACGAAAGATCTGCTCCAGCCGGTCCAAGATAAAGAAGGTAAGGATAAATCCCCCGATAAGTCCAGAAGTAACAAAGACCCGCCTCAAAGTAACAACGATAAACAATGGTTCACCTCCTCTCAGCGCTGGCACTCAACACCTAGACATTATATGGCAATAAAGCGACCCAAATCAAGAAGGCCCACCCCAGAAGGGTGGGCTTCAGGCCAGAAAATCTTGAAACTTCGACTGGACCTCGCTTGGCGGTACCCCCTCGACCAGGGACAGCTCGGATAATAATATCTGCCGGGCGCTTTCGAGCATTTTTCTTTCGCCGGTGGACAAACCTTTTTCCTTGTCGCGACAGATCAAGGAATTGATGACCTCGGCCACCTCAAAAATGCTTCCTGTCTTAATCTTATCGAGGTTGGCCCGGTAGCGGCGATTCCAATTTGGGCACGGGCAAGTATCACGTGAGCCCAGGATCTCAAAAACCCGGGGGACGTCTTGTTGGCTGATCACCTCGCGAAGCAGGGTTCCCCCTGACCCGGAGGTCGGAACCATTAGTTTGACGCCGCCGATCGGTAGCCGCAAGACATAGTAGGTCTTGGTTGCTCCCAGGACCTCCTTTTCTTCAATAGCTTCGATTATCCCGGCGCCGTGCATAGGGTAAACCACCCTGTCGCCTACTCTAAACAATCGAACCCCCTCCGCGTACCCTTTACGATAGCACGGGAGGGGGTTCTTGTCAATAAAATCGGATTTTAGCACGCCCCTTAGCAATTGTCAATAAGTTTTTGCGAGGTGGCGTGAGGTGTATCGTGAGGATTTTTATGGGGCGGTGTTATAAGGGATCCCAATTCCCTGGAACGCTCCGCGGCACGGTGGATAGCCTGGACCACAGCTTCATTGAACCCCCGGTCGGATAGCACCTTGATCCCGGCTTGGGTTGTCCCGCCGGGCGAGGTAACCTTTTGGCGGAGCACCACAGGGTCTTCACCCGTCACGGCCAGCATCTTGGCCGAACCAATCACCGTTTGGATGACCAGATCCCGGGCCACCCCAGGATCCAGCCCCAGTTCGATTCCAGCGCGGATCATGCCCTCGACCAGCAGGTAAACATAAGCCGGACCAGTGCCCGACAGCCCGGTCACGGCGTCAAGCTGGTGCTCGGGCACGACTACCGTTTTGCCCACACACTGAAAGATACGCACAGCCAGCTCCAGGGTCTCCGGAACCGCCATGCTGCCGCAGCAGACAGCCGTAGCCGATTCACTGACCAGGCAGGAGGTGTTCGGCATCGCCCGGATTACCTGGACCTGCTTCCCAACGACGCTCTCGATGAATGCGGTGCTTACCCCCGCGGCCAGGGAGAAAAAAACCTGACCTTGCTTCACCACTGGCCTGATTTCAAGCAGGACTTCGGGAAGATCCTTGGGTTTGACCGCCAAGATCACCAGGTCCGATTCGGATATCACTTCGGCCTTGGTCGAGCGGTCGGAGACGCCCAGGGATCTAGATAGCTCCTTGAGCCTGTGGTTGTTGGAGCGATTGCAAACTAAGATTTTTCCTGGTTCGACCAAACTGGCCCCGAGCAGACCGCGAATCATGGCCTCGGCTATCGAACCGGCCCCGATGAACCCAATTACCCAATCTTTCATTAGCCGCCTCACATGAAATACCTGACTCGAACCTTCTTGTATTCCTTGGTCGAAAGCAACAGGTCATACTGGTGGATACCGGTTCGCTGGGAGATAGCGCCCAGGATTTCGCGGCAATCATCAAGAGTGCGGCCGTGAACCATAGTGAAGACGTTAAATGGCCACTCCGGCGGGTATGACGGCCGCTGGTAGCAGTGGCTGACTCCGGCGAACGAGCCCATAACCGTCCCGACCCGATCAACTTCAGCCTCGGGCACTACCCAGACTCCCATGGCGTTGGCGGCAAACCCGGCCTTTCGGTGCCTGATTACGGCCGCGAACCGGCGCATCACACCCCGGCGGATAAACGAGCTGCCCAGGTCAAGCAGCTCTTCTTCCCGACAGCCCAGCCGGCCTGCAGCCCGGGCAAACGGGCGGCTTTCCACCGGAAGATCGTCCTGAAGCTCACGGACGGCATTGGTCTCAGCCGGGGTCAGAACGGCTGGTTGGATCGCCTTAACCCCGTCAGCCGCCGGCGCGGTCTCGGCCGTCATGTCGGCCTCGCCGGTCAGGTCGAAGTTGACCCCAATCTTGAAAAGGCGGATGGTCGGTAGGAAAAGGATCTTTTCGGCCCCGGCCCTGCGCCCGAGTTCCTCAGCAGTTCCCCGGAGGTCCTCCCCCGGAGGGAGAGTAATAGTGAACCAAAGGTTGATCCGGTGTTCCCGGGCATAGTTGTGGCTGACACCGGGATGAGCCGAAACGATCCCGGCCGCCTCATCCAGCCGCTCCGGATTGATCTGAAAGGCCACCAAACTGGACTGATAACCCAGGGCGCGGGAGTCAAAAATGGCGCTGATTTGCCTGATAACCCTAGCCACTTTGAGGTCTTTGATCCGTCGCAAGACCTCGGCTTCAGCCAGGTCCAAATCCTGAGCGATTGCCGCAAAAGGCCGGGGCACCAATGGAAAATCGCTTTGAAGGCGATTGAGGATCAACTGATCCAAACGGTCTAATTGAATTGTAGGCATGCTTTCGGAAACCTCCCGACCTTCAAAGTTGGCTATCAGTGCTGAATTATCCTCTTTATAGCGCCCGGCTTGCCTTGACTCTGGTCGTCTTCATCCGATACAATGTAGACGTCAAAACTGCACGTTCTTGGGGGCATAGCTCAGCTGGGAGAGCGGTTGGTTCGCAATCAACAGGTCAGGGGTTCGATCCCCCTTGCCTCCACCATTTACAAAAGACAAACCCGTCCACTAACCGCATCCGGTTGTTGGCGGGTTTTATTTTTCCCCGAAGCTCAGTTTCTCGGGTATCCTTCCCGGACGGCGTTTTCCATACTGCCCAACTCGTCATCGGTCAGAAACGCGAAATGCGATTCCCTCTTCCTCGCCGAAAGACGACCATTATTTTGCAGGCAGAGCCGTATAAAAAGATCGATGAGGCGGTCAGGCATGTCTATGATTTCCTGAATAGCCTGTTTGGTCCGGTCGTAATTCGCCAGAAAATCGAGTTCTTCCACCAGCTCGTGCTCGATGGTGAGTTCAACGAAATCGTATAACGCCTCCACTTGGGCGGTCATGTCGATATACCTGTACAGACGCCCGGTCTCACCCAGCACGGTCATCCGGCCGAGATCGTCCAGGTCGTATTCAACCAGCCGCATCATCGGGTTCGAGAACGCCTCCAGGGAGTGATCGTAAAGCGCCGGATTTTTCAGCATGGCGGCGGAGACCGGGAACATGAGCCCTGTCGGAACCGCGCCGCGCAGGAACAGGATGTTGTGAATGAGAAACCGGTGAATACGGCCGTTGCCGTCCTCGAAGGGATGCATGAAGACGAAGCCGTAGGAGATGGCGGCGGCATGGATAATGGCGGGGACCGCGCCTTCCTTCATCACCTGGTGGGCGGTGAGCAAGCCCTCCATCAGTTCCGGGAGATCGTCAGGCTTCGGGCAGACATAGTGAACGACCTGTTTCTGGTAGGAAACAGTCCGGCCGAGGTAGTTCTGGTCGGCCCGGTAGTCCGTGTCTCGGAATCTGGGATCGACGATGCGGTTCTGCACGTCGATCAGGAGAGGCTTCTCGCAAAAGTCCTTGTGCTCGGCCATCTCCAGCAAATCGATGAATTTCTCTGTCCGGGAGGCGCTTGGCTTGATGTGTTCGATCTCGAATGAGGATTTGGTCTCTTTGTTATAGAGATAGCTCAGTGCCCGTCTGAGAAGCTCCGGCGGATAGTCGGTCACGACCTCTTCGCACCGTTCCCGCAGGTCGATTCCCTCCATGGCGGCGAGTTTTTCGCTGCGCCGGATGATGGGACAAAAATTTTTCCCGCCAAGCAGATTGTCGATGACCCTCTGGCGCTGCACGCGACGGCCGGGTGCTGAGGTGTAGTAACGATCCGGCTCAATCAGCTCAACGTAATTCCCCTTGGTCAGATCCGGCAGTGGGAGTTCCCGTCCGGTCAGGAATTCATACAGGAACCAGACCCTGCGGGCGTATTTCCCGGTCGGTTTCGAGCTGATCCAGGCCGCTATCTCGTCTGCCGGAGCCACGTCGAAAAGGGCCGACAGCAGTCCTAGGTTGACGCCATCATATTTTAGGGCGAACTCCAGATGATCTCCCGTCCCGTCTCCAGGCCAATAAGACTGAGGATAGACGGATTCCACCCGCCCATCCTGAATGGTAGAGCGCAGTGTCCCTGCCGGGCTGACGGAGGATGTGTGCCAATTCGGCAAAGCGCTCAAACCGTACTGCTCGATCAGAAACGCATATCCCGCCAGCCGGTTCTGTGTCGCGTCCAATGTTATCGCACCTCAAAAAATCGTTACGGCTCTCAAAAAATGATTATCGCGAGCCTCTATCGTACTAATATAATTACATTGACGGCAATTTTCAAGAGAACTGTTCGATCGAATTGTTCGATCGACTGAGGCGTGATCCGCAAGAACCTGGAAATTTTAGGTTTTGGGGAGTGAGGCCATGGGTAAAATCAAAGTCCTGGACCAGGATGTCACCATCTCTTCCATAAAGGACGAAGACTACATCTTGCTAACCGATATTGCTCGTTACAAAGACAGCCAGCGCACCGACTACATCATCCAGAACTGGCTGCGGACAGGCGGGCCTGAACAGTTTTGTTCTGACGGCCAAGCAATGGATCGAAAAGACCGGAGCCATCGACGAGCGCATGAAGCTGCCGGGAGGTGACCAGTGACCGTCGCCGAACTGATCGCCCAATTGCAAACCTGGCCCGCCGACCTGGAGGTGGTCGTCGCCAGCTACGAACAGGGCTACGACCCGGTCACCGACCTGCGCGAGATCACCATCGATAAAGCGGCGGAAAAGGAGTGGTATGCCGGCGTGTACGACGACGCCCCGGTCTCCGGCCGCAAGGCGTTGCTGATCCATTCGCGCTTTCTGCGCTCGGAGGAGAAAGCATGAATAAACACGCCATGCGCGGTGCGGATTTTTCCAAAGATCGGCGGCGGGATGTCTGGAGCACCCCCTGGAGGCCCTGCGCTAGGCGGTAACCAATGCCCTGGTCTATGCCGCCGGGCTTAACTGTGGAAGATATGCGACAAGGCGTTTCAAAAATCCAAGTATCGCCTGACCGAAAAAGGGAAACATGCGCTGGAGGGGAAAAGTGAAGTCTGAAGGAGGGGCCATGAATCAACAGGCGCTGCCATCGCCGAGAGAGCATCATTTCTATGTTGCGACTGCCAAGTTCCTTTTCCACCATCCGGAGCATGGCATTGTATCAGTGCGGGACCCGATCAAGATCAAGGACGCGGAGCGGTACGGGCTCAGTCCCCTCATACTCTATGGATTGACCGTTGCCGGGTTGCCCATTCGGTGGATGACCTTCACTCCATTCGACCAGCCCAGAGCCTTCCGGGATGTTCTTCTGGAAGCATGGCGTAACGCCGCAGGCTTGCGTGGGCGACCGGACATCCTGCGGGTCAACCGCCACCTCGCCCTGGCCAGCCCGGAACTGGTGCGGGATATGGCAAAAATCGAAGTCCGGGTCGAGGTCGCCGGTGCCAAGGAGAAATCCCTTCCCGCTTCCCTGCGCTCCGCCCAGGACTCCAGCAGGTGGCTGATGGGAAAGCACGACAGAAAAGACCGGTCCCTTGCCGGGTCTATCCTGGCCCTTTGCCGTGACGCTCAATATGACTACGGCGACGAGGATGATGATTTCTGGGCCGAGAGTGACTATGACAACGCAGCCGAGGTCGCCAAGAACCTCGTGGCGTGCTGGCCAAATCCGCCTGCTGAGATTGCCGAGTGTGCCGGGATCACTTTGCGGGAACTTCAGTGGTTCACCTCGGGAAAGGCCCCCCTGGACCAGCATGCGCGTTTTAGCCTGGAAGGCTTGCTCGGCATCAAATACGACGAAAGCAGGGGTGGTTATGTAGGGGCCGGGCCTTATGTCTTGATGGCCCACAAACCCCTAGCCCTCAAGGAAGTCTATGAAGCCGTTTCCAAAGGCGGAGATGCACGCCCCTGTGAGATTATCCCGCGCCAGGGAGCCGCAGACCCAAGCTGGCGATACGTGTTGATCGACATGTATGGAGAGCCGCCGAGCATTGTGATGTCACCTCGCGGAGCCAAAATCACGGAGCGTCTTCCGGACTTGCTCCTGAATTATGCCGGTATCACGCCTGTCTCCCCGGAGTTCTACCGGGATGTCGTTTCTACATGCGCCCGGGCCTGCCGTGAACCTGCGGCCAACATCCGCGAAATGACAGACTTCGCGAAACGCTACGAAGGGCACTGGGTAAGTTGCGCCAGGCAGCCGGAGTGAACATAGATACGCCCGAACTGAGGCTCGGGGGAGCAAATCGTTTCTCTGGTCGGGTTGTCTGGAAATGGTTGTGCGAGATGACTTCGTCGTTTATGATTAAGGAGTTAGGCTGAGCGCGGCGTGGTCAGTGTTACGGTGGTCTCGTTCTGTATTAACTATCTACGACCTTGGTCGAGGTGATTCTTTTGAAAGACATTCTGTGCGGTCATTTTCAGGAAACCGTTAACGACACCCTGATTCGTCACCGCAGCATCCTGGACATTATGTCCAAGCTCCAGGAGAGCAACGCTCGCGTCAACCGTGCCCTGTCCAAGGCCATTACCGCCTGTGGGTGCGTCCAAATCAAGGCCAACAAGCAACAAATACCTGAAGATATCTCGGTGCGCGATCTACATAAATACATGGAAAACCACTTTGATGGCCGTCTGTGCGAGCACTGCAAGGAGGTCCTAGAGACCGAACTCGGAAGCCTTCTTTTCTACCTGGCCGGCCTGTGCAACACGGTCGGGCTCAATATGTACGACATCTTCCTAAAAGAGCAGAAGAAGCTGAGGGCCCTGGGAGTGTTCAATTTTTCATAAGACCGCTTCATCCATGGGCTCGGCGCGTTCGGCACCTCTATTGGCCGTTGGCAAAAAGAGGGGAAGTCTTCGCGAGAGAGACTGATTGCCGGGGCAGATTTGATTTGTGGTTGCTCAATCCGAGCAAATCGCAAGGTCCAAGGCAAATCGTCAATTTTTTTCGACACAGCGCCCCTTGGTCGTGCAAAATCTTGACGGTTGTCGCACTGACAATCCACGGCGCTGCTCAGGCCCGGTGCCGCCTAGACGTGGCGGTCGAGCAGAACCTGCTCCCGCAACCGCCTCAGGCCTTCTTTGATGCTCCTGGCCCGGACGCCACCGATGCCCTCGACCTCGTCCAGTTCTTCCAGGCTGGCATTCAGGATTTGCTGGAAGGATCGGAATTTGCCGGTCAGATTTTCGATCACCTGCAGAGGGAGGCGGGGGATTTTTTTTAGAATGCGATAGCCGCGGGGTGTAACCGAAGCGTCCATCGCCTGGCCTCCGGCACCCAGCCCCAGGGCTCGGGCGACATCCTCCAGGTCAAGCAGGCTGTCGGTCGGCCAGTTGGCCATGGCCGCCCTGATTTCATCAGGTGAACGTGCGTCATGGTTCTGGGCGTAATCCCTGATCAGCAGCCGACCATCTTCATGGACCCCGCCGATCAGTTCCTCGAGCTGGAGGCCAACCAACCTCCCTTCCAAACCGAGTTCGGCGACATACCTCTGGATTTCCGAGGCGATCCTCAAGACCATTTCCGTCCGCTGAACCACCGAGGCCACATCACTGACCGCAACCAGGTCCTCGAACTCCAGGGCGCTCAGGTTAACCATGGCCTGCTCGAACACCGACTTGTATTTTTCCAGGGTCTGCAGGGCCTGATTGGCTTTGGCCAAAATAACTGCGGTATCGGGCAACACGTATTTGAGCGAGCCCCGGTAGATCGAAATCACGTTTCTCCGTTGAGAGATAGCCACTACCAGCTCGCCGGTCTGACGGGCCACCCTTTCGGCCGTCCGGTGCCTGATTCCGGTTTCAGTTGAGATTCCAGCCGGGTCGGGATTAAGATGGGCGTTGGCGTAAAGGATGCGTCGGCAGTCGTGGCTGAGGATCAGGGCCCCGTCCATCTTGCAGAGCTCATAAAGATTGGCCGGGGTGGCCTCGGTGTCAATCTTGAAGCCCCCGTCGACCAGGGTCATCACCTGGGGAGTGTCCCCGACCACGATCAGCGCCCCGGTCCTGGCTCTGAGCACATTTTCGAGCCCTTCCCGGAATGGGGTTCCGGGGGCCAAGGTTCTGAGGACCTTGATTAGCCGTTCCTCTTTATCCTCTTTCATACTGGCCCCCTATTTCACGCTGCGGCGCCGCGCCGGGACCCCGCCTAGGTCAGACAGGCTTCGATGGCCTCGGCCACGCTCCTGACCCCGACCACCTCGATCCCACATGCCTCCTGGGGTAGCCCGCCGGCCGGAACCACACAGCGGGTGAAGCCGAGGCGCGAGGCCTCGCGAATCCGCTGGTCGATCCGGGAGCACGCCTTGACCTCCCCGGCCAGCCCGACTTCGCCGAAGACAACCGTCCCCGGATCGGCCGGGACCTCGCGATAGCTCGAGGCCAAGGCCACCGCCAACCCCAGATCGACCGCCGGCTCCTCAATCCGAATGCCGCCGGAGACCTTGACATAGGCGTCGTGACCGGATAGGTTCAGCCCGCAGCGCTTCTCAAGCACGGCCAGGATCAGCGCCACCCGGTTCTGGTCGACGCCCGCCACGGTTCGGCGGGCCGTCCCGTAGGGCGAAGCCACCATCAGGGCCTGGACCTCGACCAGCAGCGGCCGGGTTCCCTCGAGGCTGCAGGCCACCACCGAACCAGATACGCCTTGCGGCCGCTCGGACAAAAGGACCTGCGACGGGTTGGCCACCTCGCGCAGCCCTGAATCGGTCATCTCAAACAGGCCGATCTCGTTGGTCGACCCGAAGCGGTTCTTCACCCCACGCAGGATGCGGTAGCTCTGGTGGCGCTCACCCTCGAGGTAGAGGACCGAATCGACCACATGCTCCAGCACCCTCGGCCCGGCTAAATCCCCGGCCTTATTGACATGCCCAAGCATGACCACGGCAATTCCTGTTGTCTTGGCCAATTTGAGCAAGGCGGCCGCGCACTCCCGAACCTGTCCGACCCCGCCGGGCGCCGACTCCAGATCAGCCCGGTAAACGGCCTGGATCGAATCAACCACCAGCAGATCGGGCCGAATCGCCTCAGCCTGCTTGATCACCACCGCCAGATCGGTTTCAGCCTGAACCATCAGCCCTCCGGCAATTTCCCCCAGCCGGTCGGCCCGCATCCTGGTCTGGCGGGTCGACTCCTCGCCCGAAACGTAGAGGGCCTTCATCCCTCGCCCGGCTGTATGGTTGGCCACCTGCAGCCAGAGGGTCGACTTCCCGATCCCGGGGTCGCCTCCTAACAGGATCAACGAACCGGGAACCAGGCCCCCACCCAGCACCCGGTCGAGTTCCCCAAAACCGGTCCCGACCCGGCGCTCACCGGTGATCTCGACCTCTTTCAGCGCCACCGGTGCCCCGCCGCCCGGGCCACCCAGTCCGCTCAGGCCGATCAAGCCGGCAAAAACCCCGCCCGGCCCCGCCTTGGCCGGAACCAGTTCCTCAACGAAGGTATTCCATTCGCCGCACCCCGGGCACCGGCCGAGCCATTTGGGTGACTCGTTCCCGCAGGACTGGCAGAAAAAGAGCGTTTTAGTCTTAGCCATACAAGCATATTCGCATCCCGGCCCCTAATACCCTCCGCGATAAAGCCCAAACCCTCCCAGTTCCGACAGCCCTTCACTCGACGCTCTGTCAGCAACAGGGCCTCCAGGCCGCATTCTTTAAAGAAACCGGCGATGAACTCCTGGCTCCGGCGCTGGCCCTTAAGCTTAAGGATCAACGCCCCGGTTTCAAAGGTTTCAGACACAAAAAGCCCCGGCCGCCTTGGCCAGGTCGGAGGTTCGGAGAGGTTTCATGTCTTTAAGGTTGGGGATTCCGGGGTAGCCTCAGGATGTTAGCAGCCTCGACCAAGTCCTTTTCCAGATAGTCCTGATATGCCAGGGAATATAGACCGTCTATCCGCTGGCTGCTCCAAAGGTTGTATACTCGCCGCAGATCGGCCTGCCGGGACAACCAGCCAATTCCATCAAATACTACGAACACAAACTGCCGAGGGAGCCGCTTGTTCGCCATATCCTCGATTTCCCGAACGGCATCCCCTTGCTTGCTGCCGGTGGAATTGTTGCTCTTCAAGGCTATTACGATTTGGGCAGTGTTCCCTCCAGTCGGGATGGCCAGGTCGCACGGAGCGCCCTCCCCTCCCAGTCCGCTGAAACGGCACCTCATTTGGTAAGAGAATCCTAGCTTTCTTACCATCTCCTCGACTTCATCTTCTACGCTTCTTCCTTGGCCAACTGCCTTGGAGCCCGTCCTCCGGGACCATAAACTGCGCTCAGCCAGAACATCGGCAAAGGTCCATTTCTTGGCCAGTTGTTCCTTGACGCTTTGGACAAGCTCAAACTCCTGATCGAATCTGTTGATGAGGTCAGAAGGCCTCTCCTTAGCCAGAGTGACCCACCCAGTTGTCCCAAAGCGGAACCTAAGTTGGTTTTTTAACTGCTCCTGCCCCAGACCCGTACAACTGGCAAGGGCCGGAAAAAACTGCGGGAAGTCTCGAATAAACTGTGCTAGGCTTTCTGCAGAAACCGAATCCAGTTTCCGCAATTCGTTAACCACCATTTTCATCTGCTTCAGCAGCCCAGCATCGCGCCTCGAAACTCCGCCCAGGTCAGTCAATGACTCGAGGAAATCGTCAAAAGGGATTAAGTTCACTGGTTGTCACCTTGCTACAAAAACGTACTCACTAACTTGCCGCCGTTGAGCACTTTCGTGAGTGCCAAAGGTGTACACGTGCGGGACCCTATATACCTGAACGTCGGACTTCTCACCCCGCAACAAGTCGTACAATTCCTGCTCACCAGGGACAGAGTTTGAACTATAGGACAGGACGATGATGCACTTTGAAAACAGATGGAATAGCTCTCGAAGAGCCTCGCGGACCTTGTTCTTGTAGGCAAAAGGCGTATACCGCTTTGGAATTTTCCTGGTTTGAGTGTTCTCCATGATTTTGAGTCCCCGCCAGTAAACGGAAAGTCCCTCCAGGAAGTGATATCGCTTGATGTAGTCAGCGTCGTCGGATGGCGGTGCATAGGGCGGGTCAAAGTAAACCAGATCGTATCCTTCCGGGTTTAGGTCGAGGACATCTCGGCACAGAACTCTATTGGTCCGCCCATTATCAAAAACCACGCGGTTGTATTCCTGTACAGCCTCCAAAAACAGGTCGCGCAGCGGCATTCTAAGCTGGCGGCGCCCATCATCATACCGGAATGACGTCACCGTAAAGACCCCTCTCGGCTGTTTCCGGGCTGCCGCAAGGCAGAGTGCGGCAATAGCGATGTCGCGCTTGTAAGGCGAAAGGTGATCGACATGCGACCAGACCGAGTCGAGGAAGATATGATCCTCCTCTGGGAAGTACAGGTTGCGGAAGGTATCTTGGACAAAGCGTCGGCCATCAGCGGAGGTTCTGAGGATCGATCTGATATCCTCGTGGGTTAGAGTTACACCCGGGTTCTCAATGACGGCACGGGCTACTGTAGCCGGCCAGTTCAGGAAGTCGTTTGCTGTGACTTCCTTGCCCATTTCCTTAAGGGCATAGGCCACTACACCAGAGCCGCAAAAGGCGTCCAGCGCTCGATCAAATGGCACCCTGGAGAGGATGCTCATCAAATACGACACTAACCGATACTTACTGCCCATATAGCGCAGGCGCGGATAAATGGAAGTTCGATCCAAACTGGGCCTGTACTCGGCCTGGTGTTCTGCAGCCATCGTAATGGACAAAGGCGATCACCCCATTTGGATCTCTTCGATAACCGGTTAGGAAAACCCTGTCACACGATCAAACAATTGTTCCCACCATGGAACAAAACTCCCGGGGCGGAATTTCCTGGGCCGCGGGGCCAGGGGCGGTCGCCCATTTTCGACGCGCCCGGATGGCGCTGGTGTCGCCCCGAGCCAAGGATGGCGGTATGGGCGACCGACGGTTGGCCCACGCGAACGTGCAGCGGGGTTTCGAAAATCTGAGTATCAATTTAGGTCAGGAAACCTCAACTAAGGATCCGTAAGTAACGGTTTGGGTTGATAGACAAGCCGACAAAAGACGATTAAACCCTTGTCCCTTAAAGTTCCGACGGTTAAACCGGTAGCAAAATTCATCAAGATAGGCTTGTAAATGTTTCGGAGCTAGGCCATGAAAAGTACCGGCCACAAATGCTTTGGCGTTGGAAATCACCGTATGGAGCCATTTGAGATAATCTGGATTGTCCCTTGGTTCAAACTTCTTAGCCTGTAAATTGAAGCCTTCTTTTTCCAAGGCATTTTAGGCTTTGTGCAGGTCCGCGGAAATCAAAGAGCCGGATTGGATTGACTCATGGGCAATTCTTGCAAGGCTTGCCGAATTGACTCGGTGTACAACGATCATCTTGACGTAGCGGGGATTCCCGTGTCGATTCAGAGATAGAGCGACAACGACAGGAGTTTTGTCGGTTCCCCGGCCACGCTTACCCCCTTCTGTTGGAGCCCCAAAGTACGAATCGTCCAATCTCAACGATCCCGGCCAATTGATAACGGGCATCTCTTTCTCTCATCGCCTTGCGGATTTTGTGAAGCATTAACCAAGCGGTTGGATAGCTGACCCCGATTTCACGGGCTAAAGTTAAAGCAGAAACTCCCCGTTTATCGTGAGCAACCAGATAGATGGCCCAAAACCAGGCACGTAGGGGCGCTCGCGTTTTATGCATAACGGTCCCCGCTGTTACAGAAACCTGATACTTACACCGCGCGCATTCATACAGGTTGCGTTTTTGAATGGGGTAATATCTTTCATGACCGCAACGAGGACATTGAAAACCCATTGGACCAACGGATTTGAAACAAATGTTCCCGGCACGCTTGTTCAGATGCAAATTTTTCTTGAAACTGAAGCAAATTGATTGGTTGTTGCTGAGCCAAAGCCACCCGCAAAAGCCTGAACGCAGTGCTCAAGACGTTACCCAGAGCCAAGGGGTATTACTCTCTATCCGCTCAGGCCACCCGTGACGAGGTGATCCAGGCATACAACAGCTTCTTCGCCTTGCGAAAGGCCG
>JBGFRN010000310.1:0-3658 GCA_041695105.1 Bacillota bacterium | reverse complement strand
GCCTGCCAGACCTGCACCGTTAACTGCAAGCAGACCTGGACTTGGGGCAAGGGTCAGGAGTACATGCTCTGGAACAACGTCGAGACCAAGCCCTACGGCTTCTTCCCGACCGGATGGGACGTCCGGATCCTGGAAAAGCTCGGGACCGGCGCCTGGGAGAACGGGCAGTACCGGGGCAAGACCATCTTCGAACTGGCTCCCCAGGGAGAACGGGTCGAGGGCTGGTTCCCCGAGGACGAGCACTGGGCCCATCCGAATATCGGCGAGGATGAACCGGCCGGGACGGCGGAGGTCGGGACGTACGTCCCGCAGCTCCCGCACGACATGTGGATGTTCTACCTGCCGCGGATCTGCAATCACTGCACCTACCCGGCCTGCCTGGCCAGCTGCTCCCGGAACTCGATTTACAAGCGGCCTGAGGACGGAATCGTCCTGGTCGACCAGGGCCGCTGCCGCGGTTACCGCGAGTGCGTCAAGGGCTGCCCGTATAAGAAGACGATGTTCAACCTCAACACCCGGGTATCGGAGAAGTGCGTCGGGTGTTATCCCTTCCTCGAAAAAGGGTACCAGAACCAGTGCGTGACAGCTTGTATCGGACGGATCCGGCTTTCGGGCTATTTTACCGAGCCGGAGCTGGCCGACGAATTTAACCCGGTTGATTTCCTGGTCAAGATCCGCAAGATCGCCCTGCCGCTCTACCCGCAATTCGGGACCGAGCCGAACGTATACTACCTCCCCCCGGTTCACGTCCCCGCTAAATTCTTGATTCAGATGTTCGGTCAAGGGGCTCCAAAAGCGGTCGAGACCTACCGAAACATCCCCAACGACGAGAAACTCCTTGGGCTGCTGTTGCTCTTCGGGGCTACCGACCGGGTCATCCACCGCTTCAAGGTCCAAAACGGCAAGGCCTATGGTTATGACGAAAAAGGGATTGAACTGGTGAGCGTCCCGGTCCGGGAGCCCAGTTATGTCCGGCCTTTCTTGGATGAGAAGTTCGGTGTCTACCGGCACAACATCACCTAGGAAAGGGGTAGGAAGATGGCTGAATTAAAAAAGACGGCAGATATAGACAGAAGGCAGCTGCTCAAGCTCGGAGCCGGAGCGGCGGTGGTGGCCGGGCTGGGCGTGGCCGGGGTTTTGGCCCTGGGCCAAAAACCGGCTAAAGAACTGGTCTCTCACTACCGGAGCGGCGACATCCCGGGCCTTGACCCCCTGAATTCGCTTTGGGGCAAGATTGCCCCCCGAATCCTGGATCTGGCCCCGCAGCAGATGTCGGCCCCGATCCTCAAAGCCGCCAGCATCAAGAATCTCCAAGTCAGATCGATGAATAACGGGCGGGAGATCGCCTTCCACCTGGAATGGGAGGACCAGGAGGGCAGCGGTGCCGAGACGATCGATCGCTTCCGCGACGCTGTTGCCATCCAGCTCCCGCTTAAAGAGGGACCAGTGCCGCCGGTCACTATGGGAAGCCCGGAATCGCCGGTCTACCTGCTGCACTGGAAGGCCAGTTGGCAGGTCGACGTGGATAAAGGAAAGGTTCAAGGCGCCGCCGAGAACTACCCGCACCTGTTTCAAGACGTCGTTCCCGACCAGGTTTTTGACCAGGAAAAGGCCCGGATTTTTTATCCGGCCCTGGCCGCCGGCAACGCCTACGCCCAGCCGGAGCGAAAATCCCCGGTTGAGGAGATCGTCTCTAGGGGCTTTGGAACCGTGACTACCCTGTCCGGAGGAAAAGCGGCCGGCAAGGGAGTCTTCGCCAAAGGCCGGTGGAAGGTGGCCATGGTCATCCCGATGGAGGGCGGCCCCGACCGCCCGGCGATCAAGCCGGGAGCCGTTCAGCAGGTGGCCTTGGCGGCCTGGAACGGCGGGGACAAGAACGTTGGCGGTCGCAAGCATTTCGCCGGCTGGCAGCCGGTCGAAGTCAAGGGGGCGGGGGCATAGTGCTGGAACCAGTGCTGGAACCAACCCTGGCACGTGCTGCGCTGTACCGGCTCCTGGCGCTGGGGTTCTCTTACCCCGAATCGCAGGTCCTCTCTAAGACCGGGGCCTTGGCCGCTGAATTGAGCCAACACCCCAGTTTGGCTGGCGAGGGTCCGATCGAGGAAGGCCTGCGGGAGGCGTTGGATCGGGTATCAGAGGCATTTTCAGTTCCCGATTTGGAGTTAGATGGTTTGGCCGGTGATTTGGCCTACGACTACGACACCCTGTTTTTTAAGGGGAACGGCTGCGCGCCGAACGAGACGGCCTACGTCGCCCAGTCGTTTGCCAAGGCCAGGGACCTCGCGGACATCGCCGGCTTCTACCGGGCCTTCGGACTGGAATCTTCCGAAGAACGGCGAGAGCTTCCGGATTTTGTCGGGAGCGAGCTGGAGTTCATGGCCATCGTCCTGGCCCGGCAGGCCTATGCTGAGTCCAAGGGCTCTCCGGGTAAGGCCGGGGTCTGCGCCGAGGCCGGACGGCAATTCATGGATGAACATTTAGGGCGCTGGCTGCCGGCCTTCTGCCGCGAGGTTCAAGCCCGATCGGGCGATAATCGCGGCGGGGAGGCCTATTCGGCCCTGGCCTTGCTAGCTGAAAGGTTCGTGGCCGCGGAGCTGGCGCTGATGGGTCTGGAACCAAAACCGCTGGCCGCCGGGGTTGAGGATGCCGAAGCTGGGGAACAGGTTCACTGCGATCCTAAGTTTCAGTAGGTACTTCCAAAAGGAATTTTCCGGCCCGCCTCGAAAGATGACCGAGGAGGTGGCGCCGTGACAGCCGACCGCGTCGGACGGCGGGACTTCATTTTTGAGGGACTCAAGAGTTTGATCAGGCCGCTGGTCCAGGGTCTGAGTGACCCTGTCCAGGAAATGGGAGGTGCCGGCCCGCTCCGGCCGCCCGGGGCCTTGGATGAGGCGGCTTTCATCCTGACCTGCCAGCGCTGCGGCACCTGCGCCCGTTCTTGCCCCTACCGGTCGATCAAGTTTATGGGCGACGCCGGCGGGGGAGCCCTGGGCACCCCGTATGTCGACCCGGCCAGCGCCCCCTGCTACTGGTGCCTGGAGTGCACCAAGCAATGCCCATCTGGGGCCCTGTCGATGGCCGAAGGCGAGCCGCTGTCGATCGGCCTGGCGGTGATCGATTATAACCGGTGCCTGTCCGTACGGGGCCAAGCTTGTGACTTCTGCGTCGAGCGCTGCCCCAAGAAAGGGACGGCCATCGCTTTTTCGGACGGGCATCCGGTGATCACGGCCGAGGAATGCACGGGCTGTGCCATTTGCGCCCATTTTTGCCCGGCCACGCCGGGGGCCATCGCCGTCCGGACCCGCCGCCGCACCGGCCCGCGAAGGGAGAGCCCGTCATGAAGAAAATCCCGGTCGAGGAGGCCGTGGGACACGTTTTGCCCCACGATTTGACTAAGATTGTTCCCGGGCAGTTCAAGGGGGCGAGATTCAAAAAGGGCCACGTCATTCGCGAGGAGGATATCCCCGAGCTGCTGAGCATGGGCAAGCGCCACATCTACGTTTTGGAGATGGGCCCGGGCCAGATTCATGAAGAGGAGGCGGCCCGGCGGCTGGGCCGGGCGGCGGCCGGGCCGGGGGTCGAGGCCCGCGAGGCCGGCGAGGGGAAGGTCAGTCTTTTCGCCTCCTGCGACGGCCTGTTCAAGATCCGGGCCGAGGGC
>JBGFRN010000162.1:0-20343 GCA_041695105.1 Bacillota bacterium | reverse complement strand
CCCTGGACGAACTTGACGTCCAGGGCATACCAAAAACCCGCAACGCAAAGATCATGCGGCGGGTGATCAGAGCCAAGTATTTGGGCCAGAGCCTGGGCGATATTACGTCGCTCGAGAACCCGGACGCCGTCGAGGAGATCGGGCGGGCCAGGTGAAACCGTGCTGGGTGAACTTCTAAGCGCCTCCGGGTTCGTTTTTCACGTCTGGACCAATCAGCCGGACTAAGGGCGTCTTGGCTAGGGGCTCCGGACTGAGGCCTTCGTAAACCCCGATGGCGTTCTTCCCGGCCCGCTTGGCGGCGTACATGGCATGGTCCGGCTGCTCCAGAGTATTGGTCAGGCTGTGGCTCCAGTGCCGGCTTGAGCTTAATCCGACGCTTAGACCCGGCTTAAGGTTTTCGAGAAAATCCGCGAAACGCCCGAGCTCGATCTGGTAAAGATCCAGAATTCTCCTGGCCATTCCAATGGCCTGGTCTTGTGCGCACCCGCGGAGCAGCAGCACAAACTCGTCGCCACCGAACCGGGCGGCGATATCTGACTTTCGGGAAATTCCGATCAGGATGCTCCCGACTGACCGAAGCAGATCGTCCCCGGCCTGGTGGCCCAGGCGGTCGTTAACCGGCTTGAAGTCGTCGAGGTCGATGAATAGGAGGCAGTTTTCGGGGCCTCGCGGGTCAAGGACCGACAGCTCGTGATCCAATACGTGGATAAGGTAGTTGCGGCTGTAGACCCCCGTCAACTCGTCGCGGATCATCTCTTGGTAAATCCGGTCTTTGTCCTCCAGTGCCTGGGTCAGGGCCAGCTCGTGATCCTTCATGGCCCGACCCAGAAAGATGGCCAGCGCCATCCCCATCACTGCGGGGCCCATCCAGAAGATGACTTTCGGGGGCACCAGGCCAAGGGCGGCCAGCCCATCGTAGAGGGCGGCCGACAACCAGACCGAGAAACCGATGACCAGCGGCAGGGCTTTCCTCCGGAAATCATCGTCCCGAACGATTTGCTTGACAAACATAAAAAGGGAGACTAATCCCGAGGCGAAGGCGGTGTACATGAAGATGGGGAAAGCCGGGCCCTTAGCTATATAGGCGTGCCGGGGGCCGAGCGGGGAAACGAGTTGACCGGTGATCAGCCAGCGGTCGTCAAGCCAGATCAGGGCGACCGAGGCCAGAAAATAAATTCCCAGAAACCAAGCCACCCGGCGGCGGAACCTCACCGTCATCGATTCCCCGGCCAGCGATTCAACAAATAGGTGAAATGCCAGGGGTGCCAGGGCGACCCCGGTGTAGCAAATTCGGGTCCAGAATAAGTTCAGGCTGGCGGTCGGGGACGAGATATAGGCTCCGGCCCCCAACAGCCAAAGCAGAGCCGCCACCAACAATAGGCCAAAGCGGGACAAAATCCTGGACCGGTTGAAGTACCAAAAGGTCAGGGCATTAAAAAGAAAGATCGTAACGATGAGAGCGCCGACCAGGCTCCCGACCGAGTTGGGGTGCAGGGATACTTGCGGTGTCAAACGACCATCAGCCTCTTGTTGCCCATAATTCTCCATTAAGTTATACGTTTCGACAGCTTTTTCCTCCTTTGGACGAAAAATGGGCATGAAGAGAAAGGCCCCGCTGGTTGGCGGGGCCGTTGGCTTAACTGCCTACTCTATTAAGGGGAGCTGAAAGGCTGGGACCCTAACGCCGGTGCTTATACTTATCCCCCGGCGACCCAGCCAGGTACCGGCCGTCCATCGTCACTGCGTGCTCGGCCACTTCGTAGATCCGCCGGGCGACCTCGTCGACCGTGGTGGAGTCGTCATAAAGGATCACCTGGCAGGGGTTAGGCTCGAAGTCCTGTTTATAACTGATATAGACTCTGATATTCTTGTCTTGTTCAAGGCGATTCACGATCGCCTGGCTGCAGCCCGGTCATCACATTCCTTCAATTTGAAGCAAGAATTCTCGCGGCACGATCTGGCAACCTCCCTTCGATTTCTAGGAAGCAGTTTTCCCGCAAACCTACCTTAATACCGGCAGAAGCTCGTCCTTAATGAATACTGTTCCATCGGCCAGGGCCACGGTTCTGCCGTTTGTGTCCCGAACCTCGATCCGGTATAGGCCCAGCCGCTTGGTCCGGTTCTCCTCCCGGGCAGTGGCCTCCAGGACGTCGCCGGTAGTGGTCGATTTCAAGAAGTGGATCAAGACATTGGCCGCCACGGCAAGTTGGCCATGAGAGTTGCTGGCCACGGCGAAAACGGTGTCCGCCAGGGTGAAGACGGCTGCCCCGTGGGTGATCCCAACCGAATTAAGGTTGAAGTCCTGAACCCGGAGCCGGCCCCGGGCAAACCCCGGCCCGACCTCGATAATCTCAACCCCGGAGTGCTTGGCGAAAAGGTCTCCCTCAAACTGGCGCAAGATGTCCTTGGCTTCCGGCAAACAAAGCAGCTCCTTTTTTTTTCATTTTCAAGAAGAGGTGATCGGTTGGACGTGACAGTGTTGGGCAAGGGCCTCGTCCTCGGGTTTTCTATCGCCGCCCCGGTCGGACCGATCGGGGTTCTTTGCATTCGCCGCTCTATATCCGGGGGGCGGGCCTTGGGCTTCGTCTCGGGGTTGGGTGCCGCAACGGCCGACGCCCTATACGGCTCGATGGCCGCTTTCGGCCTGACGGCCATCTCCGGTCTTCTGATCAGCCATCAGGTGTGGCTGCGTCTGGTGGGGGGAGGCTTTCTGCTCTACCTTGGTATTAGGGCTTTTGGTGCCCGCCCCCCGGAGAGCCCTGATCGTCCCGAGGAGGTCAACTTGTTTGGAGCCTATGCCACGGCGTTCCTTCTGACCCTGACCAACCCTATGACCATCGTTTCCTTTGCCGCGATCTTTGCCGGTTTGGGCCTAACCACCGAAAACTATCTCGAGGCCTCTTTACTGGTAGCTGGGGTCTTCGCCGGGTCGGCCTTATGGTGGCTTATTCTCAGTGGCCTGTCCGCGGCCTTTAGGTCGAGCCTGCAGCCTCGGACAATGGGCTGGATCAACCGGGTCTCCGGCCTGGTGATCATCGGATTTGGGGTATTGGCCGTGCGCACTCTTTAATTAATTGTTGCCGTTACCATAAGCCCTGCAATTATCACCAGGTCTTAGCACCAGATAGCAGGACTTGGTTATAAGACGTCGAATCTAACCGAGACTGACCATATTTCCAAGGAGATGATTTCCCGTGCCCCTGACTCCCACCGCCGGCTACAGCCTAATCCTTCGCTTGGAGATCCAAAACCTGGTCGGGATGTTCGGTAAGCTCACGTCGGCCATCGGCGACGCCGGAGGCTCGATCGGCGCCATCGACCTGATCAACGCCACCAAGGGTGCCGTTATCCGCGACATCACGGTTCACGTCTTCGACCAGGCCCACGCCAAGCGGGTGGTCGATTCGGTCAAGGCGGTGCCCGGCGTCAAGATCGTCAATGTCTCCGACCGCACCTTCCTGATGCATTTGGGAGGCAAGATCGAGATCGCCTCGAAAATACCGGTCAAAAATCGAGACGACCTGTCGAACGTCTATACCCCCGGGGTGGCCCGGGTCTGCCTGGCCATCCACGATGATCCAAGCAAGGCTTTCCAGCTTACCATGAAGCGCAACATGGTGGCGGTGGTGACCGATGGGACGGCGGTACTGGGTTTGGGCGACATCGGTCCGGCCGCCGCCCTGCCCGTGATGGAGGGCAAGGCGATGCTCTTCAAGCAGTTCGCCAACGTCGACGCCTTTCCCATCTGCCTGGACACCAAGGAGACTAAGGAGATCATCCAGGCGGTGAAGTGGCTGGCCCCTTCCTTCGGCGGGATCAACCTCGAGGATATTGCTTCCCCGAGGTGCTTTGAGATCGAGGAAGCCCTCAAGGCCGAACTGGACATCCCGGTTTTCCACGATGACCAGCACGGAACGGCCGTGGTGGCCCTGGCCGGATTGCTCAACTCCCTGAAGATCACCGGCAAGCGCCTTCCCGAGCTGAAGGTTATCGTCTGCGGCGTTGGGGCGGCCGGGGTGGCCATTATGAAGATCCTGCTCGCCGCCGGGGTCAGCAACGTCATCGGGGTCGACCGGGACGGAGCTATCTTCAAGGGCGGGGGCGATTATTCGGCCAACCCGATGTGGGCCTGGTCGGCCCAGAATACCAACCCCGACCGCCTGCGGGGGTCGCTTTCGGATGTCATCCGCGGGGCCGACGTCTTCATCGGGGTCTCCCGGCCGGGAGTCCTCAAGGGCGATGACGTCCGGAAAATGGCCAAGGATCCGATCGTCTTCGCTATGGCCAACCCCACCCCCGAGGTCGATCCGGATGAGGCGGCCAGCCTGGTTCGGGTGCTGGCCACCGGACGCTCCGACTATCCGAACCAGATCAATAACGTCCTCTGTTTCCCGGGCATCTTCCGAGGAGCCCTCGATTGCCGGGCCCGCCAAATCAACGAGGCGATGAAGCTAGCCGCGGCCAACGCCATTGCCTCGGTCGTGGGCGAGGATGAGCTTCACGAGGAGTACATCATCCCGAGCGTCTTCAACCGCCGGGTGGCCGATGTCGTCGCCGCGGCGGTAATGGAGGCCGCCTACAGCTCGGGTGTGGCCCGTCGCGAGCGGCGGGACAGCCGTGGAGCGCCCCAGGAACTGATGGCCGGGGGGATGGATTAGCCTTGTATCAGAAATGCGGGGGGTAGAGCCGCCTACCACCCCAGTACCACCGGCCACCACCAGGCGGCGGCGGCTCCCAGGGCCAGGGTTGCGGCGGCGGTCAGGAACAGTCCAGAGACGGCCAGGTCCCTTGACGAAAAGTAACCCGAGCTGTAAGCGATTACATTGGACAGGCTTTCGACCACCAGCACGAAACCCATCACCGCCGTGATCGCGGTGGTGAAACCGAGCACCACCCCGTTGGCCCCGGTCGCCCTGGCCATGATCAGGATGATCGGCACCACGACGGCGACCAGCGAGGCCACCAGCGGCACGGCCAGGTGGTAGACCTGAACCAGCACCGAGATCACGATCACCGAGAGCACCGGCGCTGTCATCACCCCGATCGCCCAGGAGCCCCCAAAAATAAATCGGGCCAGAACTTCGGCCGCCCCGGTCGAGGCCAGGGCCGTTCCCAACGAGACGCTGGCCGCGAAGAACAGGGTCGTCCCCCAGGATATCTGGAGGAGTTTCTCCCAGCGCGTCACCCCGATCCCCGGGAAGGCCAGCAGCAGGGCGGCAATCATGGCCGGTACCCCCGGCGTCAGGCCGTGGAGCGGTTCGGTCAGCCACAGGCCTACCGTCAGCAGCAAGATGGCCAGGCAGCGTTTTTCATCTGACCCGAGCGGTCCTATACGGCGCAATTCCCCGTCGAGGCTTTCCCGGCCCCCGGGGACTTGTTTTATTTCCGGAGGAAACAGCCAAATCAGAATTAGCCAGGCCACTGCCGACAACAGCCAGGAGATCGGGTAGGCCGCCAGCATCCACTCAAAAAAGCCGAGCGGCCGGCCGCGGTAGGCACCGATCAGCTCGGCGGCCAGCGGGTTGGCCACCGCCGCATGGATCAGGCCAATCCCGCTGATCGAACCCGAAAAGGCCAGCCCCAGGGCCAGCAAGCGCCTGACGTTTGGTGCCTTGGGCCCAATGGTATCGCCGATCGAGGTCACCGCCGGCAGCAGCAGGGCATTCCGGGCGGCGTAGCCCGGAACGAAGAAGGACATAATTTGGTTAGCCACAAAGATGCCGGCCAGAGCGCCCCCCGGCGTCGGCCCGAAGACCGAGATGATCTTCAGGGCGATGCGGCGCCCGAGCGGGATTGAGTTAACCGCCGCAGCCATCATGTATCCGAAGAGGACCAGGGCGGTCGATCCGGTGGCGAAGCCGCGCAGCGCCTGCTCGACCGGCAGTCCCGGGATGATAGTCAGACCGGCGAAGATCAGCAGTGAGGTCTGCTCGAGCGGCAGCGGTTCGAGAGCCCAGAGAACGATCAGGCCGGCTGTCAGGGCCAGCGTCGCACGGGCCGGCCAGGGCACCTCGGGAGGCAAAAAGACAAGCAGACCGCCGAAGGCAGAGGCCGAAAGGATCCAGGCGGCGGCCGGATGGCGGAGAGATAGGCGGAGTGATGGACGGGGTGATGGGTTCATCCGATCAGGTCCCAACCGTCCCGATCAGGCCCGAGGCGGCGATCCGGCGGACGGCTTCCTCAATTCTTGGAGTTTCCTGGACCAGGGCGATCCTGACGTAGCCCTCGCCGAGCGCCCCAAAGCCCACCCCGGGGACGATGGCCACGCCGGTCTTCTCGACCAGTTCCTGAGCGAACTGGTAGGAGGATATCCACCCCTTGGGGAGCGGGGCCCAGCAGAACATGGTCGCCTTGGGCCTAGGGATCTCCCATCCGACCGAGGCCAGGCCTGACACCAGGGCGTTCCGGCGGTCCTGATAGGTCCGGGCCATGGCCGCGACCGAATCCTGAGGTCCGGTCAGAGCGGCGACCGCCGCCCCCTGCACCGGCTTGAAAACCCCGAAATCAAGGTGAGACTTGGCCTCAGCCAGGACCCCGACGATTTCCCGGTTTCCAACCGCGTATCCAACCCGGCAGCCGGCCAGGTTGAAGGTCTTGGAGAGCGAGTTGAACTCCAGCCCGATCTCCCTGGCTCCCGGCGTCTGAAGGAAGCTCGGAGGGCGATACCCGTCAAAGGCCAGTTCCGAGTAGGCGGCGTCGTGGCAGACAATCAGGCCGTAGCGCTGGGCGTAATCCACAACCTTGGCAAAAAAGTCAATTTCGGCAGTGGCCGAGAGCGGGTTGCTCGGGTAGTTGATCAGCCAGACCTTGGCTCGTCTCCATATCTCCCCGGGCACCGCCTCAAGGTCGGGAAGGAATTGGTTTTCAGCCCTCAGGGGGAGAGGGTAGAGCCGGGCCCCCGAAAGAAGCGGCCCGGCGCTATAGATTGGGTAGCCCGGATCGGGCACCATCACCAGATCTCCGGGGTCGCAAAAAGCCATGGCCAGGTGGGCCAGGCCGTCCTGAGAGCCTGAAAGCCCCGTGATCTCGGTTTCGGGATCCAGCTCGACCCCGAAGCGCCGTCCGTACCAGGCGGCGATCGCCTGGCGGAAGGCCGGATGGTCGCGCATCGGGTAGCCGTAGTTTCCGGTGTCCGAAACCCCCGATTTCAGGGCCTCGATCACGTGCGGCGCTGGAGGCAGGTCCGGGCTACCGACGCTGAGATTGATCACGTCCAGCCCACGGGCCTGGGCCCGGCGCTTGGCCTGATCCATCTCGGCAAAGACGGCCGAAGTCAGGCCGGCCAGCCGGTTGGAACGAATTCGTTTGGAAGAGGGCGCTGCGGGGGGCACTTCGGAGGGCACTTCGGAGGAACAGGGCATTGAGCGCGGCTCCTTCATTATTAACAGCCTTATTTAACTGCTTAACGTACACTTCTTCGAGAGGGGAAGTTTTTCTCCCTTCCTCGGCGGCGGCAGGATTCGGACACCGCCAAGGCCAAAGAAAGGAAATATGGATACCGACCAGGCATTTAATCTTGAAGGGGACCTTGAGCCGGTGCTCGATCGACTGCCACCCCGGTTGAGGGCCATCGCCCGGTTGGTCCCTCCGGGTTTGACGGTGGCCGACATTGGCACCGACCACGGCCTGCTCCCTGCCGCCCTGGTGTCCGGGGGTCACAGTCCCCGCGCCGTGGCCACCGACTTCAGTCCCGGGCCGCTCTCGGTGGCACGGGAAAGGTTCAGGGCCGCCGGGCTGGACGGACGGGTCGAGACCAGGATCGGCGACGGGCTGAGCCCCATCTCCGCCGGGGAGGCTGGGGCCATAGTGATTGCCGGGATGGGCGGGGTGACTATCGCCGGCATCCTCGATCGCGGATTCGAGGCCGCGCGGGGGGCCGAAAGGCTCATCCTTCAGCCGATGAACGCCTCCGGGCGTCTCAGGGCCTGGCTCTTGGGCCATGGCTTCAGCTTGATTGATGAGGACCTGGTGCAAGATGGTTCGCGGCTCTACGTCATCATTGCGGCTGAACCGGATCACGCGCCGGACAGCCCGCCGGACCGCGCGCCGGACCATCTGCCTGAGAGCCCGGGCGGGGCCGCCGCCGGACAGGATCAGTTTTTGATTGATCTCGGCCCCATTCTATTTCAGAAGCGTCACCCGCTGTTCCCGGACCTGATCCGGGAAGATCTGGCCGGCCTGAGGCGAATCGAAAGCCGGTTGCGCCTGGCCCGCCGTCCCGAAGCGGGAAAAATGAGAGACATAAAAGAAAGGATCTCCCGAATGGAGGGACTGCTAGCTTGCTGGCCAAAATAGCCCAGATTATGCAGATTATCGAGGGCCTGGCCCCCAAACGCCTGGCTGAAGACTGGGACAATACTGGGCTTCAGGTCGGCGACCCGGCCGCCGAGGTTCGGACGGTCATGGTGGCTTTGGACCTGACCGGCGAGGTTCTGGAGGAGGCGCTTAAAAAAGGTGCCAACCTGGTTGTCTGCCATCATCCGGTGATCTTCAAGGGCCTCAAAAACCTGCGGATGGACCTGCCGCTCGGGCAGAGGCTGGCCCGGGCGGTTCAGGGCGGCGTGGCCGTTTATGCGGCTCATACCAATTTGGACGCCGCCGGCGGTGTGAACGACGCCCTGGCCGCTGAGCTCGGTCTCACCGGCACCGAGCCCCTGGGCGATGGGTATACGGACAAGCTATATAAAATAGTAGTCTTTATTCCGCTCGGCCATCAGGACCAGGTGCGGCAGGCGCTCGCCGAGGCCGGTGCCGGCTTTATCGGCAACTACAGCCACTGCTCATTTGAAATCCCCGGCACCGGGACCTTCCTTCCCCTCGACGGGGCCAACCCGTTCATCGGAAAACCGGGAAACCTGGAGAGGGTGGAAGAGGTCAGGGTCGAGACGATCGTCCCGGAATCACGATTATGGCGGGCGGTCAGGGCGATGATTAGAGCTCATCCCTATGAGGAACCGGCTTACGACATCTACCCCCTGGCCAACCAGGGTCAGAGCTTCGGACTGGGCCGGGTGGGCCGGCTCGATCCGCCTCTGAGCCTGGCCGACCTGGCGCGCTTGGTCCGCGACCGGCTGCGCCCGGCCGCACTGAGGATTTGCGGCGATCCAGGACGAGAGATCAAGAAGGTGGCCGTCTGCGGCGGAAGCGGGGCTGCCCTGATCGGCAGGGCAGCGGCCGTCGGGGCTGACTGCCTGGTTACCGGCGACATCAAACACCATGAGGCCCTTGAGGCCCAAGACACCGGTCTGGCCTTGATTGATGCCGGTCATTACGCCACCGAGGCAGTTATCCTCCCTGTATTGGCCGACCGGCTCCGTTCTGAAATTTCGGCCTTGAAGCTCAAGACCTCGGTCTTGGTCACCGAGGTTGGTTCTGATCCAATGTTGCAGTTTGAAAGGGGTTGATCCTGGCTGAAAGAGCTGCTGATCCATACCGACGGTGCCTCGCGTGGAAACCCGGGCGACGCCGGAATCGGCGTCGTCCTGGCCGACACGAGCGGCGAGGTGATCCGCGAAATCTCCGATTACTTGGGCCAGGCTACTAATAATGTCGCCGAGTATACGGCGCTGATCCGGGCGCTCGAGGCCGCCCGTGAGCTGGGTGCCCGCAGTTTGCGCATCCGCACCGACAGCGAGCTGCTGGTCAGGCAGATCGAAGGCCGGTACCGGGTGAAAAACGAGGGGTTGATCCCGCTCTTTGAGCGGGTCAGGCGCTTAATGAGAGAATTTGAGTCTGTCGAGGTCGCTCACGTGAGGCGGGAGCAGAACCGCCAGGCCGACGCTTTGGCAAACCGCGGGATCGACGCTCATAATTGCCTTGTCAACGGACAGTGAAAATGTCACCCTAGGAGTTTGTCCTGGTAAGTTTGCCTGCTGAGCGACCTGGTAGACTCGCTCGATCTCACAGCCTGTATGAAGGGGAGCTGCGGGGATGCCCGCCCTACAGCCATCAGATGATGGTGAAGATGCTTTTTTACGCCTACTGCACGGGGGTATACTCCTCCCGCAACTTCGAAAAGCGCATTCAGGAGGACGTGGCTTTTAGAGTTCTGGCAGGCCGTGTGGGTTTCCCTCTTTCCTTTCCCGCCCCTCCTGACGATGATTGCCGGTTGGCTAGACTCAGCCACCCGCCAACCAGTATGCCAGGCCGCCGTCACGGTGTAAAAGAAAAAACCGCTCTCCCTCCGACATGAAAGGTGAGCGGTGATTACCTGCGGCCTAACAAGTTGGGATAAACCCTGCCTTACCCGGCCAAAGAATGTGGGACGCTACATCCAAGGGCCTGGACCAGTAACAATTAGCGAAAGCCTTTTATTGAATTGTCGCGCGAGAAGGCTAGTTATACAGCTCACCTAACTGAAGCTGAATCCAACCTGATCTCAACAGTTTTATTGTCATCAAAACAAAACTCAATGGTGGCTTTAGTTTTGTGGTCAACGTACCCAATTATTCGCTGCCGCAGGCCTTCCTCGGGCCTCTCATAAAAAGCTGTGCCATACGCCTTGATTATGCTTTTCTTAGAATCCCCAATTTTTAGCCCTCTGCTCGTGGTGATCTCTTTTTTTGAGAGAGACGTTGCTATAATGCGTACTATGTTCCCTTGAGAATCAACTGCAATTTTTAGTCCATTTCCCAACGCGTAATATGTGTACTGGTATTTTTCAACACTAAAGAGTTTGGTTTTTGCATATATTTTTACAAAAGGCTCTTCATTAATGCTTTGACCCAAGACAATTCCGTTAATACTCTCATTGCTCAGGTCGGTGCTTTTGGCTGAAAAGTAGTATTGCCGTTGGCAACTGATTATAATAATTGCAAGGAAGGGAAGTAAAAGAACAAGATATTTTCTTCTAAGTTCATGCATGGTATCAAAAACTAGGAATTCCAAAACAATCTGTTGTAGTCTCTTTCCGTATCATTGCCTTCAACTTATCAACTATACTGACTTGATTATAGACGGGATATTCCTCCTTCATTCGAGCAATCATTCCGGAAAGGATCGCTGCTGAGTAAGAAGTTACATTCGAGAAATTATCTTATCATGGTCTCGAAGGCGCTATCTCCTTCAAATTTGCTGTTTTTTTTCAAGGCCCTGTAATTATCCTGCATAGAAGATGTCTAATTTTTCGCGGGAATCGTCAATAATCGACAATGCGTTAAAGGTAGCTGGCAATAATCTAGAATTACTACTCAAGGGAAACAGAACACGTAGATATTTGTGACCATGATTGTCTGTGTCTCATAATTGCACTTGCTCATAATTGCCTTTGACTTCAAAAGTTGATGGTGTTATAGTTCTTGAGAACAAAATATAAATGCGAGTAGACTGTGTGATCGCAGGCACGTGCCGGCAACGCTGTGCCTGAGGAAAGTCCGAGCTCCATAGGGCAGGGTGCTGGGTAACGCCCAGTGGGGGCAACCCCAAGGAAAGTGCCACAGAAAGAAACCGCAGCCGGAAGATCGCGCCGGTGGCTCAAGAGGTTTGGGCCCTTTTGGCCGACCGGAAACTTCCGGATGTAAGGGTGCAACGGTGGTGTAAGAGACCACCAGCGGTCAGGCGACTGGCCGGCTAGGTAAACCCCACCCGGAGCAAGGCCAAATAGGGGAAGGATGACGCTGCCCGCTGAACTTCCCGGGTTAGGCCGCTGGAGGCGAGCGAGTAATCGCCGTCCTAGATAGATGATCGCACTCGACAGAACTCGGCTTACAGGTCTACTCGCCAAGTTCAGGACGTCAAGAGACGTCCTTTTTTTCTTGTACGCCCGGCATGGGCAGTAGCTTTAGGGTGCTGTAGTTACCTCCGATTTCCGCCTTTAAACCTCTGACAAAAAGGCTCACTCAAATTTTTAGCGAAATATCTACGATTTACCTTTAAAAATTTGAGCGAGAATTCCCTATTGGGGGTCAAAGTCACCCCCTAGGGTATAAAATTTCACCCCTGGGGGTATTAAAACCTGTGTTTTTGCCTGGATCCGCCTGTTCTTGTGAACCCAGTTTAGGGCTCACGCAATATTTTAACGCTCGAAGCCCGGTTTGCTGCTAAATTATTGCGTGAGCCTGTCAGGTGCCGCGGTGTTGCATTTCACGCCCAGATTAATGTCATTTGCCCCGAATTTTACACCATTTGCAGGAATAGTTAGAAGTATCGGAGAAGCTGTCAAGCCGTCAGTTTCCTCTTTCCGCCTCTTTCCGCCCGGTTTATCCGGTTGTACCGCCGCGCCCGGCGTTGTGCTACCGCGCCCGGCGTTGTGCCGCCGTGCCCGGCAATTTTTGGGGGGTGCCAGCCGTAGACCACCTGGCCTTTTTGAAAACCGTTCAACCGTTTGACCGGCTGGATGAGGCCAACCTGGCTGAGGTGGCCCGGTCGGTCACCGTCGCCCTCTATCCAAAGAATAGTGAAATCATCACGCAGGGGAGCCCGAGCAAGGGCTACCTGATTGTGCTCGAGTCCGGGCTGGCCGAGGTAACCATAGCCGGAGACCAGGGCGAGGAGCGCTCGGTCGGAATTCGCCGTCCAAAGGAATTTTGCGGGGAGACAACTGTTCTGACCGGTTTGGACTACCCGGCTTCGGTCAGGGCGGTCGAGGATACGGTTGGTTTATTGATCCCGAGGAAACTCTCGAAAACTGTCTGACCGTTCCTCGCTTCGCGGCTTATTTCGGGCGGCTGCTGACTGAAAGGCTGCGGGTTCTGTACTCAGAAATGGTGGCCGAGCGGTCTTATGAGGCCACCGGTCTGGATACGCACCCGTTTCGCAAGCGTGTCATTGAGGTCATGAGCTCTCCGGTCAAAACCTGCGGCCCAGACGAAAGCGTTCAGTTTGTGGCTGACCGGATGTGCCGTGATCGGATCTCGTCCCTGGTGGTGGTCGAGGGCGATCGCCCGTGCGGGATTGTGACCAGTCATGATGTGGTGGCCAAAGTTGTGGCCCGGGGTTTGGCACCCAGCGGGATGGTGGTGCGCCAGATCATGAACCAGCCGCTGGAATCGGTCCCTCCTGATGCCTATTATTACCAGGCGCTGTTGGCAATGATGAAGCACGGGATCAAGCACCTCCCGGTGATCGATGGCGGCCGCCTGTTGGGCCTGGTGACTCTAGGTGACCTGGCCCGCCGCCGGGAGAGCGGCGCCCTGGGTATTGTCAACCGGATTGAAAACGAGGACTCGATCGAGGGCCTGAGGCGCGCCAGGGAAAAGGCCGATTCGGTAATGTCCGCCCTGGTGGCCGAGCGGGCCGATCCGCCGGAAATCCTAGCGGTGACCACGGAATTCAATGATCGCCTGCACCGCAAGATCATCGAGCTGGCCGAAAACGAAATGGAGGCCGGGGGAAAAGGCCCGGCGCCGGTAGACTATTGCTTCATCAACATGGGGAGTGCCGGCCGCAAGGAGCAGTTCGCCCGAACCGACCAGGACAATGGAATCATCTACCAGGATCCCCCCCAGGGTTTAGATCCCCGGGTCGTACAGGCCTATTTCGTCGAACTCGGGGCCAAGATTAGCGAGGGCTTGTTCCAGTGCGGTTTCGCCAAGTGCCCGGGGAATGTGATGGCTTCGAACCCGGCCTGGTGCCGCTCGTTGAGCAATTGGAAACGGCACATCCTCGGCTGGATTCGTCACCCGGTACCTGAAAATATACTCTCAACCACAATTTTCTTCGACTTCAGGCCGATTTACGGCCGGACGGCCATGGCCGAAGAACTGCGATCCACGGCCTTCATGGCCATTCAAGATAATCAAAATTTTTTGCATTACCTGGCCGCCGAGGATCTCCGTCACAGCGTCCCGCTCTTCGGGTGGTTCAAAACCATCTACACGCCGCTGACGGGAAAGCACCGGGGGGAGCTTGATCTCAAGAGGTCAGCCTGCGTCCATGTCGTCGACTGCGCCCGGATCTTTGCCTTAAGGTCCGGTATCAGCGAAACCTCAACCACCGGGCGGCTCCGGATTCTGGCCGAACGAGGGCAAATCGACACCGAGGAAGCCGAATCCGTAATCTCAGCCTACCAGACGCTGATGACATTCCGGATTCGCGAAGGGGTCCGGCGGGCGGCCCGAGGCGACTTCGAGAATCATGATTATTTGAGGCTGAAGGATCTCACCGATCGGGAAAAATTCTTGCTAAAAGAAGCCATGGCCGCTGTGGCCAGGTTCCAGGATCATACCGGGCTCGTTTTCGCGGTCGAGGGTTTTGTTTAAATTCTGGCCCAGCCCGCATTTTTTGGCCGAGCTCACTTAAACTTAAGCGGCCAAAATCAAATAAATTTATTATTGGGGGAGTGATGGGGAGAAATGAGCAACACGAGTCAGGCCCTGTCAAATCTCCTTCAGGAGGACCGCAAGTTTGCCCCTCCGAAGGAATTTGTCGCGCAAGCCAACGTCAGTGACGAGAGCCTGTACGAATGGGCCAAGAGTGACCGCCTGGGCTTTTGGGCCGCCCAGGCCGAACGCCTGGATTGGTTTAAGAAATGGGATCAGGTTCTTGACTGGAACCCGCCCTTCGCCAAGTGGTTCACCGGCGGCAAGCTCAACGTTTCTTACAATTGCATCGACCGGCACCTAAAGACCTGGCGCAAAAATAAGGCCGCTATCATTTGGGAAGGCGAGCCTGGCGACGAGCGCGTCCTCACCTACCAGGACCTCTCCCGCGAGGTCAACAAGTTCGCCAACGCCCTCAAGGCCATGGGCGTAAAGAAGGGCGATCGCGTCACTATGTACATGCCGATGATCCCGGAACTGGCCATCGCCTGCCTGGCCTGCACCCGCATCGGGGCCCTTCACAGCGTCGTCTTCGGCGGGTTCTCTTCTGAGGCCCTGCGCGACCGAATCATTGACTGCAACGCCAAGGTCGTCATCACCGCCGACGGCGGCTGGCGGCGCGGCTCGGCCTTCCCGCTCAAGGCCAACACCGACATCTCGGTCGACCAATGCCCCTGCGTCGAGAAGGTCGTCGTCGTCAAGCGGTGCAACAACGAGGTCAACATGAAAGAAGGCCGCGACGTTTGGTGGCACGACGTCGTCAAGGACGCCTCTCAGTTTTGCGAGCCTGAGGTCATGGACGCCGAGGACCCGATGTTCATCCTCTACACCTCTGGCAGCACCGGCAAGCCCAAGGGTGTCATGCACACCACTGGGGGCTACCTGACCGGGGTCAGCTACACCCATAACTACGTCTTCGACATTAAGGACGAGGACGTCTACTGGTGCACCGCCGACATCGGCTGGATCACCGGGCACAGCTACATCATCTACGGCCCGCTGGCCAACGGTGCCACCACCGTGATGTTCGAGGGCACCCCCGATTTCCCGGCCCGGGACCGCTTCTGGCAGGTGATCGAGAAGTACCGGGTCAATATTCTCTACACCGCTCCGACCGCCATTCGTACCTTTATGAAGTGGGGCGAGGAGTGGCCGGCCCGTCGCAACATGGACAGCCTGCGGCTGCTGGGCACGGTCGGCGAGCCGATCAACCCCGAGGCCTGGATCTGGTATAACCGCAACATCGGCAGGGAGCGCTGCCCGATCGTCGACACCTGGTGGCAGACCGAAACCGGGGCGATCATGATCTCACCGTTGCCCGGCGTTGTCGCGACCAAACCCGGCTCCTGCACCCGTCCCCTCCCCGGCATTGAGGCGGAGATTGTCGACAACGACGGCAGCCCAGTTCCGTGGGGCGGCGGCGGATACCTGGTGATCAAGTCGCCGTGGCCCTCGATGCTGCGCACCGTCTGGGGAGACGACGACCGCTACGTCTCTCAGTACTGGAGCCGCTTCGACAAGGGCACCTACTTTACCGGCGATGGTTCCAAACGCGACACTGACGGCTACTTCTGGGTCCTTGGCCGCGTGGACGACGTCATCAATGTGTCCGGCCACCGCATCGGCACGATGGAGGTCGAAAGCGCCCTGGTCGACCACAAAGCTGTGGCCGAGGCCGCCGTCATCGGCCGGCCGCACGAGATCAAGGGCCAGGCTGTCTCCGCCTTCGTCACCCTTAAGGAGGGCTTCGCGGGCACCCCTGAGATGATGGCCGAGCTCAAAGCGCACGTGGCCAACAAGATCGGCGCCCTGGCCAGACCGGAGGAGATCTTCTTTACCGCCGACCTGCCCAAGACCCGTTCGGGCAAGATTATGCGCCGCCTGCTGCGCGATATCGCCGAAGGCAAGGCCATGGGCGACACCACCACCCTGGCCGACCCGAGCGTCATCCAGAAACTTAAGGACAACTACGGCGACCAGGAGTAGTGTAAAGGAAATAAATAGGGTCGGGGCCGGGGGCGGAACGCTCCCGGTTTTCACTTATCGGGACGGCTGAGACCCGGCTGAAACTTGGCTGAAACTGCCCGCCGTTCGATTAATGTCACTCGCCCCCGCCACAGACCCGTTCACCGTCGAAAAATCCCCGTTCCCCGTCGGAGCCTTTTGAATAGCAGGGATTATCAGTCAATTCGTAGTAATACCATGCTCACATCGGTTCAGTGCGCCTATGGGGGGATGGGAAAAAAGGGCTGATTCGAGCCGGTGAAACAAGACTTCAAGGAGGGAAAAGGATTGGATCAGAAGGACATTGATCGCAAGTCAGAAGAACATTTTGCGGAGACGGGTCGCTTGGTTACGCTGGTTTTGTTGATTTGGGCCGCGGTTTCCTACGGCGGGATTCTCTTTGTTAAACCGCTCAACAGCATCGTGATCGCCGGGTTCCCGCTTGGCTACTACATGGGGTCTCAGGGGTCGCTAATCGTCTTCGTGCTCCTGATTTTCTATTATGCCAGGCAGATGGACCTGATCGACCGCAAGTACGGCGTCGAGGAATAAGAGCTAACTCAATAAAGGGGGTATGGCTTAGTGTTTGAAGCAAAATCCCTAAACCGGGTTTGGGGCATGTATTTTGGCGGCTTCCTCGGAACCGTCGTAGTCCTCGGAGTCCTGGAACAATTGGGCGTTCTCGGCTCCAAGGGCATCGGGTACGGCTTCATGGGCCTGACCATCGGCGTCTACGCATTAATCGGTATCATTTCCCGCACGAGCAAGCTCGATGAGTACTACGTGGCCGGCCGCTCGGTGCCGGGCGTCTACAACGGTATGGCGACCGCCTCGGACTGGATGAGCGCCGCCTCGTTCATCTCGATGGCCGGCTCGATCTACGCCCTCGGCTATGACGGTCTCCTTTACGTCATGGGCTGGACCGGCGGCTATGTCCTTCTGGCCGTCTTCCTGGCCCCGTACCTGCGCAAGTTCGGCGCCTACACCGTGCCCGACTTCATGGCGGCCCGCTACGGCGGCAACGTCGCCCGCGTTATCGCCATCTGCACCACGATCTTCCTCTCGACCAGCTATCTGGTGGCCCAGGTCGTCGGCGTCGGCATGATCACCAGCCGCTTCCTCGGCCTTCAATTCCAGGTCGGAGTCTTCGTCGGTCTCGGCGGCATTCTGGTCTGCTCCTTCCTGGGCGGCATGCGCGCCGTCACCTGGACCCAGGTCGCTCAGTACATCATCCTGATCACCGCCTACATCATCCCGGTCGCCGCCCTTTCCTACAAGTTTACCGGCGTGCCGATACCGGAGCTGATGTACGGCCAGGCCCTCCAGGCCATCAACAAGCTGGAGCAAGGGATGGGCCTGTCGAAGCTTTATATTCAGCCATTCACCACCTTTAACCAGTTGGCCGTGCTGGCCTCGACCCTCTGCCTGATGGCCGGCACCGCCGGTCTGCCGCACGTTCTGGTTCGCTTCTACACCGTGCCGTCCGTCCGCGAGTCCCGCTACTCGGTCGGCTGGGCCCTGTTCTTCATCTTCCTGCTCTACTTCACCGCCCCTGCCTACGCCGCGTTCGCCCGTTGGGAAATTCTCCAGAACGTGGTTGGCAAGAAGATCGCCGAGCTCCCGCCCTGGGTTGCCAGTTGGGCTAAGGTCGGCGTTCTGAAGATTGACGATAAGAACAAGGACGGCATCCTTCAGTTCGGGGACTTCCTGCCAAGTCCCGATATGATAGTCCTGGCCACCCCCGAGATCGCCGGTCTGCCTTACGTCATCTCCGGTCTGATCGCCGCCGGCGGTCTGGCCGCCGCGCTCTCGACCGCTGACGGTCTGCTGATGGCCGTCTCGACCTCGCTCTCGCACGACCTCTATTACAAGATCATCAACCCCAAGGCCAGCGATCAGTTCCGCCTGACGATGTCAAAGGTGCTGCTAATCGTCTTCGCCGCCTTCGCCGCTTACCTGGCCACGCTGGCCCAGAAGATCGCCCTGATCGTGCAGATTGTCGGCTGGGTCTTCTCACTGGCCGCCGCCTCGTTCTTCCCGGCCTTGACACTGGGGGTCTGGAACAAGCGAATCAATGCCACCGGCGCCATGACCGGCCTGATCGTAGGCTTCGGCGTTACCCTGGCCTACATCATCGCTAACGTCTTCTATAAGTTCAACATCGCCGGGATCCCGGCTCTCGGTGCCGGCATCTTCGGCATGCCGCTGAACTTCATCCTGGCCTACGTCATCTCGAATATGACCGCGGCCCCGCCCCAGAGGATTCAGGATCTGGTCACCAACATCCGTTTCCCGAAGCGGTTCTCGAGCGAGGTCAATATGGATACCAGCTTCTCGGCCCCGCCGCCCGGACACTAAGGCTCAGATTTCAGGCAACAAACCACAGGCAACTAACCATAGAAAAGAGAGATGGCCCGTCTCCGGGACCATCCCTCAGGCAATTGACAAACCCCGTCTTTTGTGGGATTCCGGTCCGAGTGAGACCGGATCCCTGGGAAGGCGGGGTTGTTGTTTAGTCGGGGCTGGCCTTATTTTTTTACCATCACACTCCAACGACCCATGCCTGAAATTGCCTGATATAAAAGAAAAAGAAGCCGGCAGCAACCTTCGTCCGGCTACTGCAGATCCCTGCAGACCTCCCGACGATCTTTCGACCGCCGAGAAGCCTTACGGAACCTGCAATAACCTTGTCTCGACCGTCACGGACCCCTGTAAAGCCCCTGGCAACCTTTCGGCTGCCAGGAACCTCTAGAATCCCCCAAAACAGGAGAGACCTGCGGAACCCGTGACGATCTTAGCTCGACCTCTCAGAGCCCCTTTAGAGCCTGCAATAATCCCTATAGACCACTGCAGACCCGGGCGGAACCCTGAGAGATCTGCCCTCCGGCTATCACAGACCCGGCAAGAGCCTGTGATAACCTTTGGTCGACTACTACCAACCCCCGGCGGGAGCTGATAGCAGTCTTTGCTCGGCTGCTGTCGACCTCGCTAATATGATTGACCGCAACCAGCCGGCGCATGTGCGGCAAATTTAGGAAATAGCTCAAAATTAATCGTTGTTTTGGTATGTCACAAACGGCTGTGTCGCTACTTTAATGATAGTTCCAATTCTTAAGCGCATCTTCATCGATAACGATAATCCAGCGCTTATTAAGATCAATGATTCCCCGCTTTTTCATCTCATTTAGTGCCTTGGTAACTGTGAAGCGGGAGGTGGCTGTCAGTTGGGCCAGCTCCTGGTGGGTAATTCGAACCTGGATCCGCCTCCCATTAGGGACGCGAACCCCATAAAGCTGGAGGAGCTGCCGGAGTACTTGGCTGATCCTTTGACCGGCGTTCAGGAAGGTAATGTCCTGGATCTGGACGGCGCACAGCCTTAGCTTACGGAGTACAGACATCAGCAGCGCTCTGACCGCCTGGGAATCGCTGTCTATGCCCTCGAAGATCAAAGACTTCGGAAACGACAGCACCTCAGACCGTTCGGTGGCGATGGCTGTGGCGTAATGGGGAAGACCATCCAGGAAGGTCTCCCCGAAAAGACTTCCGGATCCGAGCATGGCTAGGATCTTTTCGTCCCCGTTGGGTTTGAGGATGGTGATCTTGACCGTACCCCTGCGAACGTAATACAGAGATTCGCCGGTCTCGCCCTGGGAGTAAATGATAGCTTTGGGCAGGTAAACCCTGGCGGTTCCGCTACTAAGGAATTTATCCCAGTAGGCGTGATCGGCCTTAACGAAAGGAGATTCGTTTTGGATTAGATCATCATCAGAGTCCATATCTTTCGGTCGACCCTTGCTAACCCGGGTGGCTTTTTGGCCGCCCGTTTCTCTGTGGCGCGGAAATTGGCAGTTTTCACCTGCTTGCATAGATTCGCGATGAAAAAGCAAAGTCCTTTCAGCTTGCATTAAATTCAGAGAATTGTGGCGCAGGCCACACTTTTTCCTCTCCGGCCAGCTATATAATGGGGCCACTACCACCGAACAGGAGGTCGGAGGCTTGAAAGAAATTCGCATACACGGTCGGGGCGGGCAGGGGGCGGTGGTGGCTTCAGAGATCCTGGCACGAACCAGGATCTCTGAAG
>JBGFRN010000123.1:0-3690 GCA_041695105.1 Bacillota bacterium | reverse complement strand
GACTGGTGATGCCAGCCACCTGATCCTCCTCATCTCTGGTCATGAGTCCGAACTCCTATTTCTTATCGATCTTCTATTTCTTATCGATCTTCTATTTCTTATCGATCTTCTATTTCTTATTTCTTCTCGAGCTTCTTCAGGCTCTGATTCTCCCCGATAATGACCAGGACGTCTCCCGCCTCCACCTCATCGTCGGCCTTGGGGGAAACGATGATCCTCTTGTCCCCGCGCTTGACAGCCACAATATTCGCCCCGAAGCGCGCCCTCAGGTCTAGCCTCCGGAGATCCTTGCCGACCATCCAATCGGCCGCCTCAATCTCGATGATGCTGTACTCGGGGGATAGCTCAATATAGTCGAGAATATTGGTTGCCACCAGATTATGAGCGACCCGTTCGGGGTAGACTACCCGGTCGGCCCCCAGCTTGACGAGAACCTTCCCGTGAAGGTCGTTGGCAGCCTTCGCAACCACCTTGCCCACTCCGAGTTCCTTGAGCAGCAGGGTAATGAGGATGCTCGCCTGAAGGTCGTCGCCGATGGCAACAACCACGCCGTCCATGTTCCTGAGACCGAGCGCCTTAAGCGTTTCCTCATCGGTGGCATCGGCCTGAACCACATGGGTGAGCGAATGGGCCATGGCGTGAGTAAGCGTTTCATCCCGGTCTATCCCCAGCACTTCATGGCCCAAGTCCCTGAGCGTCAGGGCAACGCTGGCGCCAAACAGCCCCAGCCCAACCACGGCAAACTGCTTCATCCGTGACGCCTCCTATCCCACGACAACCCGGTCCTCCGGGTAGTGAACGTTAACTGGCCCACGATAGCGCTGAGCAATCGCGACCGCCAGAGTCAGCGGCCCGACACGGCCTGCGTACATTGTAAAGGAAATCAGCAGTTTGCCGATATCCGTGAGTTCTGGGGTGATCCCCATAGACAGCCCGACGGTCCCGAAGGCCGAGGCGACCTCGAACAGAATCTCTAGGAAAGCCTTCTGCTCGGTTATCATGAGGATCATGGTCATGATCACGATCAGACTCAAAGCGGCCATGGTGATGGCTAACCCCTTCTCCACTACTTCCTTGGAGAGTCGGCGGCCCCAGAGAATGATCTCATCGCGCCCGGAGATAGTAGTCCGAACGGCCATTACCAGGACACCGAAGGTCGTCGTTTTGACACCGCCGCCGGTCGAACCCGGGGAAGCGCCAATGAACATCAGGACAATGGTGAGAAGCAGGGCCGGATTGCTCATCAGACCGACGGGCAAGCTGAAATATCCGGCGGTTCTCGGGGTGACCGAATGGAAGTACGCCCCTAAAAACTTTTCTGAAAGATTCTTGCCGCCGAGTGTTTCTGGGTTATTGGCCTCAAAGGCGTAGATCAGGATTGTCCCGACCACAATCAGAATGAGTGAGACCTTGATGGCCAGTTTGGAGTGCAGGGACAACCGGCTGAACCGCCTGTGCTCCCAGACATCCATAATTACCGTGAAGCCGATTCCGCCCAGGATGATCAGGAAACTGACGGTGGGAATAACCGCCCAGTCGCCTTCGAATCGGATCAGGCTGGTCGTGAACAGGTCAAATCCGGCGTTGTTGAAGGCGCTGACCGCATGGAATACGCCCAGGTAAATAGCCCGGCCCATCGGGAAGTCCAGCGAGAACCGGATGGCCAGAATGGTTGCGCCAATGGCCTCGATCAAGAGGGTCACCAGGACGATCTGCCGAGTCAGCTTGACTACCCCCGAAAGGGAGAACTGACCAAGGGCCTCCTGAATCACCAGTCTTTCCTTAAGGCCGATCCTCTTGCCGATGATCAGAGCAAACAGCGTGGACATGGTCATTATCCCCAGGCCGCCCGCCTGAATCAGCAGCAGAATCACTATCTGACCGAAGAGCGAGTATTCAGTCACTGTGTCGAGCACCGTCAATCCTGTCACGCAGACCGCGGAGGTTGACGTGAAGAGGGCGTTAATGAAACCAACACTCTTTCCGTCGCTTGAAGAAATGGGCAGGGTGAGCATGACCGCCCCGAAAAGGATGAGAGCGGCAAACCCCAGCACGATTACCTGAGCCGGGCTGAGCTTGATCCTGAGGCCCCTGGATTGGTTGTTTCTATACGGCATGGTTTTGCCCCTCGGACCGACGTCGGTCTCCTACTCGAGTTTTCTGATACGATGGCTGCCTAGGGCGTGGCGTCGGCCCCCTACTGGCCCTCGAGTTTTCTGATGCCCTCGTTCTCGCCGATGACGATCAAGACGTCACCGGGGCTCACGTTATTATCGGCTTGGGGAGAAACTATAATGTTCTTCCCGCGTCGAATGGCCATGATGTTCACGCCAAATCTGGCGCGCAGATGCAGTTGACTCAGCGTCTTACCAGCCAGGTTGCCGGTGGCTGGAACCTCGGCTATGCTGTGGTCCGGCGAAAGCTGGATGTGCTCCATAACCGTCGAAGCCAACAGATTGTTGGCGACTCTGATTCCCATGTCGCGCTCGGGGAAAACGACCCGATCGGCGCCGGTCTTGATAAGAAGTTTGCCATGGACCTCTGACAGGGCTTTAGAGACGACGCATCTCACCCCAAGCTCCTTAAGATTGAGAGTCACGAGGATGCTCGCCTGCAAGTCGTTGCCGATCGCCACCACCGCGACATCGAAATTCCTGAGGCCAAGGGTCTTGAGAACCTCAATATCGGTGGCGTCCCCCTCGACCACGTGGGCAATATCATGGGCCATATCCCTTACTTTGTCTGGGTCGGTGTCGATGCCCAAAACATCGTACCCCATTGAGGCCAAGGTGAGGGCAACGCTTGATCCAAACCGACCGAGACCAATCACTGCGAACTGTTTGATTTTCGGTCCCTCCAGCCCGGCTAACCTCAATCCCCATAACCGCTCAGGGCATCCAAAGGAAAAAGACCCCAAGGGGCCTTGCTTCCGGCTTCTACAGGTTTTCCTTGGCCTTGGCAACCAACTGTTCGAAGGCCTGCTGATCTCTCACGGCCAGATCGGCCAGGATTTTTCGGTTCACGGCAACGCCGGCCTTCTTGAGTCCGTTGACCAACCGGCTGTAAGAGAGGCCGTTTAGCCGGGCAGCGGCGTTGATCCGGGCGATCCAAAGCTTGCGGAAATTGCGCTTCTTGGCCCGTCGGTCACGAAGGGCGTAGGACAAAGCCTTCATAACGGCGCCATTCGCTGGACGATAGAGCTTTGATCTGCCACCATAGTAGCCCTTGGCCAATTTCAGGATTTTCTTATGACGGCGACGCTGGGTAATTCCAGTTTTTACTCTTGGCATGGGGTCTCCTCCTTAAGCACTTCCGGCAACCACTGGCCGGCTGCAATGCGTGTTTACTTGTAGGGAATGAGCTTCCGGATCCTCTTCTGTTCCGTTTCGGCTACCAAAGTGGGTTGACGGAGATTGCGCCTCCGTTTGGCACTCTTTTTGGTGAGGATATGGCTCTTGTAGCCATGATTGCGGCGAACCTTTCCGGAGCCGGTCACGCGAAAACGCTTGGCGGCGCCCCGGTGGGTTTTCATCTTCGGCATTGGGGTTCCTCCTTGAAGTGGTTCGAAAGTTATTTTGGCCTGGTTATTCGGCCTGCTGCGCCACCTGCAGTCCCTGCCTGGGAGCCAGAATCATGATCATGTTGCGTCCTTCAACCTTGGGCGGCCTTTCGACCACACAGAGATCAGAG
>JBGFRN010000252.1:0-3690 GCA_041695105.1 Bacillota bacterium | reverse complement strand
CTTCAAGGGGAGTCTGACGGCGGATCAGGCCGCTGCCGCGATGATGGCGGGAGTTAAGCGCTCCTGGCCCCAGGCCGAGGTGATCCCGTGTCCTCTGGCCGACGGGGGCGACGGAACCGTCGAGGCGCTGTCTCGGGTCGCTGGGGGCCGGATGATCGAGACCCGCGTAACAGGCCCCCTTGGTGATCCGGTTTGGGCTCAGTGGGCACTGCTTCCGGACGGCACCGCCGTGATTGAGATGGCCCGGGCCTCCGGATTGGCCCTGGTTCCTCTAGACCGGCACAATCCCTGGGTGACCACCACCCGGGGAACGGGAGAGCTGATCCGGGCGGCTCTAGATCGCGGCTGCCGGAGGTTTCTGGTCGGCATCGGCGGCAGCGCGACCAACGACGGCGGGGCCGGGGCGGCCCAGGCCCTGGGCGTGAGGCTGGTCGACGCCGAGGGCCATCCGATCGGCCCCGGCGGGGGGGCTCTGGCCGGCTTGAGCCGGGTCGATGTTTCGGGAATTGACCCTCGAATGGTCGAATCAAAGATTCTTGTCGCCTGTGATGTTGACAACCCCCTGATCGGATCACGAGGGGCCTCGGTGGTTTATGGGCCCCAGAAGGGAGCCGGGCTGGAAATGGCCCTGGCCCTCGACCGGAACCTGGGGCACCTGGCCCAAATGATCAAGCGTGATCTCGGGATTTGGGTCGGGGATCTTCCCGGAGGGGGAGCGGCCGGGGGACTGGGGGCTGGGCTGGTCGCCTTCTTCGGGGGCAGTCTCCAGCCCGGGGTCGACTTGGTGCTTGGAGCGGTAGGTTTCGATCGCCTGGCCCGGGGAGCCGACCTGGTAATTACCGGGGAGGGGCGGACTGACGCCCAGACGACGGCCGGAAAACTGCCCTACGGGGTGGCGCGCCGGGCAGCGGTCCTTGGGATCCCGGTCGTCCTGGTTTCAGGCAGTCTGGAGGCCGGGCCTGAGGAACTCCGGGCGATGGGTTTTGCCCTGGCTGTGGGGGTGGTCGGGCCGGACGGGGTTACTCTTAAGGAGTCGCTGGCCGACCCGGCCGGGCACCTGGCCGTGGCTGTTGAGAAAGCCCTGGGGATCTGGACCCGAACCCTGGGCCGGGGCGGAGAGGACGAGGGCGCAGGAGATCAAACCTAATTGGGAGAAGCTAACCAACATGATTGATCGCTATATGAAAGCCGGTCTGGTTCATTTCATGGCCTTTCCGGAGACAGCCAAGGGCGAAGGCCCGATTATCGAGACCCTGACCAAGATCGCCGAAGACGATTTCTTCCGGGCCGTCGAAGTGACGGCGATCAAAGACCCGAAGACCAGGCTTCAGGCCGGCCGACTGCTGGCCTGCGCTGGGTTGGAGGTCGGCTTTGGGGCCCAACCGGCCATCTTCGGCGGGAAGCTCGACCTTAACTCGCCAGACGAAGCCGGGAGGCGAGCGGCGCTGGAAGCCTGCTTTGACCTGCTCGATCAGGCCAGGGAACTTGGGGCTCGCAAGTTTGCCGTGGCCAGCGGGCCAGACCCGGGTCCCCAAGGGCGCGGGGCGGCCCTGGAGCGCCTGGCTGGATCGCTGGTCGATTTGGGCCGGCGATGCCGCGACGAGGGGTTGAGTCTGGTTTTGGAGCTCTTCGATCGGGACATAGATAAGAAGAGGCTGGTTGGAACGACGGGCGAGGCGGTGGCCTTGGCCCGGGAGGTCCGGCGGTCGGTGCCCGGCTTTGGCTTGATGGTTGATCTCAGTCACCTCCCGCTGATGGGCGAGACGGCCCGGCACAGCCTGGGCCTGGCCCAAAACTACCTGGCCCATATCCATATCGGCAACTGCATCCTCAAACCGGCCGGTCATCCCCTTTACGGGGACTGGCACCCCCGCTTCGGCTGCCCGGAGGGTGAATGCGGGGCCGGTGAGCTACGGGAGTTCCTTCAGGTTTTGCTGGACATTGGTTACCTGGCCCCGGGCGGCGAGCGAACCGTGGCCTTCGAGGTCAGACCGGCCGAGGGCGAGTCGTCCGGGGTCATCCTGGCCCAGGCCAAGCGGACTCTAAAAGAGGCTTGGGCCGGGCTGGGGTTTCCGGCCTGAGGCCCCGATCCGGGGGCCAGGCCCAAAGGCAGAATTTAGCGATGGAGGAGATTTTGGCTTGAACCGTCCGAAGATTTACGTCACCCGTGCCATCCCCGAAGCCGGGTTGAATCTTCTAAAGGATTGCGATCTGAGGATCTGGCGTGAGGAGCGGGCCGTCCCCCGAGAGGTGCTGGCCCAGGAGCTGGCCTGGGCCGACGGCCTGCTGTGCATGTTGAGCGACCGGATCGACGGGGAGCTTCTGGACGGCGCCCCCAACCTCAAGATCGTCTCGAATATGGCCGTGGGCTACGACAACATCAATGTGCCGGACTGCACCGCCCGGCGGGTGATGGTCACCAACACCCCGGGTGTACTGACTGAGACCACCGCCGACCTGGCCTGGGCCCTGCTGATGGCGACCGCCCGGCGCGTGGTGGAGGGGGCCAGGGTAATTGAGCGCGGGCAGTGGAAATCTTGGGCCCCGATGTTTCTGGCCGGGATGGACGTTTACGGCGCCACCCTGGGCCTGGTCGGCATGGGGCGCATCGGCCGGGCGGTGGCCCGCCGGGCACGGGGGTTCGATATGAAGGTCATTTACCATAATCGCCGCCGCGACCCCGAGGCCGAGCGGGAGCTTGGGGTCGAGTACCGCGGTTTGGACGACCTGCTCAGGGAATCCGACTTCGTCAGCCTCCATATGCCACTCACCCCGGAGACCCGGGGGATGATCGGGGAGCGGGAGATTTCCTTAATGAAACCGACCGCCGTTCTGATCAACACCGCCCGTGGGGCCGTCGTTGACGAAATGGCGCTTTACCGTGCGCTCGAGGGCAAAAAAATATGGGCCGCCGGGCTTGACGTCTTTGAGGTCGAGCCGGTGCCCCTGGATAATCCCCTATTGAAGCTGGACAATGTCGTGGCCATCCCCCACATCGGGTCGGCCAGCATCGCCACCCGGACCAAGATGGCCGTGATGGCCGCCCAGAGCGTCCTGGCCGGGGTCACCGGCCAGCGCCCGCAAAACCTGGTAAACCCAGAGGTCCTCGGTGGTTAGCCGGCCGCCAGCCTATTTCCTGCCCAGCCCACCAATTACGAAGTAGCATCTTTCGCCGCCCACGGCCAGCGAGCCGTGGGCTTCGATTTTCTCCAGGCCCAGGCCTTCCCGCAGGGCTCCCAGGATCAGCTCCCGGCAGATCGGGCAGATCAGACCCGGGTGCAAGCGGGCCAGCTCTAAAAAAGAACAATTGTGCAGGGTGAGGACGGCCCCCCCCGGGGCCTCGCCAGTAAGGTCGCCGGGCCCTGCTGGGCGCTCTGGGCGCACTGGGCACTCTGGGCGGGTGATCTCAATCTCCAGCCCGAAGCGGTTCAGAGCCGAAACGACCGCTTCCAGGCCGTCCGGACCTTCGGACCCCGCCTCACGGGCAACCTCAAAACCCCGGGCGACCGCGACCGACGCGCCCACCCTAGCGGCCTCGGAACCCAGGCGCTCCAGGGTTTCGATCAAAACCTCGGCCAGAAAGCGGTATTCCCGTGGGGGAAATGAGAGATTCAGGGCATCGGGTGCCGCGAGGTAGACCAATCCCGGACGGCCTCCCCGCCCAGATTTTTCGGTCTTGCTCGAAAGCAG
>JBGFRN010000200.1:0-3696 GCA_041695105.1 Bacillota bacterium | reverse complement strand
GCAACGACTAAGCCATTGGAGGTAGCTATGGGAAAGCTCGATAACCGTGTCGCATTCGTCACCGGGGCCGGCCAGGGTATCGGAGCCGCCATCGGAAAAACCCTGGCCTCACAAGGGGCCGCTGTGGTCCTGGCTGACCTGGCCCTGGACAAGGCCGAGGGCGTGGCCGGGGAGGTCCGAGCCGCCGGGGGCCAGGCTCTGGCCGTCGAGGTCAACGTCACCGATCGGGCCCAGGTTGAGGCCGGGATTGAGAAGGCGGTTTTAACCTTCGGCCGGCTAGACATCCTGGTAAACAACGCCGGCATCACCCGTGACCGGATGATCTGGAACATGTCCGACGAGGAGTGGCACCAGGTCATAAACGTCCACCTGACCGGGGCTTTTTACTGCACCCGGGCGGCCATCAAGGTGATGAAGGAGCGGCAGTACGGCAAGATAATCAACATGTCCTCGACCTCGGGCCGGAGCGGCAACCCCGGACAGTCCAACTACAGCGCCGCTAAGGCCGGTCTGGTCGGCTTCACCATGGCCCTGGCCAAAGAGGCGGCCAAGTTCAATATCAACGTCAACGCGATACAACCAGGTTTCATCGACACCGATATGACCCGGGCCATTCCCGAGCCGATCCGGTCTCAAAAGATCGCCAATATCCCGCTCCAGCGCCCCGGCACCCCGGAGGACATCGCCAACGCCGTAGTCTACCTGGCTTCAGAAGACTCGGGCTTCATGACGGGCGGGGTGCTGGTCTTGAGTGGCGGCATGATTATGTAACTTTTTCCTCCACATTTAACTTTTTCGTCCCAATTGAAGGAATATTTTCGATCATGGCGAAATTGAGCATTCGATGTATCATAAAATATATTGTGCGTTAGAAAAGCGACACAAGCCAGAAGTGGAATAAACGTCAGGTCCTTAAACCGGTCCTTGAAGCCAAAATCTTGGCCCGAGAGGGGGGGTGCCCGGCAGCAAGGCGGCAGGTATTAGGCCAAGCCAAAGGGAGAAGAGAGTAAAAAAAGGGGGACAGTGAATTGTCGAATTTGCGGATTAAGAAAGCATCGGTGTGGGTAGCCCTTTTTCTGGTAATGGCCCTTCTGGTGGGCTGTGGCGGCGGCCAGCCAGCCCCGCAGCCAAAGGCTGACGCTCCGAAGGCCGAAGCCAAAAAACCGATCAAGATCGGCGTGGTCTTCGACATCAGCGGTGCCGGGTCTTCGCTCGGCGTTCCTGAGCGCGACTCGGTCAAGATGATCCAGGAGAAGCTCAACGCCGAGGGCGGCGTCAATGGAAACCCGGTTGAGCTGGTCATCATGGACAATAAGAGCGACCCGACTGAAACCGTGACCGTTGTCAAACAGTTGATTGACCAGGGCGTAGTGGCTTTGGTCGGCACCTCGCAGAGCTCCACTAGCCTGGCGGTGACCAAGGTTGCCAACGATGCTCAAATCCCGATGGTTTCAGCCGCCGCCTCGATCAAGATTGTCGAGGATCCGAAAGAAAAGAACAAATGGATCTTTAAGACCGCCCAGAACGACTCGGTTGTGGCGGGAAAGATCATCGATTACCTCAAATCCAAGAACTTGAAGAAGATTGCCTTCTTGTCGGTCAACAACGCCTTCGGCGACAGCGGCGTGGTTGAGTTTGGCAAAGTGGCCAAGGCCGCCGGTATCGATATCGCGGTGGCCGAGAAGTTCGGGGCCGACGATAAGGACATGACCCCGCAGCTCACCAAGGTCAAGAACGGCAAGGTTGACGCCACCATCGTCTGGGCCATCCCGCCGGCCGCTTCGATGATTACCAAGGGCCACCGTGATCTCGGGGTTCCAGGCCCGATCATCCACAGCCACGGCATCGGCAACAAGACCTTCATTGATCTGGCCGGCAAGGCCTCCGAAGGGGTTGTCTTCCCGATCGGTAAGCTCCTGGTGGCTGAGGATCTCCCGGACACCGACGTCCAGAAGAAGGTTCTGATGGATTACGTCAAGGGATATGAGGCCAAGTACGGCCCGCGCAGCACCTTCGGCGGGCACGGTTGGGACGCCGCGATGATCGTTCTCGAAGCCATCAAGAAGGTTGGTCCCGACAAGGCCAAAATCCGCGACGAGCTAGAAAAGATGTCCTTCGTCGGCATCTCCGGTCCCTTCAAGTTCACGGCTGACGATCATAGCGGGCTGAACAAGGACGCTCTGGTCATGGTTGAGATCAAAGAAGGCAAGTGGAGGCTGGCGAAGTAAATGCTCTCTGACGTTCCCCAGCTAATCGTGGCCGGGCTCACGGTCGGTGGCATCTACGCCATGATCGCCATCGGTTTCGTGACCATCTACTCGGTTACGGGGATCCTCAACTTCGCTCAGGGAGAGTTCAGCATGCTCGGAGCCTTGCTGGCCGTATCGCTACACAAGACCGGCTTGGCTCTTCCCTTGGCGATTCTTGGGGCGGTGGTTGTGGTGACCGTCTTCGGGGTGGTGGTCGAGCGCCTGGCTATTTTTCCGGCGCGGCGGGCCTCCCCGGTGACACTGATCATTATCACCATCGGGGTCTCCATCGCCATTCGCGGCGCGGCCCTGCTGATTTGGGGAACGGATCCATACAAGCTGCCGGCATTCAGCCAATCCGAGAACCTGAGGCTTCTGGGGACGGTCATCGTTCCCCAGAGCCTCTGGATCCTCGGGGTGGTTCTGGTCTGCGTAGCCGCCCTATGGGTTCTTTTCCGCCTGACGATCTTTGGCCTGGCTTTTCGAGCCTGTGTCATTAATCGTAACGCCGCCCGTTTGATGGGGATAGATCCCCAACTGATGTCGATGTTTTCTTTCGCCATCAGCGCCTTTATCGGTGCTCTGGCGGGGGTGGTCATCACCCCGCTGGTTTTCGCTCAGTATGATATGGGCCTGATGCTCGGGCTTAAGGGTTTTGTTTCGGCCGTCATGGGCGGGCTGGTCAGCTCGCCGCACGCGGTCGCCGGGGCTTTTCTGCTGGGAATCCTCGAGTCCCTCGGGGCTGGTTTCATCTCGACCGGCTATCGGGACGCCCTGGCCTTCCTGATTTTGATTATCTTCCTGCTTTTCCGGCCGCATGGGCTACTCCGGTCCGCGGTCGCCAAGCGGGTGTAAGCTCGGGGGGTAGAAGTGTTGCCTGGAACGTGGAAGAGATATTTGGGCATTTTGGCTTTGGCCACGGGCATTGCGGTCTACCCGCTGGTGTTTTCGAGCAACTTCGCCCTCAGCCTGGCCATTGTCATCGGGCTCCATACCATCGTTACCATTGGCCTCTGCTTGTTGATGGGGTACGCCGGGCAGGTTTCGTTGGGTCACGCCGCCTTCTACGGCTTAGGAGCCTACGCCTCGGCCATCCTGACGACGAAGTTTGATATGAATGCCTGGCTGGCGATGTTAATCGCCGCCTGCCTTACCGGACTTATTGCCGCCTTCATCGGGGCCCCGACGCTTAAACTTAAGGAGAATTACCTGGCCCTGGCCACCCTTGGCCTGGGCATCGTGATCTACTTCGTCTTTGTGCAGTGGGTTGACCTTACCGGCGGTCCGTCGGGGATTACCGGGGTGCCGAACCTGGAAGCCTTCGGGTTTACCTTTAAGAAAGACCTCCACTACTACTACCTGGTCTGGCCGCTGGCTCTGGTCGCCTTCATATTGGCCAGCAACCTGGTTGACTCGCGGGTCGGCCGGGCTTTGCGGTCGATTCACG
>JBGFRN010000030.1:0-3699 GCA_041695105.1 Bacillota bacterium | reverse complement strand
GCATAAGGAGGACTTCGCGCATTCGACCCTCTCAGCCGCCGCCGGGGGCGTCACGACCGTTATCGAAATGCCCAACTCCGTCCCCCCTGTGAAGGATCTGGAGACCTTTCATTCCCGTCTGGCCGGGCTCCAGCCGCAGGCATTTGTCGACTTTGCTCTGTGGGGAATGATGCTCGGGGACTCCAACGTCAAGGATTTGCCGGCTTTGGCCGAGGCGGGAGTGGTCGGCTTCAAGTTTTTTTGGGGCTACGCCCTCAACCCCAAGACCTGGGCTCTGGTTTACAACTTCACCCAGGGCGACGACGTTATCTTGCCGCCCGACGACGGTGAGGTATTCGACTCCTTTTGCGCTATCGCGCGGGCGGGGCGACCGGTGGCGATCCACGCTGAAAACCGGGACATCATCGTCCGGCTAACTGCCAGGGAGAAGGCTACTGGGGCGACCGATTACGCCGCCTTCCTTCGAGCCCGTCCCGCGTTTACCGAGACGATTGCGATCCAGCATGGCATTTCGGTAGCTGGCGCCGCGGGGGTTCACCTGCACATTCTTCACATCGCGGCCGGCCAGGGGCTTGATTGGGTGACCGCGGCCCGCGACCGGGGACAGCCGGTGACGGCCGAAACCTGCCCCCATTACCTGACCCTGACCGATGAAGACTTCTCCCGGGCCGGCATCAGCATGAAGGTTTACCCGCCCGTCCGGGAAAAAGCCGATCAGGATCGTCTCTGGGCCGGCCTCCGCGACGGGGATCTACAGGTTGTCGGTTCCGACCACGCCCCCCACCACGAGGGCGAAAAAACCGGTACCCTCTGGACAGCTCCCGCCGGAGCCTGTGGAATCCAGACCATGGTCCCGCTCATGCTTGACGCCGCAGCCAACGGAAAGATCACCCTGAACCAACTGGCGGGGGTCTTGTCAGAGAATCCGGCCCGCATCTGGGGTTTATACGGCCAGAAGGGCGTAATCAAGGAGGGCGCTGACGCCGACCTTACGATCGTTGATCTGGGCCGTTCGATGGTGATTCGTAAGGACGGCATGCTTTCGAAAAATAAGATCGTGATGCATGATGGAATGACGGTTCAAGGGGCTCCGGTCGCGGCCTTTGTTCGCGGCAGCCAGGTCATGGCCAACGGCCGGCCGCTTGGGCAGCCCCGAGGGCGGTTTATTAGGCCGTCAGCCCCGTCCCAGGCCAAGTGGTAGGAGGTGGGTCGTGTGGCAGTCCGGTTGGACCGCATTGAGCGGGATATGGAGGCGTTCTCAAAAATTGGCTCTACTGGGGGGACGTCGATCACCCGCCTGGCTCTGACCGCGGAGGATCACGCGGCGCGAAGGCATTTCATTGGGCTGTGCCGGGCCGAGGGGCTTGAGGTGAGAATTGATCGGTTCGGGAATATCGCCGGGGTTCTAGGATCCTGGGATCAGCCCGCCCTTCTGATGGGATCGCATCTTGATTCCGTTCCCAGCGGGGGGCGCTTTGATGGAACGGCCGGCGTGGCCGGTGCCCTGGAGGCGATCCGGGCCCTCCGGGAGGACGGTGCCCAGCTCTCGTTTCCCGTGGGGGTAATCTGCTTTACCGCCGAAGAATCTTCCCGGTGGGGAATTGCCACCCTGGGGAGCAAGGGCCTGGCCGGAATCATGACACCTCAAGAGCTGGCCTCCCTGACTGACGCTAGCGGAATCACCTTCGAAGCCGCCTGCCTGGAAAACTCCGGGTATGAGCTGACGGAAGGACCTGGTGAGATGGGACCGATTGCCGGGTACTTTGAACTGCACGTCGAGCAGGGCCCCCACCTGGAAAGGGCGGGGCTCGGCCTGGGGGTCGTGAGCCGGATTGCCGCTCCGACCCGCTTTAAGGTTGTGGTTAAAGGCGAGGCCGCCCATTCTGGTTCGGCCTTAATGGGCTTGAGGAAGGACGGCCTGACGGCGTCGGCGGAGCTGATTTTGGGGCTGGAGGAGCTGGCCGAAGCCGAAGCGGAGTTCACCGTGGCCACGGCCACTGTTTTTGCTCTCTACTCAGTTTCGATTAACGTTGTACCCGGACAGGTCGATCTCGGGGTAGATATCCGGAGCGTCGATACGGCCAGTAAGCGGCGCACGGTTGAAAGATTCTTGAGGCTGGCCCGGAGGGTCCAGGCCCTGAGAGGCATTGAGATTGAGATTATCACGCTGGCAGACGAGGAGCCGGTGGAGCTCAACCCGATGGCGGTGGAGACGCTGGCCCGCGCCTGTCGATCGCTGAATCTTCCCTTTCTGCCAATGTTCAGCCGCGCCGGGCACGACGCGATGAACATCAACCGCCTGGCGCCTGCGGCCATGGTTTTTGTCCCCAGCCGGGGAGGCATCAGCCATAACCCGGCTGAGTTTACCAGCCCGGAGGACATTGCCCAGGGAGCTCGAGTTCTGGTGGAAGCGGCGAAAAATTTTCAGGCGCCGGAGGTGGTTTCGTGCTGAGTGAGGCCGAGGTCTTAGGCCTGTTTGAAACCTCGGGGGCCTTCCTGCGGGGGCACTTTTCTTTGACCTCGGGAAAACATAGTGACCGCTACGTACAGAGCAGTTTGGTCTTGAGCTACCCTGAGGTGGCCTCCGCCCTGGCCGCAGAGATCGCCGAACGGTTCAACAAAACCGAAATTACCTGCGTGGTTGGACCGACCATCGGCGGGATAGTCCTGGGTTTTGAGGTCGCCCGCATCCTTTCGGTTCGGGCGATTTTCGCCGAGCGGCTGCAGGGGGTGATGCAGCTGGCCCGCGGCTTCATGGTCGGAGCGGAAGACAAGGTTCTGGTGGTCGACGATGTCATCATTACCGGCGGCACCACCATGGAGTTGCTGGATGCCGTGACGGAACGCGGGGCCACGGTCGCCGGGGTGGGAGTGCTGTTGGACCGCTCTAATGGATCCCTGCAGTGGCCGGCTCCGTTTCACGCTTTGGCTCGGGTGCACTTCCCGGTTTACTCACCCCAGGATTGCCCGCAGTGCAGGGCCGGAACACCGCTGCGCGGGCCCCGGCACGGCCGGTTATGAGTGAATCCGAGCGTGACACGGTTTGGACCACAATTCAGCCAGACCTCACCCTAATGGCCTCGGCCCTCTCAGATCTCGGAATGACAAGCAAATAGTGACCTCAATGCCGCCTTTCGACGGCTCAGATTGATGACAAAGGTCGCGGGAAAACTGGGAACCGAATTTATTCACGCGACCTAACAGATTTGAGAGTTGATCCGATGGCGATTGATCTGAAAGGCGTTATGGCTCTGAAAGGCGGCTACACCGATAAGCAGCCGTTCCACTTATCGTTGCTAGTCCATAACAAACCCTTATCCTTCCCCGTTGGGTCCGTCCATTTTTGCATGGTGGAGGGTTGCATGGCATGCAAAAACGGACGGAGGCGGGTTGTTTTGGCTTTATTTTGCCCAAATTCAGCCCTGAGTGGGGTCTAGCCCGCCGCTCCGTCTATTTTTGCATGCAAATTGAAGGGGGTAGCTTGCAAAAACGGACAGAGGTACGCGTCGCCGCGGATGCTTGCCACCAAAGTCTGGGTACGAGTGGGCGGGGTTTGTCAATTACCTGTGCGCCTGGTCATCGACCACATTGACGTCACCGTGAACGGCCAGGTAATCGCCCTTGACGTCCCGGCCAAGATCTACTTTGACCGGACCTTTGTGCCTCTGCGTTTGGTCAGCGAAGCCTACACCTCTCAGA
>JBGFRN010000315.1:0-3702 GCA_041695105.1 Bacillota bacterium | reverse complement strand
AGGGCATAGACCGGGTTAACTCAGTCGATCAGGTCGTGCTGGCCGTCCGTCACGGCGATGTGTTTGTAAAGAAAGGAACCCTCCTCGGGGGAACCCGGGTCATCCCGCTGCTGATCGACGAGGAGAAAGTGGCCGAGGCCGAGACGGCTGCCCGGGCGAACCAGTGGCTGGTCGAGGTCAGGTTGTTGCTGCCCGTCAAAGTCGGGCTGATCACCACCGGCAGCGAGGTCTTGTGCGGGCGAATCGAGGACAAATTCGGTCCGGTGGTGCGTCGAAAGGTTGAGGCTCTGGGGGGTCAGGTCTACCGCCAGGCGCTCTCGGGCGACGAACCGGAGGCGATCTCCGGCGAGATCAGGGCAATGGTGGCCGAGGGGGCCGGTCTGGTCATCGTCACGGGAGGCATGTCGGTCGACCCTGACGACCAGACGCCGGGCGCAATTAAGTCAACCGGGGCCGAGGTAGTCAGCTATGGGGCCCCGGTTCTGCCGGGATCGATGTTCATGCTGGCCTACCTGGGGAGCGTTCCGGTGATCGGGCTGCCCGGCTGCGTCATGTACGAGAAATCAACCGTGTTTGACCTGGTGCTGCCCCGGATCTTGGCCGGCGTGAGATTTGGGTAAGCTTATATTAGAAGACTGGGGGTGGGGGGGCTCTGCCTACAGTGCCCGGCCTGTACCTTCCCTGACTGCTCTTTCGGCAAGCGCTGAATGGAGGTGATCCCTCAATGAGCAAGGCGGCCCCCTCGCGAACCGGCCTCAAGACCGTTGAGGAAGCGATGGAGGCAGTGCTGGGGCTCTGCCGTCCCCTCGATCATGAGGAGATCGCTCTGGAAGAGGCCCTTGGCCGGACCTTGTCCCGGGACATTGTGGCCCCCGAAGACCTGCCTCCCTTCGACCGTGCGGCCATGGACGGATACGCCGTACGGGCGGTCGATCTGGCCGGTGCCTCTCCCGAGCATCCGGCCGGGCTGCGGCTGGTCGGGTCGGTGGCGGCCGGGCACCTTTTTGGCGGCGTAATCAAGGAGGGGACCGCCGCCGGGATCACCACGGGCGCTCCCCTGCCGGAAGGGGCTGACACGGTCGTCCGGTTGGAAGACGCGGTCCACGGCGGGGATGGCGTGGCCATCACCACCGCCTTGCGGCCGAAGACTAACGTCAGTCTTCGGGGGGAGGATATCCCCAGGGGTTCGCTGGCACTCAAATCGGGCATTGAACTTACCCCCCCGCGGATTGGCGTTCTGGCGGCCCTGGGCATCGATCCGGTCCCCGTCTTCCGCCGGCCAAAGGTGGCCATCATCGGGACCGGGGACGAGCTGGTCCCGCTCGGGGCTCCTCTGGTCCCGGGCAAGATCCGCAACTCAAACTACTACTCGCTGGCCGCTCTGGTCCTCCGGGCCGGCGGCCTGGCGCATTCCGGCGGGTTGGCCCCGGACCGCCTCCCCGACCTGATCCGGTTGATCCGGGCCGCCGAGTTGGCGGATATCATAATTACTACCGGGGGAGCTTCGGTCGGGGAGTACGACCTGATCAAGCCCGCCCTTGACGAGATGGGTGCCGAAATCATTTTCTGGCGGGTCCGGATGAAACCGGGCACCCCGATGCTCTTGGCCAGGTGGAACCAAACCATTATTTGCGGGCTTTCCGGGAACCCCGCCGCCGCCATGACCAGCTTCGAGCTTTTCGTCCGGCCGGCCATCAGGAAACTCAACGGGTTACTGACCTGGGAGCGGATCGGGGTTGAGGCCACACTGAAGGGTGAAATCAGAGCCAAAGGCTCGTCCCTGAGGCGCTTCATCCGGGCCGAGACCTGGGTTGAGAACGGCCGCTACCGGGTGAGTGCGACCGGCTCCCAGAAGTCTGGTATTCTGTCTTCGATGGCGGCCGCCAACTCGCTGATAGTGGTTCCCGAAGGAACTGAAGCCCTCCCCGACGGGTCGACCGTCCGGATTGTTATTTTAGAAGAAATGGAGATGGTCGAGCGGTGATTCCGGTCCTTTCCGTGGTGGGCAAGTCGGACAGCGGCAAGACTACTCTGATCGAAAAACTGCTGAAAGAATTGAAGGCCCGCGGTTACCGGGTGGCCACGATCAAGCATGACGTCCACGGCTTCGACCTGGATCAGCCCGGCAAGGATACCTGGCGCCACGCCCAGGCGGGCGCCGGCACGGTCGTCATTTCTTCCCCCCAAAAAATCGCCATGATTAAAAGGGTCGAGCAGGAGCTGTCGCTCGACCAGGTTATCCAGTACATAACTGATGTTGACCTGATTATCACCGAAGGATACAAAAGGGCTGATAAGCCCAAGCTTGAGGTCTTCCAGTCCTCGCGCTACCAGGAACTGCTCACCACCACGGATGAAGGCCTGTTTGCCGTGGCCTCGGACGTTCCCTTGATCGGGGTCAGGGATCCGGGAGTTCCGGTTTTCGACTGGAACGACGCCGCCGGGATCTGCGATCTGATCCAAGAGCGTTTCCTCTAATGATACCGGTTACCGGTTTGATCCTTTCCGGGGGGCGGTCCTCACGTATGGGCCGTAACAAGGCGCTGCTCGAGTTTGAGGGCGAGTCGCTGATTCAGCGTGCGGTCCGGCGCCTTGGGGAGGTTTTTCCCGAGGTGATGATCGCCGGTGGGAACCCGGGAGACTACGCCGGGCTTGGAGTGCCGGTTATTCCAGATTTGATTCCCGGCCTCGGGCCGCTGAGCGGGCTCCATGCCGGTCTCGTAGCGGCCCGAAATCCATACTGTTTTCTCGTTGCCTGCGACATGCCTCACGCCGAGCCGGCCATGGCCGGTTTCTTTATTGAGCGATGGGGCGGGGCGGAGGTGGTGGTGCCAAGGGTGGGCGGGTACCTTGAACCGATGCACGCCCTGTACCACCGAAGCTGCCTGAGCCAAATCGAGGTTCAGCTCACACAAGAGAATGTCAAGATCATCGCCTTCTACCCGCGGGTTAGCACGGTCGAGGTTACCGAGGATGAGCTGCGGCCAAGGTTTGGCAGCCTGGAACGAATCTTTTCGAACGTAAACACCCCTGACGATTACCAAAGGCTCCTTTGGTAATTTTGTCGACAATTTTGAGGACCTGCGGTTAATAGTTGGACAAACCTCGCAATTAAGCGGTTTTACAATTTAAGCCATGATGGTTCTCAATCTGATGATTTGGGGACTGGCCTTTCTCCTGGGCAGGGCCTCGGTGTTGGGCAGTCTTTTCCCCTTTGGGCTCAGTTTTCACGCCGCCTTGGTGTCGAACGGGACTCCGGTCCGGACCCGGGCGGCGGCGGTGGCGGCGTCCATGGCCGGGGTGGCCAGTCTGGGGTCCTGGACCCTTGGCTTGCAGGCCTTAGTCGCGCATCTCTTGCTGGAAGCCTGGCTGGGCTACCTGAAAAACCCGGCGGTCGCCGGTTGGGCCAAATTAGCTATACCTGCCAGTTTAGCCCTGCTGGCCGGGGGCTTGGTCAGGGCCGTGCTGGAAGGAACCTCCGAATACGGGCTGATCGTGGCCGCCTTCCAATCTGGGTTTGTCGCCCTTCTTTTTCCGGTCTTCGTCCTTGGCCTGGCCCCGCTCTCCAATCCGAGACGGTTTAGGGCGGCGGCTGTCGAGGAGGTGATCAGCTGCGGCACCCTGATGGCTTCGGCCCTGATCGGCCTGCACCAGTTGACCCCCCTGGGGATAAATCTCCAGACCGTCCTTAGCTCACTAATG
>JBGFRN010000325.1:0-20643 GCA_041695105.1 Bacillota bacterium | reverse complement strand
GTCTTGCCGTGGTCCACGTGACCAATCGTGCCAACGTTGACGTGAGGCTTGGTACGCTCAAATTTCTTCTTGCCCATTCTTAAAACTTACCTCCAAACGCAAATTTCTAGGCTAACCGCGCCCCTGGGCCTTGGCGATAATCCCCTCGGCCACGTTCTTGGGCACTTCCTCGTAATGGTCAAACTGCATCGTGTAGGTGCCGCGACCCTGAGTCTTAGAACGCAAATCGGTGGCGTAACCGAACATCTCGGCCAGCGGCACGAAGCCTCGGATCACCTGGGCGCCGGAACGGGCCTCCAAACCCTCGATCCGGCCGCGACGGGCATTGATATCGCCGATAACGTCGCCCATGTAGACCTCCGGAACCACGACTTCGACCCTCATAATCGGCTCGAGCAGCGCCGGGTTGGCCTTCTGAGCGCCGTTCTTAAACGCCATGGAACCGGCGATCTTAAAAGCGGCTTCCGAGGAGTCAACCTCGTGGTAAGAGCCATCGTAAATCGTCGCGCGGAAGTCAATCATTGGGAAGCCGGCCAGGATGCCGTTTTGCATGGCTTCCTTGATGCCGTTTTCGACAGGTCCGACATATTCCTTGGGCACGACGCCGCCGACGATCTTATTGACAAATTCGAATCCCTGGCCGGGTTCAAGCGGTTCGAGCTGGATCCAGACGTGGCCGTATTGACCGCGACCGCCGGACTGGCGAACGAAGCGCCCTTCGGCCTTGACCGCCTGGCGAATGGTTTCGCGGTAGGCCACCTGGGGCTTTCCGACGTTGGCCTGAACCTTGAACTCACGCAGCAGCCGGTCGACGATGATCTCCAGATGCAGCTCGCCCATGCCGGATATGATCGTCTGACCGGTCTCCTGGTCGGTGTGCATCCGGAAAGTCGGATCTTCTTCAGCCAGCTTGGCCAGGGACTGACCCATCTTATCCTGGTCGGCCTTGGTCTTGGGCTCGATGGCCACCGAGATGACCGGTTCGGGGAAGACCATCTTCTCCAGGATAATCGACTTATTCTCGTCACAAAGGGTGTCGCCGGTAGTCGTTTCTTTGAGGCCCACGGCGGCGGCGATATCGCCGGCCAGAACCACTTCGATCTCCTCCCGGTGATTGGCATGCATCTGCAGCAACCGGCCGATGCGCTCGCGCCGGCCTACAGTAGAGTTATAGACATACGAACCGGAGGATAGCTTCCCGGAATAGACCCGGAAAAAGGTCAGCTTGCCCACGTAAGGATCGGTCATGATCTTAAAGGCCAGAGCCGAGAATGGCTCGTTATCGTCTGCCTGGCGGGAGTCTTCCTCTCCGGTATCGGGGTGCGTGCCCTTGACCGCCTCAATATCGCGCGGCGAGGGCATGTAGTCGACCACGGCGTCGAGCAGCCTCTGGACGCCCTTGTTCTTGTAAGACGAGCCGCAAAGGATCGGAGTGATCCGGCAGGCAATCGTGCCCTTGCGGAGGGCCAGCTTGATTTCATCGACGGACAGCTCGCCGCCGTCGAGGTATTTGGCCATCAGGTCGTCATCCTGCTCGGCCGCGGCCTCGACCAGCTTCTCGCGGTACTCATCAGCCAGATCGCGCAGGTCACCAGGGATCTCACCCTCGCTGATCTCAGTGCCGAGATCATTGCCGTAGAAGATGGCGACCATCCGTACCAGGTCGATGATGCCCTTAAAAGTGTCCTCGGCTCCGATCGGGAGCTGGATCGCCACCGGGGTGGCACCGAGGCGCTCCCTCATCTGGGTGATGCAGCGCTGGAAGTCGGCGCCCAGGGTGTCCATCTTATTGACGTAGGCGATCCGCGGAACCCCGTAACGGTCGGCCTGGCGCCAGACGGTTTCGGACTGGGGCTCTACCCCGCCCTTGGCGCAGAAGACGGCGCAGGCGCCGTCGAGCACCCGAAGCGATCGCTCGACCTCGACGGTAAAGTCCACGTGGCCGGGCGTGTCGATGATGTTAATGCGGTGCCCGTTCCACATACAGGTCGTGGCGGCCGAGGTAATGGTGATGCCGCGCTCCTGCTCCTGAACCATCCAGTCCATCGTGGCGGCGCCCTCATGGACCTCGCCCATGCGGTGGACACGGCCGGTGTAGAACAGAATGCGCTCGGTGGTGGTCGTCTTACCGGCGTCGATATGCGCCATGATTCCGATGTTACGATACTTATCTAAAGGATGTTTTCTGGCCATCACAATCCCCCTTCTCCTAGTGTTTGGTCCTTCAGCCGGAAGCCTTGACCAAAAACCAGGGCAGGGGACCTCCTAGATTTTTGGTATAAGGAGCTTTACCAGCGGTAGTGCGCGAAAGCTTTATTGGCTTCGGCCATCTTGTGGGTATCCTCGCGCTTGCGCACAGCGTTCCCGGTTCCGCTGGAGGCGTCAATCAACTCCGCCGCCAGGCGCTCCTCCATTGTGCGCTCGCCACGGCCTCGGGCGTATCCCACCAGCCAGCGCAGGGCCAGGGCCATTTTCCGCTCGGCCCGGACTTCAACCGGAACCTGATAAGTGGCGCCGCCGACGCGGCGGGGACGAACCTCAAGCAACGGCATAACATTTTTGACCGCGGTCTCAAAGACCTCTAGCGCGTTCTTGCCGGTCTTCCCGCTGATGATGTCCATGGCACCGTAGAAAAGCGACTGGGCCACACCCTTTTTGCCCTGGAGCATCATCTTATTGATGAAACGGCTGACCAGCTCGCTGTTGTAAATCGGATCGGCAATGATCTCCCGCTTAGGGACTGATCCTTTTCTCGGCAAAACTATTTCCCCCTTTCGGGATGGGATGATCAAAGGCTACACCGGACTTATTTCTTCTTGCCCCTCTTAGCGCCGTATTTGCTACGGCCCTGGGCCCGCTTGGCAACCCCGGCGGTGTCCAGAGTCCCGCGGACAATATGGTAGCGAACCCCCGGAAGATCCTTGACGCGACCGCCCCTGACCAGAACAACCGAGTGTTCCTGCAGGTTATGACCGATGCCAGGAATGTAGGCGGTAACCTCAATTCCATTGGTCAGGCGGACACGGGCGATTTTCCGGAGAGCCGAGTTTGGCTTTTTAGGGGTAGTGGTCTTTACCACCGTGCAAACCCCGCGTTTCTGCGGATTTTCCTTCAGAGCCGGGGAAGCGGACTTCTGACTTAGCTCTTCGCGGCCCTTCCGAACTAGCTGATTGATGGTTGGCACCTTGGCACCTCCTTCCCCTTAAGATTTCAAAACGGCGGCCGCGGACGACCCGACTTCAATCCCGCAGGACTTTCCGAGGACGGCCATCGACTCGACATAAACGACCTCGATCTTCTTTTCATGGGCCAGCCGCATCAGATCACGGATTACGAACTCAGCGGCATCTCTGGCCACATAAAGCGTTTGAGCTTCGTTCCTCCTGAGGGCCGCCAGCGTTTGTTTGGCTCCGATCGTCCTGCGACGAGCAGCTTTCAGGCTCTCCAGAGTCATAGAACCCCCGCAATCCTTTAGAGAGACACTTGTATATATTAGCATCTGGTAAATGCAGTGTCAACAAAGAAAAAAAGACCCTGGCGGGGAAATTTTGTTATTGGCTCTATCAATTTCCATTTATTTACCTGTTTCGTTGCTTACTATTTCGTTTGTCACGGGTAGGTTGACCGTGAAAGTCGCCCCATAACCGGGGCGGGAATCAACCGTGATCGTTCCGCCGTGATCCCTGACGATTTTCTGGCTGATCGCCAGACCAAGCCCAGTCCCGCTCTCGCGGGTGGTAAAGAAGGGTTCGAAGATCATCGGCAGGTTCTGAGGCTCGATACCAATCCCAGTGTCTCTGACCGCCATAGCGACCGAATCGCCAGTCGACGACGGCCGGATTTGGACTTCAACCCGGCCGCCGGGCTGGGTGCTCTCAAGGGCGTTTATCACCAGGTTCATTACCGCCTGGCGTAGCCCCTGGTCATTCCCGGTGATCGAGAACGAGTCGGCCGACGAGAAATTAAGTTCGATCCTCTTGGCCGCTGCCTTGGGGCCCATGGCCTCGACCACCTCCCGGGCCACCCGGGAGAGGTCGACCTGCCCCGGGGCTTTCCGGTCCGAACGCGAGAGCATCAGGAACTCGGCGACCAGAGTCATGATGCGCTCCATCTCAGCCCTGGCGATCTTGATCCAGTTCCGGGCCTGGTCCCGGTCCAGGTTTGCGCCGGGTTCGAGCGACCGGTCGATCAACTGAAGGAAACCCACCACGGCCGTGCCCGGGTTGCGCACCTCATGAGCCAGGGCCGAGCTCAGCCGGCCCAAAAAGGCGAAGCGCTCAGTCTCTTTGATCTCGGCCTCCCTCAAGGCCAGGCTGATCAACTCTCTGGCCACCCAGATCGAGGCCAGGGTGATGGGTAGGGTCACGACAACCATTAGCTCCACCGAGAGCTTGAAGTTCATGTTAGCAAAAGACCCGATGTCTTGCCAAGACTTTACCGCCACCAAGAAAAGCGGCACCGCCACTTGAAGCAGGAGCAAGACCACCAGGGTTTGGCTCCGGCGACCTATCGCCCCGTTGGAAAAGAATTGAGATTTGAATGATTCTAGCGCCAAGGCAACCTCACCAGGATCGTCCTCTCCACCATAGAAGCGCGGCCACTGATAGAAGAACCGACTTCTCCACCAAATTAACGGCCAGCCAGGGCCCGGCTTTCGTGATGGGATCCTTCAACAGCCAGTAAGCGGCTACCCCCCCAGTCTTCAACGGTCCAACCGCCAGGGCAGATTCACCAGAACTATTCCCTTGAGCCAGACCAGCAGCGCCACCAGCAGGAGAACCGATTTTTCCACCAGCATGAGGATCAACCACGGACCGGCCTCGGGAATCGGGCCTTTGAACTTCCCAACCGCGACGGCATGCACCCCGGTCAGGCTGAGCAATAACCCTCCTAATAAAACCAGAATCAGGCTGGCAACAGTCCCGGTTACGGCCACTCCCCAGTGGAGCCCGCTGCCGTACCGCAATAGAAGTATCATTAGAGCTACGAAGATTAGGGTATGGGTCCCGAGCGGTATGCCCGCGTAATAATAATATAGGCGCACCCCGATGGTCAAGGCGGCCAGGACAGAGCCTAAAGCGACCGCCTTCCGCCCGAAAACCCGATGTCCCAGAAGAGCCGGGCCCGCATAGACCATTAGCACTGATTCCAATAAGGAAGTAAGAAGGTAGACTCCGAGGTCCACCGGCAGGCCTCCATTTCAAGTGCCGACTATCTTACTCCAGGGACAGTTGGCTCTACCGCAGCTCCTCTGGCACTTCGGGTTGATGTAATCCAAAACAACAAGCAGAAGCCACCGTGGCCGAGGCCAGGACGAAGAGAAGGGAAGCCACCAAAATAAGTACCCGTTTAGTCATCCTTAGACACTTCCTTTCACTAGCCGTTCAACAAAGTTGTCCAGAATCCTTCCGAGACGATATCCGGCCGGTGTTATCGTGGAGGCCTGCCAAGCCAGACCAAGGCTAACCGCGGCGTAGATCATTCGACCCTCGCCGGAAGGTTGCGTCAGGGAGAACCATGTGAACAAGGCCCATCCGGCCAAAACCGCCAGGGAAATACGTTTCAGCCGGCGGATCCGGGTGGGGTCGATGATTGGTTTTTGGTGTGTACCGGCGGGAGCATGCCGGTATACGGCCAATATCGCCCCGATCCAAAGCGCTGCCGAGAACCAGAGAAAAACTTCCCAAGCCGGCTCAGCGGCCAACCCCCGGGCCAGGATCCCCATGGAAAGGTAGGCGACCGCTCCGATTATGGCGCAGCGCCCAGGAGTTTCCGAGTGAGCCCCCCCGGAAACCGTCCGGAGGCTCCCCCCGGCCAGGAAAGCCCAAAGAGTCTCGCGCAGCAGCCCGAGGGCCGCCGCCGAAATAATGACCGCCGCAAAACTAAGAACCGTAGTCCAAAGGACGCGGAGTGAAAATAAAAAGATTTTCTCTTCACGTTCACCTAGGTCCAGTCTTGACCTTAATGAGGATGCCGCTTGGGCCAGAAAGGCATCCACAATCTTTCCCCCTTGCTGGGAAAAACAATCCGGCTAGTCGTATGTCTCTTCAGTCCGACCAGAAAAGTAAAAGCCCGCCGCGCCAAGGGTGGCGTGACGGACCTCTTGAAATCTTCTTCACGCTCAACCTTGGAAGTCCGGCTGTCCGGCGGTTTAAGCGCTTGGGACCCTTGACTTTGCGTCCCCAGCTCTCGCTAGGTTGGCCCTTATCTGGTTGCCCTGAGGCGGATGTTCATCAGTCAATCTAATTATCAGGCTTTTGCCAAAATATTTCAAGGATTATCGTTTGACAAAGTTCGTCATTATTTGACACTCGGGAGAGCGAAAAAAAGGCACCGGGGCGGCAATCCGGTGCCTTTGGGCCACACTTAGCCTTACTGAACCTCGGCCTCGCCTTCGATGGACGGCTCAAGCTCTAGCTCGTTGGCGGCGATGACCCGGATATTGCGGTAGCGGCTCATGCCGGTACCGGCCGGGACCAGCTTGCCGATGATGACGTTCTCCTTGAGTCCGAGCAGCGGGTCGGTCTTCCCGCGGATAGCCGCCTCAGTCAGGACTCGGGTGGTCTCCTGGAACGAGGCGGCCGACAGGAAAGACTCGGTGGCCAGGGAGGCCTTGGTAATGCCCAAGAGCACCGGCCGGGCCACAGCCGGTTGGCCGCCATGGTTGATGATGCGCTCGTTTTCGTCCTCGAAGTTGAAGACGTCGACCAAAGCCCCGGGGAGAAGATCGGTGTCGCCCGGATCCTCGATCCGAACCTTGCGAAGCATCTGCCGGACCATGACCTCGATATGCTTGTCGTTAATATCAACGCCCTGCAGGCGGTAGACCCGCTGGACCTCGTGGAGCAGGTAGATCTGCGCACCCCGGAGGCCCTTGACCTTTAGCAGGTCGTGGGGGTTGACCGAACCCTCGGTGATCTCGTCTCCGGCCAGGATCTGGTCCCCGGCGTGGACCTTGAGCCGGGCCCCAAAGGGAATGTTGTAGGAGGTTACCTCGCCCTCGGGCGAGGTGATCTGAACCTCCTTGCGTCCCTTATTCTCGTTTACCGCGACCTCACCATCGGTCTCGGCGATGATGGCCTGGCCTTTCGGCTTTCTGGCTTCAAATAGCTCCTCAACGCGGGGGAGACCCTGGGTGATGTCGTCGCCGGCCACGCCGCCGGTGTGGAAGGTGCGCATCGTGAGCTGGGTGCCGGGCTCGCCGATCGACTGGGCGGCGATGATGCCGACCGCCTCGCCGACATCGACCTTCTTGCCGGTGGCCAGGTTGCGGCCGTAACACTTGATGCAGACCCCAAAGCGGGTGCGGCAGGTCAGAACCGAACGGATCATGACCTCGTTCATGCCCGAAGCGACAATGGTATCGGCACCTTCCTCGTCAATCTCCTCGTTCTCGGCGGCAATTAACTCGCCGGTCAGCGGGTGATAGATATCGACCAGGGCCACGCGCCCAATGATCCGGTCGCGTAGGCTTTCGATAACCTCGGTGCCGTCCCGGATTTCGGTGACAGTGATGCCGGAGTTGGTGCCGCAGTCGTCCTCACGGACAATGACGTCCTGAGCGACGTCGACCAGGCGCCGGGTGAGGTAACCGGAGTCAGCGGTACGCAGGGCGGTATCGGCTAGGCCCTTGCGGGTACCGTGGGTCGAGGTGAAGTATTCGAGCACGGTCAGGCCCTCACGGAAATTGGCCCGAACCGGCAGCTCGATGATCCGGCCGGACGGATCGGCCATCAGGCCGCGCATGCCGGCGAGCTGGGAGATCTGCCCAACGTTACCGCGAGCGCCAGAAATGGCCATCATGTAGACCGGGTTGAACCGATCTAGGGTGTTCATCAGGGCACCGGTGACCTGCTCTTTGGCCTCCTCCCAAACCGAGATGACCTTTTGGTAGCGCTCCTCGTCGGAAATCAGGCCCCGCTTGTACTGCTTTTCGATCTCCTGAACCTGGTCCTCGGCCCGGGCCAGGATTTCGGGCTTCTCTTTGGGGATCTGGATGTCGTCGATGGCGATGGTTGTCCCTGCCCGGGTGGCGTAGGTGAAGCCCAGTTCCTTGATCCCGTCCAGCATCTGGGCAACCACCGAGGTCCCGAACTTGCGGTAGACCAAAGCCACCAGCCTGCTCATGGTCTTGCGGTCGACCACCTGATTGATATACCCGATCTCCTCAGGCAGCCGCTCGTTGAAAATTATACGCCCGACCGTCGTCTGGAGCTTCTGGTTCTGGCTTCGAACCGTGATCAGGGCGTGCAGGCTGATGACGCGCTGATAATAGGCCATGATGGCCTCGTCGGGGCTCGCAAACCACTTGCCCTCGCCCTTGGCACCATCGCGCTGGAGAGTCAGATAGTAGCACCCTAGAACCATATCCTGGGTCGGGGTGACGACCGGCGAGCCATCCTTCGGGTTCAGAATGTTATGGGCCGAAAGCATTAGGATCCGGGCCTCGGCTTGGGCCTCGGCCGAGAGCGGGACGTGGATGGCCATCTGGTCGCCATCGAAGTCGGCGTTGTAGGCGGTGCAGACCAGCGGGTGGATCTGAATGGCCCGGCCCTCAACCAGGACCGGCTCAAAGGCCTGAATCCCGAGCCGGTGGAGGGTTGGAGCGCGGTTGAGGAGCACCGGGTGCTCCCGGATGACCTCCTCAAGGACGTCCCAGACCTCGTTTCGGGCGCGTTCGACCATGCGCTTGGCCGACTTGATGTTGTGAGCCAGACCCTCATGGACCAGCTTCTTCATCACGAAAGGCTTGAAGAGCTCGAGCGCCATTTCTTTCGGGAGCCCGCACTGATGGATCTTCAGCTTCGGGCCGACGACGATAACCGAACGGCCCGAGTAGTCGACGCGCTTGCCAAGCAGGTTCTGGCGGAAGCGTCCCTGCTTGCCCTTGAGCATGTCAGAAAGAGATTTCAAAGGGCGGTTGCCGGGGCCGGTGACCGGGCGGCCGCGCCGGCCGTTGTCAATCAGGGCGTCGACCGCCTCCTGGAGCATCCGCTTCTCATTGCGGACAATGATGTCCGGAGCCCCAAGGTCGAGCAGCCGCTTGAGACGGTTGTTCCGGTTGATCACCCGGCGGTACAGGTCGTTGAGGTCAGAGGTGGCAAAGCGGCCACCGTCGAGCTGGACCATCGGACGTAGGTCGGGCGGGATGATCGGTATAACGTCGAGAATCATCCAGGAAGGCTTGTTGCCGCTCTGCCGGAAAGCCTCGACCACCTCAAGCCGGCGGATCGCCCGGATCTTGCGCTGACCGCTGACAGTCCGCAGCTCGGTGCGCAGATCCTTGCCGAGCTGTTCCAGATCCATTTCCTCAAGCAGCTTTTTGATGGCCTCGGCACCCATGGCGGCCTTGAAGGCCTGGGCATACTTGTCGCGATATTCCCGGTACTCGTTCTCGGTCAGAAGCTGTTTCTGGACCAATGGTGTGTTCCCGGGATCAATCACGATATAGGCCGCGAAGTAAAGCACCTTTTCCAGAGCCCGGGGGGACATGTCGAGCAAAAGCCCCATCCGGCTCGGGATGCCTTTAAAATACCAGATGTGCGAGACCGAAGCGGCCAGTTCGATGTGGCCCATCCGCTCACGGCGAACCTTGGAACGGGTGACCTCGACGCCGCACCGGTCGCAAACGATGCCCTTGTAGCGGACCCGCTTGTACTTCCCGCAATGGCATTCCCAGTCACGGGTTGGGCCGAAGATCTTCTCGCAGAACAGCCCCTCGCGCTCGGGCTTGAGGGTCCGGTAGTTAATGGTTTCGGGCTTCTTAACTTCCCCTTTAGACCATTCCCGGATCTGTCCGGGCGAGGCCAGGCCGATACGCATGGAATCGAAGTAGTTGACATCCAGCAAAGGATCGCACTCCTTTCAGCTTAGAGGGGCGTAAACCTATTCCTTGCGGTCGTCCTCGAAATAATCCAAGGAGACTTCTTTCGTGTCTTCTTCTTCGCCCTCGTCGCCGCTAGCTCCGAAGGCCAGGCCCTTCTTGCGGGTAGCCTCCAGAACTTCCTCGACACCTTCTTCTAGTTCCTCCTCCTCGACCAGGGGCGCATCGTCGCTGAGTTCGGCTGCGTCGTCGCCATCGTAGGGCTCCAGGCTGGTCGGGGTCAGGTCGGTGTCCCCCTCGATGTTCAGATCGAGGTCGCGAGCGGTTTCAATCACGTCTTCATCGGTTTCGAGCAACTCGATCTCCCGGCGATCCTCTGAGAGGATTTTAATGTCGAGCCCCAGGCTTTGCAGCTCCTTGATCAAAACCTTAAACGACTCGGGCACCCCGGGCTCGGGGATGTTCTCGCCCTTGACGATAGCCTCGTAGGTCTTGACGCGGCCGACGACGTCGTCGGACTTGACCGTCAGCAGTTCCTGCAGGGTGTAGGCAGCGCCGTAGGCCTCGAGCGCCCAGACTTCCATCTCGCCGAAGCGCTGGCCGCCGAACTGAGCCTTGCCGCCCAGCGGCTGCTGGGTGACCAGGGAGTACGGTCCGGTCGATCGAGCGTGGATCTTATCATCAACCAGGTGGGCCAGCTTGAGCATATAGGCGTAGCCGACCGTGACCCGATTGTCGAACGGCTCTCCGGTCCGGCCGTCGTAAAGCTGGACCTTGCCGGTCAAGTTCAGGCCTGTTTTTTCAAGCAATTGTTTGATCGATTCCTCGTTGGCCCCGTCGAAGACCGGGGTGGCGACGTGGATGCCGAGGGCCTTGGCCGCCATTCCCAGATGGGTCTCCAGAACCTGGCCGATGTTCATGCGCGAAGGCACGCCCAGCGGGTTCAGAACAATCTCGATCGGGGTGCCGTCGGGAAGGAAGGGCATATCCTCCTCGGGCAATATCTTGGCGATGACGCCCTTATTGCCGTGACGCCCGGCCATTTTGTCGCCCTCAGAGATCTTGCGCTTCTGAGCGATGTAAACGCGCACCAGTTGGTTGACGCCGGGGGAGAGCTCGTCACCCCGATCGCGGGAGAAAACCTTGACGTCAACCACGATGCCTGATTCGCCGTGGGGCACCCGCAGCGAAGTGTCGCGTACCTCGCGGGCCTTCTCGCCAAAGATGGCGCGCAGGAGACGTTCCTCGGCGGTCAGCTCGGTCTCGCCCTTGGGAGTGACCTTGCCGACCAGGATGTCGCCGGGCCCGACCTCGGCACCGATGCGAATGATGCCCCGTTCGTCGAGATCCTTGAGGACTTCCTCGCCGACATTGGGGATGTCGCGGGTGATCTCCTCAGGCCCGAGCTTGGTGTCGCGAGCGTCGCATTCGTGTTCCTCGATGTGGATCGAGGTGAAAACGTCCTCACGAACGAGTTTTTCGTTGATCAGGATGGCGTCTTCGTAATTGTAGCCCTCCCAGGGCATGAAGGCCACCAGGACGTTCCGGCCCAGGGCCAGTTCCCCCTTGTCGGTCGAAGGGCCGTCGCCCAGAACCTGGCCGGCCTCGACCCGGGTGCCCCGGCGAATGATGGGCTTCTGGTTGATGCAGGTGCCCTGATTGGAGCGGGAGTACTTGATCATCTTATACTTGTCGAGAGTCCCGTCATTGGCCCTGACGATGATCTCGTTGGCCGTGACCTTTTCAGCCACACCTGGCCGCTTGGCCAGCACCACCACACCGGAATCGCAGGCGACCTTATACTCCATGCCGGTGCCAACCAAAGGGGCCTGGGTGCGCAGAAGCGGGACGGCCTGCCGCTGCATGTTTGAACCCATCAGGGCTCGGCTGGCATCATCGTGTTCAAGGAAGGGAATCAGGGCCGTCGCGATTGAAACGACCTGCTTAGGAGAGACATCCATGAAGTCAACCTGATCGGCTGGAATCACCAGGGTTTCGTGCTTGTAACGAACCGTCACCCGGGTCTCGGTAAACCAACCGTTCTCGTCGAGGGGGGCGTTGGCCTGGGCAATAGCGTATTCATCCTCTTCATCAGCCGTCAGGTAGAAAATCTCATCGGTTACCCGCTTGTTTTCGCGGTCGACCCGGCGGTACGGGGTTTCGATGAAGCCGTACTCGTTAATCCGGGCATAGGTCGACATGGCACCGATCAGACCGATGTTCGGACCTTCGGGAGTCTCAATCGGGCACATCCGGCCGTAGTGCGAATGGTGGACGTCGCGCACCTCGAACCCGGCCCGCTCGCGGGAAAGACCACCGGGACCCAAGGCGGACAGGCGACGCTTATGGGTCAGTTCAGCTAGAGGGTTGGTCTGGTCCATGAACTGCGAGAGCTGCGAAGACCCAAAGAACTCCTTGACCGCCGCCACGACCGGGCGGATGTTGATCAGGGCTTGCGGGGTGATGATGTCGACGTCCTGAATGGTCATGCGCTCCTTGACCACTCGCTCCATGCGTGCCAGGCCGATGCGGAACTGGTTCTGCAGCAGCTCGCCGACCGAGCGCAGTCGCCGGTTGCCGAGATGGTCAATGTCGTCCACCCGGCCCAGTCCCTTAAACAGGCAAACGATATAGCTGATGGTCGCGACAATATCCTCTTTGGTGATCGTCTTGAAGTCCACCGCGGGCAGGCCATTGGAGACGACCCGGACGGTGCCGCCATCCCGTAACCTGACGTCAAGACGGGAAATTCCGGCCGCCTCGATCTTTTCGGCTAATTTGCGATCGATGAAGTCGCCGGCCTCGCAGATGATCTCCCCGGTCTCCGGGTGAACTACTCGAACAGCGGCGTTTGTGTTGAGAATCCGGCGTTTGAGAGCCAGCTTCTTGTTAAGCTTGTATCGGCCGACCGAGGCTAAATCGTAGCGCTTCGGCTCGAAGAACAGGGTCTGCAGCAACTGGCGCGCGTTGTCGACTGCCGGCGGCTCTCCCGGGCGAAGGCGCTTGTAAATCTCAATTAGGGCCTCGTCCTCGGAGTCGGTTCCGTCTTTCTCCAGGGTGCTACGGACGTATTCGTTTTCCCCCAGCAGATCCATGATCTGGGCGTCGAAACTGAAGCCGAGGGCGCGCAGCAGGACGGTGGCCGGCAGCTTGCGGGTGCGGTCGACGCGTACAGAAATGATATCGTTGGCATCGGTTTCGAACTCCAGCCAGGCCCCCCGGTTGGGAATGACGGTGGCCAGATAGAGTTTCTTGCCGTTCGGGTCGATCTGCTCGGAGTAGTAGACCCCCGGCGAGCGCACCAATTGGCTGACGATAACGCGCTCGGCCCCGTTGATAATAAAAGTCCCATTCTCGGTCATCAAGGGGAAGTCTCCCATAAAGACTTCCTGTTCTTTGACCTCGCCGGTTTCTTTATTAATTAAGCGCACCCGCACCCGAAGGGGGGCGGCGTAAGTAACGTCGCGTTCCTTACACTCGTCAACCGAGTATTTGGACTCACCCAGGTTGTAGTCGATGAACTCCAGCACCAGGTTCCCGGTGAAGTCCAGGATTGGAGAAATGTCCCGGAACATCTCCTGAAGACCCTCGCGCAGGAACCAGTCGTAGGAGTTCTTCTGGAGTTCGATCAAATTAGGCATCTCGAGCACTTCTTGAGTACGTCCGAAGTTCAGCCTCTGGCGACGGCTTTCAATCAAGGGTTGGGCCATTCTGTGCCACTCCTTCCTGGCCGGGCCCAAGGCCATTGTGACCTGGACCGGCGCTTGAGCATGCTTGACTTGGGTTCTGGGTCGGGATGCCGGGACACCCCCCTAAAGGGCAAAAAGAGTACGACTAACAACCAAAAGGGCATAGTATGCCCCTCCCTGTTAAGCCCTACCCCGGCGATTCGAGGCTGCTATGCAATTATTTCCCGGGTTTACAAAATCTATTAGGGCCATCTCCCTGATTCACGCCATTGGGATAGGCGACCTGCAACTGTAGCAATTTCAGAGAATATCATAGTGGAATTAGGATGTCAAGGAAATTTCATGGTTTTTAAGAAACAAAGGGCCCGGACCCCGCCAGGGAACCCGGGCCGTTGGCACCATTTTCGGCGCAAATCTCTATTTGATATCGACAGAGGCACCGACCTCGACCAGCTTGGCCTTGACGGCCTCGGCGTCGGCCTTGGCAATCTTCTCTTTAACCGGCTTCGGAGCACCGTCGACCAGGTCTTTGGCTTCCTTGAGACCAAGGCCGGTCAGTTCACGGACGACCTTGATGACCTGAATTTTGTTGGCCCCAGCGCTGGCCAGGATGACGTCGAACTCAGTCTGCTCCACAGCGGCCGGTGCGGCGGCAGCGGCAGCCGGGGCGGCCGCGGCGACAACCGGAGCGGCGGCGGAAACGCCAAACTCTTCCTCGAACTTCTTGACCAGCTCGGACAGTTCTAGAACGGTCAGGCCTTTAACGATATCAATGACTTCAGCAACCTTGCTCATTTAGATAATCCTCCTTTAATCTTTGGCACCGGCGCTAGCCAGAGATAGCGGTAGCCCCGGCCTCTTCTTCCTTCTTGCGGCGGAGAGCGTCGACAGCGTTGGCAAAGCTGCGCAGGGTACCGCTCAGGGCATAACCAAGCCCGTACAGCGGGGCCTGCATCCCTCCCAAAACCTGAGCCAAAAGAACCTCGCGCGAGGGGAGATCGGCCAGGGCCTTGACCATAGCCAGGTCGATCACCTTGCCCTCAAGCACCCCGCCCTTGATATCAATTTGCTTGTTATCTTTGGCGAAGTCGTTAAGGTGCTTGGCCGGGGCAACCGCGTCCTGGCTAAAAGCGATGGCGATTGGCCCGACCAGTATCGGGTCGAGCCCCTCAATTCCGGCTTCCTTGGCCGCGATAGCCGCGAGGGTATTCTTGACCACCTTGAGGTCAACGCCGTTTTCGCGGAGCTTACGGCGGAGCTTAGTGGCTTGCGCCACGTTCAGCCCACGGTAATCAGCCAGAACCACGCTCTTTGACTCGGAGAACTTGGCCTTAAGTTCGGCGACCGCCGCGGCCTTCTCGGGTCTGATTAGCATATTTCATTACCACCTCCTCAATTGAACGTTAAAGGGCCTACAACCAAAGACTTGGTCGGAGGCCCTTGAATTAATCACTGATTAATCAGGACAAGGCTGACCCGTTTCAACGGGCTGCTGTCTCCGGCCTCGGCAGGGTTCATTATTAAACCGGGAAGGTCCCTGCTGTCTCTGGCCAGTATGAAATTGGCGAACGACTAGTAATTTAACATTCCGGGGGCCGGGCCGTCAAGCCCGGACCTCCCCCGCCCGGATCTTCCCCGCTCTCAGGGAGTCCTTACCGTTCCGGGGCTCCTCCGATCCGGTTGGGATTGATCCGGACGCCAGGACCCATGGTCGACGAGAGGGTAACCGTCTTGACATACTGCCCCTTGGCGCCGCTCGGCTTGGCCTTATTGAGGGCTTCCATCAAGGTGTTGAAGTTCTCCAACAGCTTCTGGTTTTCAAACGAGGCCTTCCCAATCGGAGCGTGAATGATGCCGACCTTGTCGGTTCGGTACTCGATCTTACCGGCCTTGATCTCCTTGACGGCGTTCTTAACGTCAAAGGTAACCGTGCCGGTCTTGGGATTGGGCATCAGGCCCTTAGGTCCCAGGATGCGGCCGAGTTTGCCCACGGCACCCATCATATCCGGGGTGGCCACCGCAACATCAAATTCAAGCCAGCCACCCTGGATCTGCTGGATCATCTCATCCCCACCCACAACATCGGCACCGGCCTCCTCGGCCTCCCTGGCCTTATCGCCCTTGGCGAAGACCAGTACCCTTTGCGCCTTGCCAGTCCCGTGGGGCAAAACGACCGCGCCGCGAACCTGCTGGTCAGCGTGACGAGGGTCAACACCGAGCCTAACGGCAGCCTCGACCGTTTCATCAAACTTTGCCTTGGCGGTCTGCTTGACCAGCTCGAGAGCCTCTCCTGGATCGTAGTACTTGCTGCGATCGAGCTGTTTCAGGCTGTCCTCATACTTCTTGCCGGGCATTTTAATAAACCTCCTTGTGGTGAACGGCCAAGGGCCTCCCACAGAATCAAACTCAAACGTTTAGTCGACTACGTCAATCCCCATCGAACGGGCAGTGCCCTCGACCATGCGCATGGCGGCCTCGACGCTGGCGGCGTTCAGGTCGGGCATCTTGGTGACAGCGATCTCCCGAACCTTTTCGCGGGTGATCTTGCCGACCTTCTGCTTGTTCGGTTGACCGGAGGCGGTTTCGAGGCCGAGAGCCTTCTTGAGCAGAACCGAGGCCGGGGGCGTCTTCAGGACAAAGGTGAAAGAGCGGTCCTCAAAGATCGCAATCTCGACCGGAATGACCAGTCCGGCCTGTTCCTTGGTTCGCTCGTTGTACTCCTTGCAGAACGACATGATGTTCACGCCGTGCTGACCTAGAGCGGGACCAACCGGGGGAGCCGGGGTGGCCTTGCCGGCCGGCAGTTGCAGCTTGACTAGTCCAATAACTTTCTTCGCCACGGGGTATCCTCCTTAAGAAATGTGGTTTGGCGGCAGCATCACTGCCTCCCACGAAACATCCGGGCCTAAGCTATCTCCTCGACCTGGATGAAATCCAACTCGACCGGCGTGTCCCGACCGAACATTGACACCATGACCTTGACTTTGTTTTTCTCAAGATTGATCTCGCTAACAATCCCGATGAATCCGGAAAATGGTCCAGAGATCACCTTGACGTTTTGCCCAACCTCGAAACTGATCTTGGTCCGGGCTTCGTCGATGCCCATCTGCTTCATGATCAGGCGCACCTCGTGCGGCTGGAGCGGGATAGGCTTAGAGCCCTGACCGACAAAACCGGTAACGCCGGGTGTGTTGCGGACGACGTACCAGGACTCATCATTCATCAGCATCTCAACCAGGACATAGCCCGGGAAGACCTTTTTTTTGGTCGTTTTTCTCTTGCCGTCCTTGATCTCGATTTCATCCTCCATGGGAACAAGGACGCGAAAGATCTCGTCCTGTTTCTCCATGGTCTGAATTCGCTTCTCAAGGTTAGCTTTAACTTTGTTCTCGTAGCCCGAGTAGGTGTGGACTACATACCAGTGTTTTTCCATGATTAAAAGGGACCCCATCCTGGCGGGTCCCTCCACCCCCAACTCTTATTTCACTCCACCCGCCGTGCCATCACCCAGTAGAGCCGTCAACCCCAGGCTCAGGGCCTGGTCGATGATATAAATCATTGCAGCCACGAGCACAACCGCCCCAACAACTACTCCGGTATAGAGGATTGATTCTTGCCGGGTCGGCCAGATGACCTTGCCTATTTCAGACCGAACGTCACGTAAAAATTTTCCGATCCGCTCAAAAAAGTTTTTCAACTTCATCCGAAGCCTTTCACTTCCTGAATATGGGTTGATCCATAGCTTACCCCATATCCATAAATATAAAAGTGGCAGGCCAGGAGGGACTCGAACCCCCAACCAGCGGTTTTGGAGACCGCCGCTCTACCAATTGGAGCTACTGGCCTACGCTTATTCAAAGATTTTGTTTTGCCCTTAGCGGGTCTCGCGATGAAGGGTGTGCGTATTGCACGTGCCGCAATACTTCTTGAACTCAATCCGGCTGGGATCGTTCTTCTTATTCTTCATGGTGGTGTAATTACGTTCCTTGCAATCGGTGCAGGCCATTGTAATTATCACCCGAGCGCTAGCCTTAGCCATCTGCCTGAAACCCCCGAAAACCGCGCTTAAATTTTTACCGCCTGATTAAGATACCATAGACAATTTTGAGTGTCAACCAGGGGAAGCCTTACTGGCTAATGGCGGTGACGACGCCGGCCCCGACGGTGCGGCCGCCCTCGCGGATGGCGAAGCGCAGGCCCTCCTCAATGGCGATCGGGGTGATCAAATCGATGTCCACCCGGATGTTGTCGCCCGGCATCACCATCTCCACGCCCTCCGGCAGCTTGACGTTGCCGGTCACGTCGGTCGTCCGGAAGTAGAACTGCGGGCGATACCCATTAAAGAACGGGGTGTGCCGGCCGCCCTCTTCCTTCGACAAAACATATACCTCTGCCTTGAACTTGGTGTGCGGCTTGATCGATCCCGGTTTGGCCAGTACCTGGCCCCGCTCGATCTCGTTCTTGTCAACGCCCCGCAGCAGGGTGCCGATGTTATCACCGGCCACCGCCTGGTCCAGCAGCTTGCGGAACATCTCCACGCCCGTGACGATAGTCTTGCGCGGCTTCTCGTTCAGCCCAATGATCTCGATTTCCTCGCCTACCTTGACCTGACCGCGCTCGACCCGCCCGGTCGCCACGGTGCCGCGCCCGGTAATCGAGAACACGTCCTCGACCGGCATCAAAAACGGCTTGTCAATGGCGCGCTCGGGGGTCGGAATGTAGGAGTCGACGGCATCCATCAGCTCGAAAATTGCCTTCTCGGCTTCGGCATCGCCCTCCAGGGCCTTGAGCGCCGAACCCTTGACCACCGGAATATCATCGCCCGGAAACTCGTAGCTCGAAAGCAGTTCCCGAACCTCAAGTTCGACTAGCTCGAGCAGCTCCGGATCGTCGACCATGTCGACCTTATTAAGAAAGACGACCATGGCCGGAACGCCCACCTGGCGGGCCAGCAGGATGTGCTCGCGCGTCTGGGGCATCGGGCCGTCGGCGGCCGACACGACCAGGATGGCACCGTCCATCTGGGCCGCCCCGGTAATCATATTCTTGACGTAGTCGGCGTGGCCCGGGCAGTCGACATGAGCGTAGTGCCTCTTGTCGGTCTCGTACTCGACGTGAGCCGTAGCGATAGTGATCCCGCGCTCGCGCTCTTCTGGAGCCTTGTCGATCTGGTCGTAGGCCATGAACTCGGCCTTGCCCTGCTTGGCCAGAACTTTGGTGATGGCCGCCGTCAGCGAGGTCTTGCCGTGGTCCACGTGACCAATCGTGCCAACGTTGACGTGAGGCTTGGTACGCTCAAATTTCTTCTTGCCCATTTCCCTACCTCCAGTTATTTTTGAAGCCATGACGTGCCAACGGCCACATCCTGGCGCATCTGCAAGGTGGCGGTGACTGGCTTCATCCAAAATGTCCAATAATGGCCCGGTAGGTATTTTACACTAAAAGAAATATTGTCCGCAAGGGCCTGGAAAGTACGAAAGGGGCCAACTCAAATGCCCTTGAGTCTGCCCCTTAGATCTGGAGCTGATGACCGGGATTGAACCGGTGACCTCGTCCTTACCAAGGACGTGCTCTACCGACTGAGCTACATCAGCAATATTCAGGGCCGTGGCCCATTAAATGTTTGGTTGCGGGGGAAGGATTTGAACCTTCGACCTCCGGGTTATGAGCCCGACGAGCTACCAGGCTGCTCTACCCCGCGACGAAAATGACTTCTCATAAAATATTGGTGGAGGGGGGTGGATTCGAACCACCGAAGGCGTCAGCCAACAGATTTACAGTCTGCCCCCTTTAGCCACTCGGGAACCCCTCCGAAACTGCGGTGCCTTTACCTGTTCCTCGGGCGCAAGAGTTAGTTTACAACGGGTGTGGTTCGAAGTCAAGCCGGAATTTGATGGCCGGAATTTGTTTGGAGCCGCAGGTGGGGATTGAACCCACGACCTATCGCTTACAAGGCGATTGCTCTGCCACTGAGCTACTGCGGCCTGAACGGCTGGCTAGTCAGCGTCGTATGTGCCCTCCGAATCTTCGGCCTGGCTGCCCCGGTTGTCTAAATACCGCTCAAGCTTGCGTTTCACCCGCTGAAGCGCGTTATCGATCGATTTGACGTGGCGCTGAAGATCGACAGCGATCTCCTGATAAGACTTGCCATCGAGGTAGCTCATCAGAACCTTCCACTCGAGGTCGGACAGGATCTCGCCCATCTTTTCCTCAATATCGCCGAATTCCTCGCGACTAATGATCAACTCTTCGGGATCGGTGATCTTTGAACCGGAAATGACATCGAGCAAGGTTCGATCGGAGTCCTCGTCGTAGATCGGCTTATTCAGGGATACGTAAGAATTAAGCGGGATATGTTTCTGTCTGGTTGCCGTCTTGATGGCGGTGATTATCTGACGGGTAATGCAGAGCTCAGCGAAGGCCCGGAAAGATGAGAGCTTGTCGGGCCGGAAATCACGAATGGCTTTATAGAGCCCGATCATACCTTCCTGAATAATATCTTCCCGGTCAGCGCCAATTAAGAAATACGAGCGGGCCTTGGCCCGGACAAAATTTTTATACTTATTTATTAAAAACTCCAAAGCGACACTAGAGCCTTCCCGAGCAAAACCGACGACCTCTTCGTCGACCATAGCGTCATAATTAGGGTCAAAACCTGGCGCGATCTCACGCTGAGGATTAGCGCTCATTATGGCCACCGCCTCCGATCCAGCTCCCAGCAATATGAATCCTCCCCGGAAATAAAAAAACCCAAGGACGGGGTTGGAAAAATAGGTTGTTTGTCAGGGTTTTGGATTGAGTTTTTTGCCCACCGGTGCGGGCAGACGGCCATAATAGCCGACAAAATAAAGCTCAAAAACCAGCGTCACAGCAACATCTGTGCCCAATTATAACTCAGTGTCAGAAAGGTAGTCAAGCACCGGCTTAGCCTGCCATGCTTTTTAGAGGCCTGGGTTTTTTTGTCGAAGAACTTCATATAAAATAACGGCGCCCGCCACCCCGGCGTTGAGCGAATTGACCCTCCCTTTCATTGGAAGCCGGACCAAGAAATCGCACTTATTCCTTAGGTTTGGGCCGATTCCCTTACCCTCACCTCCCAGGACAACAGCCAGCGGGCCGGTAAGATTGGCC
>JBGFRN010000306.1:0-3738 GCA_041695105.1 Bacillota bacterium | reverse complement strand
GGCAATCAGGCTAACCGGCAGAACCGGCGGTAACTTCAGGCAAGAAGGCTCCGTCAAGCCCCGTCCGGGACTATCCCCGGGCGGGGTTTTTTTACGACAGGAGACATTGTTAGTTCTAGAAAGTTCGAGTTCACCGCCGAGCCCAAACCTCGCCGGCCAGCACGCACAAAAGGGACCAGGCCCCGCCCACGGCGAAGCCCGCCACCACGTCGCTCGGGTAGTGCACCCCGAGATAAATCCGGCTTAAGCCGATCAGGACTACCTGGACCCATCCGGCGACGGCCGAATCAAAGCCGGCCACTTCACGATTATCTATCTATCTGCGTTGAAAGGCCGACAAAAAACAGCAACAAAGCGGCCGCCAAAAAGGCGGCAAATCTTTGTTTTTCAAGTTTTTGTTTCACCGATTTTGTCTTCATGAAAATCAAAATCGTACCTGCCATATTAGACGGCAGGTTTTTTGTTTGTTTTTTATTACCAGTACCGGTGTATCCATTGGGTCATCAGGATTACGCCAGTCAACTCCGCATTGGAAGGATTTTGGGGGTTAAAATTCCCCACAAATCGTTTTATAGTGACAACACGATCGGCAAACCACTTTTCACGATAAAAACTTTATAAAGCACTAGGGACGGCCATCAAAATGCGTCCTAAAAATATTAAAGGAGGTTGGACAACCATGAAGCATCTAATTATTAACCACGGAGCCAAGGTTCGAAAGGCCATTGCTCTAACTGTAGCGGTAACAATGCTTTCGGCTCTGGCCGTTACCTTCGTGCCGGCCACGACCGCTTCGGCTGCCACGACCACTTCAGCCACCACGGCCGCCGGCAAGGTCATCTCAATCGCCAAGTCGAAACTAGGCACCCGCTACGTCTTCGGATCGAACGGGCCGAACACCTTCGACTGCTCCTCGTTCGTCCGCTATGTCTTCCGTAAGGTCGGCATCTCGCTCCCGCGGACGGCACTGGCCCAGTCCCGGGTCGGCGACTACGTCAGCAAGGCTAATTTGAAGAAGGGTGACCTGGTCTTCTTCACCAACACCTACAAGCCCGGTGTTTCCCACGTCGGCATCTACATCGGCAGCGGCAAATTCATCCACGCCTGGCCCCGCTCCGGCGTCAAGATCAGCAGCCTGAGCGAGCGCTACTTCACCGTCAAATGGTGGGGTGCCAAGCGCGTGATCGGCAGCTAGCGCCGACCTGACCAACCGTCGGAATGACAGACCATCGGAATGATGGACCGTCTCCAATCGAAGCCCTCCGGGTCCACCGGGGGGCTTTTGGTTATCCTCTTTGAGCGGTGTTGATCGATGGCCTCTTCTGGAACGGTAAGTACTTAGGCGGGCCACCGGGCGACTTCCTGGCGCAACGGGGCGAATCCTCAGTTTTTTTCCGGCCAAGAGGGCCACTCGGGGGAAAACATTGACGTTTCTAGCTCCTGATAGGCAAAAACTACAGCCACAGGGGTGTTTTCGACACAAAAACCCCCCCAAACCATGCCCTGCGAAGGGGGTTCGGGGGATAAGAAGGGGGTTTTGGGGTTGAATCGTCAACACCCCGGGGTCGGCCTTATTTTTTTCCCGCGACTTTTGTCATCAATCTGGCGGGCGAGGTGTCGACCAATCGAAGACGGGTGTCCGGACCGCCAGGGGTCAATAGCCCAGTGGCTCGGGTCAATAGCCCAGTGGCTCGCCCACAACAACCACGGAAATATCGGTCATCCGGCCCTTTTTCTTTATCACCGAATATATCCGGCAGATCCGAGCGTCGCTCCGGCAGTCGGAGCAAATCCCGGTCTCGGCGCACGGGTTCGGCCGGTTGAGGCGCCGGCTGTTCATCGGAGCGGCGATCGTCTCGATCCTCCGGTAAGCCGAATCGAGGTCCGGGCAGATCTTGTTAACTCCGACCACGATAACCACTTTCTTGGGCCCGAAGGTCATGGCCGCCACCCGGGTTCCGACCCCGTCGACATTGACCAGAAAGCCGTCTAAGGTAACGGCGTTAGAACTGCAGAGGTAGACGTCGCAGTGAACCCGCTCGCGAGCAAGCTCAAAGGCCTCCTCGGGCGAGACAGGCCCGGCGCCCGCCGGGGGCATCCCAACCAGCTTTGCCCCCCTCGCCTCCGCCAGCTCGGGAAGTCGCAGTTCTTGAACCGACATTGACCCTCCCAGCCCCACCCGAGCTCCTGGCTGGATGAATCCCAGGATATGCTCGACCGCCTCCTCGCGGCCTGCGAAATAGACGGCGTCGAAGCCGTTTTTCCTCAGTACCCCGACGACCCGGTTCCCCGTGGCCGCGGCGTGCCATTCCACAACAGTCATTTCACTGGCGCTCATGACAATCCCCCTCTTACGTCCTTACCCGCGTCACCTTTCCTGACGGCTCAGGCGGCCTACCTCCGGCGAGCGTGGATGCCGTAGTGGTACGGACCGGCCTCGAACCGCTCGAGATCGAGGTACCCGGCCTGGCGAAGAAAACTCTCAACCTGATCGGGACTCAGCCGCTCTTCGACCGGCGGTCCCTTCTCCATCGGCTCCCGGCGCCATTCGACCACCCCGAGGATCCCATCCGGCTTCAGGACCCGGGCCGCCTCCTTCAGCAGCTCGACCGGATTCAGCAGCTCATGGACAGTATTGGCCAGCAGGGCAGCGTCAACGCAGGCGTCAGGAAGCGGCAGCCGGTTTTCTTCGGAGATCAGGGCCTCGATGTTGCCGAGTTGTTCAGTCTCGGCCAGCTCGGTAAGCTTCTCAAGCATTATGGGCTGGATGTCCAAAGCGTAGATCCGGCCGCCAGGCCCCACCCTCTTGGCCGCCTGCAGGGCAAAAAAGCCCGGGCCGGATCCGATATCGGCCAGGGTCATCCCCGGCCCCAGGCCCAGGGCGTCGAAAATCAGGTCAGGGTTCTGCCACTTGCGCCGTTCGGGGCTGAGAAAGCGGTCCATCTTGGTGGGATCATATTTGTGCATGACTGCACCTCGCTTCGGGGTTGGTTCTCTGAATTCCTTCCCCATATCATAAAATACCCCACAGGGTAGCGCCAGGGGTGCAGATAGCGCCATAGGTACTAATTCCAGTGACTTGCCTCCGGCACAAAAAAATGAGACGGGCAGGCTTGGCCACCGAACCCGTCTTTCTATGAGCTCTTGAGTTCATCTTTATCCAGGGTGGACCACCCCAGCCATTCGAGGACGAATCAGTAGCGGATGATCCCCTCGACGATCCACATCCCGCCGATCGCCGCCAGGATGGCGATGGCCCAGGGCGACCAACCGGCGTAGGCTGGGTAGAGGATGAGGGCACTGCCTACTACGATGCGGATAGTGCGGTCGAGGGAGCCGATGTTCTTTTCGAGGCACAGCCCTTTATTCACGAATTCACCTTCCGACAGGACGTTTGGGTTAGTTTTGGTCCTGGGGAAAAGCGTTATGCGTAAGGATCCAAGTAGATCTGCCGTTCCGGGATGGGAGCAACAAAAAACCCGAGGAGGAACCTTAAGCCCCTCTCACCACCCCGCACGCCAGCCGCTTCCCCGCCGCCCCGTCAGGCTGGGTGCGGTAATCATCGGGGTTTTGATGAATCATGACCGCCTTGCCAATTACATCAGCCGCCTTGAACCTGTTGGTAAAGAACCTCATTACGGCCCGGCCTTGATTGGAAAACAGCACCGGGAAATCCCCGGCGTGGCGACCGTGGGGCTGGGTATCCGGGTTCCAGTGCGCTCCCGCGGCCTGAAATGG
>JBGFRN010000337.1:0-3768 GCA_041695105.1 Bacillota bacterium | reverse complement strand
GCCGAGCAGTTCAAGCAGTAGATGGCCTCCCCGTACCCGGCCCTGAGGCAGTCTGCCCGCCCGTTATCGAGCAGGATGATGTGGACGTTTTTTGGGCCATGCACCCCGCGGGCGAACTGCATCATGATGTCGGCGCTCTTGCTCGGCCCGGCGATGGTGTCGATGTAAGTGGTCACCTGGCTCATGGCGAAGTAACCGGTCGCCCAGCAGAGATAGCTGGCCTCCATGAAGGTTCGGACGATCTTCTCGATCCCGGCCACGATCAGCAGGTTTTCGGGGATGCTGGTCACCCAGCGCAGGTTGCCCTCGTTCTCCAGAGTGAAGACAACACCGTCCTCGGCCGCCAGGGCGTTGCACCCGACGACGCCCCAGCCGGCCCGGAGCATGTGCCGGTGCAGGGCCCGGGCCGCCGCCCCGGCCAGGTCATCGACCGTAGCCGGGACCGGCTCCCCCAGGTCGGGCTCGACGACGGCTTGAACCTGTTCGAGATCCAGATGAACCGCCGGATGGTGCTTGTGGGTCGGCTCCCCTCCGGCCAATTGCAGCAGCCGCTCGCCGAGGTCGGTCTCGATCACCTCGACCCCGAGCGTCCGGATGTAGTTGGCCAGGTCAATCTCCCGGCCGGTAATCGTCTTGCCCTTGACAACCGTCCCGGCGCCCCGGAGAAGGCGCTCGACGACTGCCTGGGCCTCACCCTTGGTCGCGGCCCGGTGGACGTGGAAGCCATTGCGCTCCAGCCGTTCGACGGCCAGCTCGACCAACGCCGGAAGCCCGGCCATCGAGCGATCCTTGATCGCCCGGCACTCGGCCGCGATTTCAGCCGCCCGTGGGCTTGACCAGAAGGCCCGGTTGCGCCGGCGCATCGAGAGGATGGCCTGGCGACGGGTTTGCTTTTGCCTTTTTTCCAGGTCGCCGACCGGCTCTCCGCCGTCAGGCCCTTGGGCCGGTTCGGGCGCCCCGCCCGCCGCGGGGGGCAGGTAAGCGGCCAGATCGACCCCGTGGTCTTTGAGTGCCTGGGACAGCGCCCGGAAGAGCCGGGCGTGGTCGATATTAAGCTCGGGGGAGAGACCCTCGCGGTAGGCCACATTGACGATGCAGGGCGAGTCGCAGCGCCCGCAGTGGTTGCAGTCGACCACCCCGCGCAAGAACTCCGGCGGCAGCTCGCCCGGGCTCAGCCTTCCCTCGAGCAGGGCCCGGATCACGGCGATCTTGCCGCGCGGCGTCGCCACCTCGGGGGCGACGGCCGAGGCTCTTTCCATGGCCCGGCAGCCCTGGGTTGCCCGGCAGATGCCGCAGCGCTGGCAGCGGTAGACCGCCGAGATCAGTTCGGGGGCGGCGAAATGTGGCCATTTCGCCGGATCAAACCACGAGGGCAGGGGCAGTTCCGACGGTTTCCGGTAAGGAAGCGGGCTGACCAGGCGGATCACCTCTTTCGCGGCCGGACTTAAATATCCAGGACCCCTGGCGACATGATCCCATTGGGATCAACCGCCCGCTTGATCGTTTTGATCAGCTCGTAGTGGCTGCCCAGGCGCCCCATCGCCCCGGTCCAGAGCCGGCCGATTTGAATCGGAGCTCCCCCGAGATCCAGGAGCAGCTTCTGGGCCTCGGCCGCGCAGCGGCTGACCGCCTCATACTGCTCGGGATACTGGTCCAGATACATGATGGTCGGGTAGCAGACAAAGGCCGAGTTGATCTGGAAACCGCCGATGAAGTAAGCCAGACCGTAGCGGCCGGCGATCAATTCCTCGCAGATACTAAGGATCCGCTGGTAGTACCACTTAAGCCTGCCCAGCGGGTAGTGCAGGGGGAGCAGGGCCCGGGCCCCCAGTTTGTACATCCCGCCGGGAACCAGCGAGAACCGGCGCTCCCAGTAGCGGCTGGCGATGCCGGGGTCGACCTCCTCGCCACCGTGACGGGCAACCAGGCCCAGCAGGCGCTCCAGGTAATGCTCGACCACCGGCTCGTCGCCTTCCAGGATGTAAACGAGCTGGGCCTCGGGATGGTTTCCAGGGGCCACCGCCGCCAGAGATTTCCCTTCGCGCAAGGCGGCGAAATTAGCCGGGATCCTGGCCAGACGGGCCTCGTAGAGTACGTCGCAGGCCGCCCCGACGCTGGGAAGGTTGAAGGCGGCAAAACCATACTTCTCTGGCAGGCGCTCGATTCGGGTAGTCGCCTCGACCAGAACGCCCAGGGTTCCCTCCGAACCGCAGAACAAGCCGGTCAGGTCATGGGCGAAGGAGTAGCGAAAGAACTGCCCGCTCCCGCCGGCCGTCTCGACGGCGGCCGGGTTGGCCGCCGACCCGGTAGTGACGACCTCCCCGGTCGGAAGAACCACCTTGCAGCCGATCACGGCATCGCCCTGGGTGCCCCAGAGGCCCGAGCCAATTCCATCGCCGTGGGCCATAAAGCTGCCGCCGATGCACGAGCTGTAGGCCCCCTCGGGCGAGACCAGATTGTAGTAGCCCTCACCGTAATTGGCCAGCTCCCCGGTCAGGCGGGCGAAGCTCACCGCCGGCTGGACGGTGCACGAAAACAGCTCCGGATCGATCGAGAGGACGCGGTTCATCCGGCCCAGATCGAGGACTATCCCTCCTCGGGTCGGGATTGACCCGCCCCAGAGGTTCGAGCCCGAACTGCGAGGATAAACCGGGATCCGGCGCTCGTTGGCCAGCCTGAGGACGGCGGCCACCTGTTCGGTCCCGTCCGGGCGAAGGACCAGGTCGGGAGCCGACGGCGGCAGGGGGCTGGCATCGCGGGAGTAAATCCAAAGCGAAGCCGGGTCGTCGTGAGCAAATTCCAGGCCGACCATCGAGGCGAATTCTCTTTTCAAACCCGGTTCTATCACCTGAGGCCTCCTTCGCGGGCTTAGTGCAGCTCTGACTCGACGCTCCATCGGAGCAGATGCTTGCGAGCGGCCAGGGTGGCCCGGTCGAAGACCAGTCCCAGGACGGAAACCAGCCCCACAGCGACGAACATGTCGGTAGTCCTAAACAGGCGGGCCGAGTACATCATCAGGTGCCCCAAACCATCGGCGCTGGCTATCATTTCCGAAAGAAAAGCGGCAATCAGCGCGACCACCAGGGAGACCCGGAAACCGGTCAAAATTGAGGGCAAGGCCGCGGGAAGAATAATCTTGCCAAGGATCCGGTCCTCAGGCGTCCCCATGGCCTGGGCCGACCAGACCAGGCGGCGGTCAACCTGAACCGCACCGGCGATGGCCGAAAAGATAATTGGAAAGATGCTGTCGGCCACCACCAGCAGGATCTTCGAGGCGTTCAGCATCCCAAAGATAATGATTAAAGCCGGATAGATGCCCAACTTGGGGATCGGAAAACCAAGCGCCAGCAGGGGCCGGAAGAAGGCCCGGGCCCAGGCCTGGCGCCCGATCAAGATCCCGAGCGGGACCCCGATGACCACGGCGATCAAAAGACCGGACCACATCCGGAACATGGTCACCGAGAGGTGGTAGATCAGGCGCCCATTGATTAAGAGGTCGAAAAACCGCTCGATCACCTGGCTGAGCGGGGGAAGCAAAAATGGCTTGATCAGACCGGCCCGGGGCAGGATCTCCCAGACGGCAAGTATGATAAAAACTGAGTAGTAGCGGGAAAACAAATGGCCCAGAGCCCCGATCACCTGAGACTCACCACCTTGGACCTAAGATCGTCACCGCCGACACGGCCCCCGGACCGCCAATGTTATGGGCCAGCCCAAGCCTGGGGTTTTTGACCTGCCGCTGGCCGCACCGGCCTTGAAGCTGGCGGG
>JBGFRN010000103.1:0-3798 GCA_041695105.1 Bacillota bacterium | reverse complement strand
CCAAGAAGGTCGGGCTCTCGCTGATGAAGAAGCTCAAGCTCTACAACGGGGAAGACGTCGAGGGCTTCAACCAGCGGGATATCAAGGAACTTCAGGAAGACACCGAGCGGGAGGGCATGGTTGGCATCTCGCCCCGCTATATCATCAACCGGCTCTCCAGCGCTCTGGTCAAGGAAAGCATTCGTTGCATCAATCCGTTGGATGCCCTTCGGGCCCTAAAGGACGGCCTGGAACAGCACACTGGCATCACCCGGGAGGAAAGGGATCAGTACCTCAACTTCATCTACGAGGCCAGAAAGGAATACGACGAGGTCGCCAAGAACGAGGTGCAGCGGGCTTTCGTCTACTCCTTTGAGGAATCGGCTCGGACGGTCTTCAACAACTACCTCGACAACGTCGAGGCCTACTGTAACAAGGAGAAGCTCCGCGACCCGATAACTGAGGAGGAGATGGATCCTGACGAGAAGTTAATGCGGTCGATCGAGGAGCAGATCGGAGTTGCCGAAAACGCCAAGAAGGCCTTCCGGGAAGAGATCATGATTCGCCTCTCGATGGTCGCCCGCCGGGGCCAGCGATTTGACTACACCTCCAACGAACGGCTCAGAGAAGCGATCGAGAAGAAGCTCTTTGCTGACCTCAAAAACGTGGTGAAGATCACGACCAGCACCAAGACGCCCGACCCGGAGCAGCTCAAGAGGATCAACGAGGTGGTCGACCGGCTGGTGAAGGAGCACGGGTATTGCGCCGTTTGTGCCAATGAGCTGCTGAGGTATGTGGGGACGCTGATGAGCCGGTAGGGGGGAGCGGGTAGGCGGCCCTTGAGCCGGTAGGCAACCGTGATCAGGTAGGCGGTGATTGAGGCCGGTAGGCGGCCCTTGAGCCGGTAGCTTGCCCAACCGCGCGTTTCGGCATCAAGAAAAACCCGTCCACGTATTTTGCCAAAGTGTTGAACATCCCTCTCGTCTCCAAAATCTGATATACTAAAGGCAGACAGTGACAGCGGGCTGAACGACTTCTGATGACGTGGGGGGATTCACATGCCAGGGCCGGACAAAGTGAAAGAACTGGCGGTCAAGTATGACACGCCCGAGACGCGCTTCACTTATGAAGACTACTGCCGGATGCCGGCGGGGCTGCGTTACGAACTGGTGGAGGGAGATCTGCGCATGGTACCATCCCCGAGCGTGTCTCACCAAAGGGTATCCAAACGGTTGCAGAGGCTGCTCGTGGAATGGATTGAGGATCAGGGCCTGGGGGAAGTGTTTGACGCTCCCATGGATGTGGTCCTGGACCAACACAACGTGGTCCAGCCCGATCTGCTGTTCATTTCCAAGGAACGGTTGGGGATCATCACCAAGCCTAACATTCAAGGGGCCCCCGACCTGGTAGTCGAGATCTTGTCCCCGTCTACGGCGGAGTGGGACCGCGCCACCAAGCGTCGGGCCTACGAGAAGTACGGGGTGCAGGAACTGTGGGTTGCGGATCCGGAGGGCCAGACCATCGAAGTGGCCGCCCGCAAGGAGGCCAGGCTCGAGACTATTCAGGTCTACCCACGCGGAACTACCATGACCAGCCCGGTCCTGCCGGGGTTCGCCCTGGATGTGGATCATCTGTTTCGCTGAGCGGGGCTAAGGCCTGAGTAGGATAGAGCTTAAGAATGAGTAGCCGTGAATAGGAGGTAAGCCCCAACCCGGCATAGCCGGAACCAAATATTTTCTTTCCATTTTGCGAAGATGTGCAGACTTAAGGGCCTAATGCAGGGTGGCGTCGGTCACGGGCTGTGTGAATGGGTTGTCAAGGAATGTGGGGATGTTGTTGATCGTCCGATATGCCCTTGACTCCGTCGGCGGGTTTGTGGAATATTAAGGTGGGATGGGGTCTCAGAAACCGTCAGCGATGGAGGAAATCTGATGATGGCTAGGGTACGCATAGACCGGGCTGCGATAGGGCGTCTGTGCCAGAAACATGCAATTCGAGAGCTATCCCTGTTTGGCTCGGTGATTAGAGACGACTTCAGGCCGGACAGTGATGTGGACGTTCTAGTCGAATTCGAACCCGAAGCCCGGGTCGGGTTGCTCACGCTGGCGCGGATTATTGAGGAGCTGTCCGAACTGTTTGAGCAGGAAGTTGACGTCGTTACCAAGAACAGCCTGAGCCCGTATTTGCGGGATCGGATTCTGACGAGCCGGGAGGTCGTTTATGCCCGAGCGCAATGATTTGGTGCACGTGCGCCATATTCTCGATGCTATAGACAGGATCCGAAAATACACCGGCGGCCTAACCCGAGTTGATTTTGTAGCCGATGAGAAGACTCAGGACGCCGTCATTCGCCAACTTGAGATTATTGGGGAGGCTTCCAAGCAGGTCAGCGCCGCGTTTCGGCAGGAACACGAAGCGATACCCTGGTCGGACATGGCGCGCATGCGGGACCTTTTGATCCATCACTATTTTGGTGTCGACCTCTCAGTGGTCTGGGACACGGCAGCGCAAGATTTGCCTGGTCTGGCCCCCCTCCTGCTGGGGCTCATTACTCGCCACACGCAAACCTGAGGTAGCATTGATGCACATCTCCCAACGGCTTTCTGTTAGCCTGTCTGGAGCGAAGAGAAGCTAGCCGTCTTCCATTAGGGCCTGTACAGGGTCCGAGTAGTGGATAAAGCACAGCCGAGGGGCAGCTTATGCTCCCTCGGCTTTACGTTCTCGCGGCATCGATCTGGCCTTCCGGCGCCGGGCCATTGTCTTCAGGAAGGCAAAATAATGGAACCTCTCCCCGAGAGCAGGCGTACCGTATTATACCGGACGCCTGGTTCGTCTGGCTGGGGAGGCTATGGCACTATGGCACGCAAAGTGGGCCTGGTCCTCTCAGGCGGAGGGGGCAAAGGCTCGTACCAGATCGGCGTTTGGAAGGCGCTCAGGGAGCTGGGGATCGCCCAGAAGATCAAGGTCGTGGCCGGCGCCTCGGTCGGCTCTCTGAACATGGCTCTGTTTCTCCAGGGCCAACTATCGCTGGCGGAGTCCGTCTGGCTGAATCTCCGTCCAACCGATATCCTGAAGCCGCGCGCCTCCCAGTCATTCAGGCCCGAGAGTCTGAGCGAACTGCCGGCTTGGTTGCGGGGAGTGCTCCACCACCTGGCCGATCGGGTGATTTTCTCGCAGCGAGGGCTGGAAAGGATCATGGAAAAGAACCTGCGGTACCAGGACATCGCCTTCTCCCCGATCAAGGCCTTGGCCACCTGTCTGGCCGACTGGCCAAACGGGCCAGCGACATACTTCCCCCTCAACGGCTGTGACCCGACCCGTCTCAAGAAGATCCTCCTGGCTTCTTCGGCGATCCCCTACATCTTTGATCCTGTGGAGATTGACGGGCGCACATACTCAGATGGAGGAATCGGAATCGGGTCAGATAATATCCCCGTTCGTCCGGTCCACGCTCAAAGGTGTGACTTGATCTACGTTGTTCACCTGGGCCAGAACCTCCTTGATGAGACTGCCTTCCCCGGCTCGAAATTGATTCAGATCGTGCCCAGCAAGAACCTGGGCGGGACTCTTGAGGGCACCCTGGACTTTCACGGAGAACACGCCCGCTGGCGGATGGAGTTGGGCTACCGGGACGCCAGGGTCCAACTGATGGGCAAGTCCTTTTCCAGTTAGATCCTATCCCAGCCAGTCTGCTTCAGGATCAACGACACTACTGGAGGAGAAATCTCTTTGGACAGCGAGAAACTGCATTTCGTCCGGCGCAGTGTGCCGTCTGACTCCAGCTTTTCGTAATAGTAGTGGTCAGTCTTGCGGACTATG
>JBGFRN010000025.1:0-3801 GCA_041695105.1 Bacillota bacterium | reverse complement strand
TCTCAGCGATAAGTAGGGCCGCCCGGTCGTAGCAGCGCCCGGGCTCTCCCTTGACCGGCAGGTTGCAGACGATCCGAGCCCGGCGGCGCAGGTGATCGAAGACGACAGTCACGGCCGGGGCCATCAGCAAGGCGTCGGGCAGATCCGGGCGCTCGCCCCGCGAGGCCGGGATCTCCTCCAGGTAACGCACCATGTCGTACCCGAAGTAGCCGACCAGTCCCCCGAAGGCCCCCGGGAACCCGGCCACCGGGGCCAGCCGGCGGGAGGATAACAGCCAGCGCAGGACGGTAAAGGGATTTCGGGTCTCGACTACCTCGCTGGCCGGACCGGCCGGGGAGCTGAGGTCGGTGATCTCGACCCTCCCGTCGCGGATGGTGACGGTCAGGTAGGGGTTAACCCCGATAAAGGAGTAACGCGCCACCCGGCCGCCCCCCTCGACGCTCTCCAGCAGGTAAGCCGGCCCCCCGGCGGCCAGCTTCTTGTAGACCGAGATCGGTGTCTCCAGGTCGGCCAGGATCTCGAGCGAGACCGGGACCAGGTCGGCCAGGCGGGCCTGTTCGATGTATTGATCCCGGGCCGGCCGGAGGTCGGCCGGATTGAGCATAGTTGCGAGCAAGGGACGATTCTCCTTTCTGTATACGGCAGCAGTATTACGGCAGCAGTCGGATGACCAAGTATCGGTGCCAGGCCAGGGGGGCTGATCGGCGGCAATGGAGTGCCGGCGCGAGTCATGGATGACGCCAGCGCCGACCGGTGGCCGGCCGCCTGGTCGAGGGAACAAAAACACGCCTTCCATCCCCGGTCTGAACCAGGGACGAAAGACGCTGCTTCCGCGGTGCCACCCCACTTGGGCCGCAAATAAAAAACGGCCCCTCTCTCGGGTACGGGCCCGTGGCCTAGGCGCAAGCCCAGCTGGTTCCTTATACCCTACCCCTTTTGACGGTGGGGATTCCGGCGGCGCCTACTCCTGGGCCTTGGGCCTAGTCGTTCGGGCCGCAGCTCCTGGGACCATTCGGCGGATTATTACGTACCGGACCTCACACCATCCTTTGGACCCGAGGGCCCGCCGGCGCCGGCTCGCTGAGACGCAACCGTCCGCTTACTCTTCCAGTCATCGCTGTTGGCGTTAATCAAATTTGGCCTAATCTTAGCTTGGAATGCCAGGACTGTCAAGGGTCTATTCCAGGGGTTCGCTCCCGATCTTTTAAAGGACGGCCCCTTGCCGGTTCTTTTGGAATTGGGGGTCAATTCGGGTGCCCGGACAGACTCACGCAATATTTTAACAGCAAATCAGGCTTTGGGCGTTAAAATATTGCGTCAGGCCCCGACAGGATTCACAAAAACCGGGAATCCAGGTCCAAAACTCAGTTTTTCTTACCCCTAGGGGTGAGGTTTTATACCCCGGGGGGTGAATTAGGCCCTCAACAGGGGATTCTCGCTCAAAATTTTTTAAGCTACACTGCGGTTTATCGCTAAAAATTTGAGTGAGCGGAACCTACCCGCCCTCAACCACCGCCGACTCCACCAAGGCGGGGGAGAGCAGTTTTTACTTTTACACCGTGGCAGTAATATACGGTTTAATACTGTAATTTATTGCAGCAGCGTCCTGAGTTTCCCCAGTACCTATTGAACAGTTTCCAGTGGTACCTGCCCAACATATTGAGCCTGGCGCGCCCTCCAATCAAGATTTTTGATTTGATCAGAAAGAATCACACCCGTAATAGGTGAACCAGCAGGCAAAACCACTTCGAAGGGATACCGTTTGATTTGACTCGTAATCGGACAGGCAATTGCCAAGCCAACTTTTTCGTTATACGCCTTGGGAGAAATAATTAAAGCGGGCCGGCGGCCGGCCTGTTCGTGGCCAGCTTGTGGGTTAAATTGTAGCCAAACAACATCCCCTTGATCTGGAGCATATGGGTTCACCATGCTTCTTTTCCTACGGGATCGCCTGGGCTGACTTCCTCATGCACATTTTCCGGAGTGATCTGCGCCAGCAATTCCTTCAGGTTAAATTTTTGGCGGCGGATCACGATCATTTCATCTCGGACTTCAATTTCAACCGGAGTACCATTTTCAATCTGGACTTCTTCGGCCATCGAAGCCGGTATACGAACACCTAAGCTGTTCCCCCACTTGGTTACATAGGCTCGCAACTTGCTCACCTCCATGTGTTTATACATAGTATAAACCAAAAATGTCTTTCGCGCAGCTTCGTAGTCACAAAAACCCCTCCCGATCGTCCCGGACCAGGCGGCCCTAATGTTTTTTTCCACAAGCCGGGCAGCTTCGCGGCAGGCTGGTCCAGGCCCATCTGTTCTGGAATCAAATAGTTCGAAATTCCCTTAGGCAGGTGTTTTCGACCAAACGACTCAGGTTCAGCGGGGTAAAAACCTTGCCTCTGGTTGCAAACAATAATTTCTTCATGTCTTCCCGGCGAACTCCGAAGCCCCGCCCGGCTATGCAGGCAATGACCTCATATTTTCGCTGGCCCGAGGGCTGCCCAGCCAGGCTCAGTTCGCCAAGATGCTGGACCCGTGTTACCTTATCCCTGGCCGTACCATCATCCTCCGTAACCTTAGCCTCAATAATCACCTGGGGGTTAAACTCACTTGGGATAATAAAATCCGGCGTTTGGTCGAATCCAGGGATCTTTTCAGCTCGTTTGGTTTTTCGATAGCTGATTCCGGCCTTGGTCAAAACATCTTCTACGGCTGACTCCAAACTGTCCCCCACCAATTCGCTAACCGAATCACGATGACCCGCGAAAGGGCGTCCCAAAAACCGTTCATAAAGCAACATCGCATATGGAACCCCCATGCCAGCTAACAAACGAATGCTTTCCGCCCCTGACCTTGTATCGGCCTTATTCAAGCGATGAATTCTATCCACACCAACTTGAGGAGCACCCTCGTTTAACATCTGGCAAGCGGCTTCTATCAGAGCATTTATCCTATTGGCTTTCCGGGTTTTTCCGAACCTCAAAGGGGTTAATGGACTCAGGCGTATGCTCCGATCCAAAGAACGGACAAAGCCCTGATCAACTTGAATTCCCAGCCGTTGTGAGGCCAAGTAGGCCCACTCTGGGGGGGTAAACCCTAACATGGAGCGAAGGACAATAAAAGAGATTGGCACATCCGTTGCCACTTTCAACACAGTAGCCGGAGAAAACTTCTCAAACCCCGCGGTCGCTTTTTTCAGCTCTTCATAGCCACGTTCAAAGACCACATAATCAACAAACCCCGCTCCTTTGGGCAAAACCAAAAACTCCGACTCAAGACTTAAGAATACGGCTGTCACAAAAGAATCCGGGTTGGCCTCAATATCGGAAAACGGAACCTCAAAAGGATACTTCATCACAATATACCCCGTAATCTGTTGCTTCCTCTCGGGTCTCTGCCCTTTGAATCTTCGGAGCCTGTCCAATCTCCTCCGCTAGGCATTTTTGGACCCCCGCCAGGCCACCAAAGCCATTTAGTGTCTTGGCTAGAATATCAATTTTTTCAGGAACGGATCGGGCGTTATCCCATGCCGTACGCAAACGCCAAATTGCCATTCGGATTAAATGGCCAAAGATAATACAACGAATATCCCCAACCGTTGGCTTCACGTTTCCTTGCCGGAGCTGGTCAAGGTCAATGCGAACTAGGTCCGCCAAACCCTCTGGCGAGTCGCATAGCCACCGTCTAGGCACCGAACCGGTAGATCGACAGACAAAAACCGTGTCAATAACCGAAGATCCTGTCCCATTGATGTGAATGGAGGCCCCCATCTCGGCAGGACAGGGCAGGGACGCTGAGC
>JBGFRN010000231.1:0-3821 GCA_041695105.1 Bacillota bacterium | reverse complement strand
GTAGTGGCCGTGTGGCGCGGCCCGTGGTCTTGCCCATCCGCCTCGGATGGCATACGGTCCACGAAACCAAGTCGAAGGTGGCTCTTGCCGCCTGAGATGCCGCTGACTTTCAGTCAGCGGAGTACGTCACCCGATCCAGAGGCTATTTGACTTTTCAAACAACAGAAAGGGTGGATGTTTGATGCGATTAAACCGAATGGTCCGTATTCTTGGGGTTGTGATGGTGGTAGCTCTGCTGGTGGCGGCCTTTGGGTGCGGGGGTGCCCCGCCAGCTCCGTCCGGCTCAACGGCCCCTGGCGGTGGCTCGCCGGCTCCTGCCCCAGTAAAGATCCGGCTGACGGCCGGGATTGATCCGGTCTATGCCGGTTGGTACGTGGCCGACAAGCAGGGCATCTTTAAGAAAAACGGTTTGGAAGCGACCCTGCAGCTCTTCGCGGTCGGAACCGAGGGCATGAACGCAATTGTTTCCGGTCAGGCCGATGTGGCCGGGACCTCTCCGACCGCGCCGTTGGTAGCCATTGACAAGGGTGCCGACTCAAGGGCAAGAAGCTCGGGGTGACCAACGGAAGCGCCAGCCAGTATGCCTGGGAGCGTTTCCTGGCCTTTCATAAAATCGATACCAAGGAAGTCACCTTCCTCAACGTTCAGCCCCCGGAAATGGTTACCCTGATGGATCGCGGGGACATCGACGCCTTCGCCCTTTGGGAGCCCTTTCCAATGAGGGCCCTGGAGACGATGGGCAACAAGGCCAGGATTTTGGCCAGAGGCATGGATAACAATATTTACACCGCCATCCTCAACGTCGTGGTTTCCAAGGCATTTGCCGGCAAGAACCCCGAGGCGGTCGAGCGGCTCCTGAAGTCCCTGGCGGAGGCCAACGAGTTCATCAAGAGCAATCCGGACAAGGCCGCGGCGCTGGTGGCCGAGACGGTCAAGTGGGACGCCAAGGGCGTGTCCCAATTGATAAAGGAAAACAACTACGAGATAGTCCTGTTGCCTGCTACATTGAAGGATCTTTCCGATACTGCGGCTTGGTTGGCCAAGGCCAATCGGATTAAGGCCGTTCCGGACATGAAAAAGGTTGTCGTCCCGGATTACTTGAAGAAAGTCAATCCGGCCGGGGTAAAGCTGGCCGACTAGGCTTCCGGTCAACCTCCGACTTCAAGTCGTCCGAGCCAGGCCTATCGGCGGCGGAAAAGGAGAAAGCTATTCTGACCAAACAGCGGCAGGTTGATGTCTTAGTCATCGGAGCCGGAGGCGCCGGTTGCCGGGCCGCCATTGAAGCGGCCAAGAGGGTTCCGAGGGTCTTGTTGGTCGGAAAGGGTCCGGTGGGGCGCAGCGGTCTGACCCCGATGACCATGCCGGGATTTGCCGCCAGTTTTGCATCTCGAGACAAGGACGACAGCCCGGATGTCCACTTTACCGATAGCCTTAAGGCTGGGTATAACCTGAACAATCAGGCTATCCTCCGGGTCTTAGTCGATAACGCTCCGAAGGAGATTATGTATCTGGAGGAGCTTGGTTGCCGCTTCGATCGGACCGAGACCGGGGAGGTCGAGCAGCTTCCCCTCCCTGGTCACACCCGGAGGCGATGCTGCTGGATGGCCGATAACCTGGGTCGGATCATGAGCAACGCCCTTAGGATGGAGATGGCCCGGCGAAAAGTCCAGATCATCGAAGATTTGTTTATCACCGATCTCCTGGTCCAAGACGGTCGGGTTATCGGGGCGGCCGGGGTCCACATGGATACCGGCAAGGCGGTCACCATCGCAGCGAACGCGGTAATCCTGGCCACCGGAGGATCAGCGGCGCTTTATCCCTTCCGCTCTTCGACCCCTCGGGCGACGGCCGACGGGATCGCGTTGGCCTATAATGCCGGCACCGAGATTATGGATATGGAGTTCATGCAGTTCACCCCGTACGTATTTATTTGGCCCAGGGCTGCTCGCAGTGTCTGTGTTCCGGCGGATACAACACTGATGGCTATGGGAGCGAAATACCTCAACTCCAAAGGCGAGAGGTTCTTGGAGCGTTACGACCCTGAGCGGATGGAGATGACCACCCGTGACATTCAAGCCCGGGCGATGTATGTGGAAATCCTGGCGGGTCGGGGGAGCGAGCACGGCGGGGTCTACCTCGATTGTCGCGGGCTAACCGATTACGACGGCAAGACACCAGCCGAGATCGTCAAAAGTCAGGGTGGATATGTCTCAGACTACCTGAAGATAGCCGACGTTGACATCCTGACTCAGCTCCTGGAACTGGCTCCGGCAGCCCACTTTGGGATAGGCGGGGTCCGGATCAACGAAAAGGCCGAGACCAACCTGAGTGGTCTGTTTGCGGCCGGTGAGGTCGCCGGAGGACTGCACGGAGCCAACCGGTTGGCGGGCAACTCCATGCCGGAGATCATGGTCTACGGGGCGGTGGCGGGGCGCAGCGCGGCAGACTTCGTTCAGCAGGCTGATCCGATCAAGGCCGAGCCGTGCTGGGAGGACGGCGCGATTAGGACCGAGCGCGCTTTCAGCCTGTTGAGAGGCGCTAAGGGAAAGGTCCGCGTCCGTGAGGCCAAAGCCGACATCGAGAACATCATGTTCAAGAACTTCGGTATCATCCGGAACGCCGAGGACATGGCTCAGGGCCTAAAGGAACTCGATCGTCTCCAGGACGAGGTTCTGAACGACCTTCGGATCGATGATCAGACTCCGGTTATGAATTATGATTGGGTCGAGGCCCTGGAGTTCGAGAGGATGATCACCGTCAGCAAGATCCTTGGGCTTGCTGCCTTGCGCCGCGAGGAGAGCCGCGGAGTCCATTACCGTAGCGATATTCCCGAAATGAAGGAAGAATGGCGCAAGAACACCGTTATCAAGAAGCAGGGCGATGAGATGCAGATCTTACTGGCTGACCCTGACGAGAGGTGGTAGACCTCATGAGCGAAACGGCCAAGCTAAAGATATTTCGATTCCACGAGGGCATGGAAGCTCAGGTCTATACCGATTACGAAGTGCCGATGTCCGAGGTGACCACGGTTCTTCAGGCGTTGTTCTACATCAGGGACAACTACGATGACGTTCCCGCCTTCCGGCGCTATCAGTGCAACCGCGGCCAGTGTGTTTCATGCGTTATGAACATCAATCGCAAGATCCGCCGGGCCTGCACCACCAAACTGGAGCCGGAAATGCTCTTGGAACCGACCACCGGCTACCCGGTGGTCCGTGACCTGGTGGTCGATTTCGGAACCACCTTTGACGGAAACTACAAGCGCCAAGGCACAGTAATCGAGCGAGAGCGGCAACAGTTACAGGCCGTCCCGCGGTTCCATCTGGAGTTCGATGGCAGCCTCTGTGATGCCTGTGGGGTTTGTGTCGCCGTCTGCCCCAAGAATAAGCGTCCCAATGTCCAAAGCAAGTACGGCGAGGATGTCACCGGGGGGGTTACCCTGGCTGTGATCAAGGGCACCCTGGAAATCAGACGTTTCTGCTACCAGTGTGACCCTGCCGCTTGTATGAACGCTTGTCCGTTGGATGCCATCTCACGCGATCCGGCCAGCGGGGCGGTCACGATCATCGAGGATAAGTGTATCGCTTGCGGCCTTTGCGTTGTGGCCTGTCCATACGAGAATATCGGCCTGTACATGGAGCGGGGCAAGGCCATCAAATGCGACCTCTGCCTGGGCAAGCCCAAGTGCGTCCCTGCCTGCCCGCAGAGCGCCTTGATCCTGGTGGGGCAAAAAAAGCCCTGGACCTCTATCTTGACCGGCGACAAAGCGGTAGGCTAGTTGCCTCAACAAGGGCTATTAGAACTGGATGCCAAGGGCGTGT
>JBGFRN010000198.1:0-3838 GCA_041695105.1 Bacillota bacterium | reverse complement strand
GCGGCGGTGGGGACATGAGGACCGAGTCGGGGCCCAGGTGACTAAAGTGAAAACGACCGCATAGGCTATACCAATAGTTTTTTGTTGACACATTCCACCAATTAGAGTTACTGTAATCAGGAAAGGCGGTGATTCTGTCTTAAGCTGACAGACAAGTCAATATTAAGGACGCGGCAAAAACCGTTAGTCTAGCGCCAGCACTCGACTGATCTAGCGAGTGGACGAGGTGGGGGATCTCGAAAATTTCGGCGGGTGACCCCCGGTGGCTCACAACCGTTAAAGGCCTGACAAAACCCGGGAGCGATCCTGGGGACAAAGAGGCCGGGTGAGGAAGTCCGGATTTTTTCCGGGCCTTCTTGGTCTTGCTTTGAGTCTTACGGGCCGCGTCCGTGACCTGGTTCATGAGCGCGGTTTTTTGTTTTGGGAAAGCCGGGAAGACCCGGCCAGATGAGGGAGGAGCACAAAACTAGAAATGTGTGGGATAGTAGGCTATATCGGGGAGAAACCAGCGGTCAGTTTTTTGCTTGACGGGCTGACCCGCTTGGAATACCGCGGATATGACTCGGCTGGGGTGGCCCTGCTGATTGACCGCAAAATCGGGCTTCGCACTGAAATCTGCAAGAGCGCCGGAAAGCTGACCTCGCTGCGGGGCAAGATCACCGAAGAGCTGCGGGGGGCCAACATCGGCATCGGGCACACCCGCTGGGCCACCCACGGGCGCCCGTCCGACGCCAACGCCCATCCGCACAGCGATTGCTCAGGGCGTTTCACCGTTGTCCACAATGGCATCATTGAGAACTATGCCAGCCTGCGGGAGGACTTGACCCGCCAGGGCCACCGGTTCCAATCGGAGACCGATACCGAGGTGGTGGCCCACCTGCTTGAGCATTTCTACGAAGGTGACCTCGAAGAGGCCCTGCGCCGGACTCTCGGAAGGATCCGTGGCTCGTTCGCCCTTGGGGTGATCTCCGAGGAGGAGCCCGACAAGATCTTGGCCGCCCGGCAAGACAGCCCGCTGATTATCGGGCTGAGCCAGGGCGAGAACTTCATTGCCTCAGACATCCCGGCCGTTCTGCCCTATACCCGCGACATCTTCATCATGGAGGACGGCGAGATCGCCACGCTCACCAGCGATCGGGTCGAGGTCAAGACCAGGTACGGCGACCCAATTGATAAGAAGGTCTTCACCGTCAACTGGGACGCCGAGGCGGCCGAAAAGGGCGGCTATGACCACTTCATGCTTAAAGAAATCCACGAGCAGCCGAAAGCCTTGCGCGATACGATGAGCGGTCGGATCGCCCCTGACGGCTCGGTCGTCTGCTTCGAGGAGATCGGCCTGACCCCGAAGATGATCCGCGAATTCAACAAAGTGGCCATTGTCGGCTGCGGTACGGCCGCCCACGCCGGCCTGGTCGGGAAATATCTGATTGAGAAGTGGGTGCGCCTGCCGGTCGAGTGGGATATCGCCTCTGAGTTCCGCTACCGCGATCCGATCATCGACCAAAAGACCCTGACGATCGTCGTCAGCCAGTCGGGCGAGACGGCCGACACCCTGGCCGCCCTGCGCGAGGCCAAGCGGCGTGGCAGCCGGGTCGTGGCCATCACCAACGTGGTCGGGAGCTCGATCTCGCGCGAGGCCAGCGACACCATCTACACCTGGGCCGGCCCCGAGATCGCCGTGGCCTCGACCAAGGCCTACACCACCCAACTCGCGGCCATCACTCTCTTCGCCCTCTATCTGGCCCAGGAGCGCGGAACCCTGCCACAAGACAAAATTCGCCACCTGTTAGGCGAGATGCGGACCCTGCCGCGCAAGGCCGAGCAGTGCCTGAAACAAGCGCCAGCCGTTGAGCGCCTGGCCCAGGAACTGTCGACGAGCGAGGACTTCTTCTTCATCGGCCGCGGCCTCGACTACGCCGTGGCGATGGAGGGATCGCTGAAACTTAAGGAAATCTCGTATATCCACGCCGAGGCCTACGCGGCCGGCGAACTCAAGCATGGAACCCTGGCCCTGATCACCAAAGACGTGCCAGTGGTCGCCCTGGTGACCCAAACCGACGTCTACGAGAAGACGGTCTCGAACATCACTGAGGTCAAGGCCCGCGACGCCCGCGTCATCGGGCTGGCCTTCGAGGGTGATAAAGAGATCGAGCGTCTCTCCGCCCCAACCGATGTTTTGCGGATCCCGCGGACCGAGCCGGATCTGGCCCCGATCCTGGCGGTGCTGCCGCTGCAGATGCTGGCTTACTACGCCTCGGTGGCCAGGGGCTGCGACGTGGATAAGCCTCGCAACCTGGCCAAGAGCGTGACGGTGGAGTAGGGCTGGATATGGTAATAATGGCGGCGGTGTTGTTTGGTTTGTTTGTTTGCACTGCAATAACAAAGGCGAGGCAGATGGCTGCCTCGCCCCATTCATTTTTTTGGATCGTCAGGCTTCCTGAGCGGTTACAGAGTCGGGTAGATCATTTACCCAATCGTTCAAGAGCTTCTTTATAATGTTGAATTACCGAAATGTTGAACTACCGACTGCCCGGCTTCCAGCGGTCGGCTTCGGGCGGTTGGATAGGCTGGTCGTCCAGAACCTCACGAAGGAGCTTGGCGACTTCGTTTGAGGGCAAGCTTTTCAGAGCGTCCCGAAGATCGTTCAGTTCCATTTACTACCACCCCAGGAACAGTATATCATGTCGAGCCTTTCAGAAGTCCGCAAAACGGTTATTTTGACCAAACCGTTGGACGACAGTCGGCCCCTTGATCACCCGTGCCGGAACAACCTGATTACTTGTGCTGGTAGATCACCTGGATGAAAGGCTGCAAATAAGGCGACGTGTACAACTCTCTCGGCCGGATAGAAGGGCCAGTGAGCCGGTGGTGTTAACCCCAGCCGGGGCAGGGATCTGCCTGGTTTCATGTCTACCCCGGGATGCAGATTACCTGCCCCACCTGAAGGGGAACTGTAATAGGCGTCGGCCGCGGACGGCTTGTCCAACCTGTTCTGCTTATTGGGGTGAAACTTGGCACCGGGCCCCGAAAGGTAGCGGGTGTTGGCCCAGGGGGACGTTACCAACTGTGATCGGCGGCGGCTCCGCCGGGGTGGCTCCCCTCCGTCCATTTTTTCATGGCGTTGAGGTATCGACGGATGAAAAAACGGACAGAGAAGGCTCAAATTACTGATTTTGGGTTGATTTTGGGTTAATTCTTGGCCCAAAATGGTTTTTCGGTGCGGCTCTGTCCATTTTTTCCTAAAATTATCTGGTTCAGCTTAAAAAAACGGACGGAGGACCTGGGCCACGCCTCGCAACAGGGTTGCCCCCTGATTTTTGGGTCAGCCCCGATATCCCGCGGGGACTCATGAGAGCGGCGGGAGGACGATGAACGCCTGTTTCGAACGCTTATTTCGAACGCCTATTTCAAAAGCTAACGACGCGATCGGCCCACACAACCAGGTCAACCAAATCCTGCATCGTTGAGATCGGGCAAAGATCCGATTCTTTGAGATCCCTTGACTTGAGACAGGTCCCGCAGGCTAAGATCTCTCCCTTGGCGGCCACAAAGCTCTTCATTTGACCGGGTACATCATACTTCTCGTCGACAATGGCTTCACACTCGACGGCTTCTCCCATTAGGAAGGTCTTGACTTCATGGCCGTTCTGCAGGGCTTTGACCCCAAACCGGAAGGCGTTCCAAGCTTTCTCGTGCTCTTTGGTCTCCAAGACAACCCCAATTTTCATAATAAAATGTCCTCCTTAATGTTTGTTTCGTTCCTGACCTGACGGAACTAGGTTTAATCAGGCGGATGAGGTACCCGCTGCCGGGGCGGTTATCTGGTCCAGCTTCTCCG
>JBGFRN010000026.1:0-3844 GCA_041695105.1 Bacillota bacterium | reverse complement strand
CTGGCCGAGAAATCTGGAGTCGATATGCCGATAACCCAGGAACTCCACGCGGTTCTGTTCGAGGGTAAACCCCCGCGGGACGGCGTCATGTCTTTGATGTCTCGATCCGCAACCAAGGAACTGGACGAAGAGGTGGCCAACTTCACATTCTAACGCTGGAGGTGAAGGCTTTGAGCCGGGACGCGCGCCAAAAACAATTTCTTAAAATTGTGGTGTTTATAGTTGTAGCGGCCTTTATGGTCACGATCCTACTTGGAACAATCAGCGCCATATATTACCTTCGTTAAGCTCACCCCGGGCCTCGTAGCCCCGACCGTAGCGGCCGGGGTTTTTCGATTTTTTTGGAGGGTTGTCATATTGTCTTCAAGTCAACGCATAACAATCTAACGAAATTCCCGGTGGGACAAAGGCACTGGGTTTGGCGCGACTATTCTCCTCGAAGGCGGGCGAGAGATGGGGGGGAGGCCCTAAGATGTGAGGAACCTGAACTGCATCCGACGGGCCTGTGCAACGATATGGCAACTTACAGGGAGGGATAGTTAGGGTGGAGGAAAAGTTCAACATCTTCGAGGATATCGCCCAACGTACCGGGGGCGACATATACGCGGGAGTCGTGGGCCCGGTCAGGACCGGAAAATCGACTCTTATAAAAAAATTCATGGATCTGTTGGTGCTCCCCAACATCTCCGACGATAATGTCCGCCAGAGGACCATCGATGAGCTGCCCCAGTCCGCCGCCGGAGTCACGATCATGACGGTCGAACCGAAGTTCGTGCCCGATGAGGGCGTCCCGGTGGTAATCCGGGACAATCTCGAACTGAGGGTGCGGCTGGTGGACTGCGTCGGTTATTCGGTCGAGGGCGCCGTCGGATATGCCGACGCCGGGGGCCCCCGGATGGTCATGACACCGTGGTTCGACTACGAGATCCCCTTCCAGGAGGCGGCCGAGATTGGCACCCGTAAGGTGATTGCCGACCACTCGACCATCGGCCTGGTGGTTACCACCGACGGCTCTTTCACCGAACTGCCGCGCGAGGCCTACGTCCCGGCCGAACAGAGGGTAGTCTCAGAGCTTAAGGACCTCGGCAAGCCCTTCGTGCTCATCCTCAACACTACCTCGCCCTTCGGCTCATCGACGATGGAGCTGGCCGGCCAGCTGGAAGAAGAGTATGGGGTGCCGGTGGTCCCGATGGACGCGGCCAAGATGACCATGGACGACGTGAACCTGATCTTTGAGCAAGTCCTGTACGAATTTCCGGTCCGGGAGCTTCAAATGCCGCTTCCCGATTGGGTTGGCGAGCTCCCAGCTGGACATTGGCTCCGCAGTGGGTTCGAAGCTGCCATCGTCGGCGCCGCCGCTGGAATCCGCCGGCTGCGGGACGTCGATCCGGCCGTTGGAAAACTCCAGGCTTACGAGCACACCCATGAGGCCGTCCTGCAGAGCATGAACATGGGCACCGGGGTAGCTGTCATCGAGATGTCGGTCAAGGAAGAACTGTTCTATCGGGTACTCGAAGAGCTGACCGGGGTAAGCATCCACGGCAAAGGACCGATGATCCGCCTGATGAGGGAGCTCCTGTTCGCCAAGACGGAGTACAACAAGGTCGCTTCGGCGCTGGAAGAAGTCCGGGCCACCGGTTACGGGTTAGTCTCTCCGGTGTTGGAAGAGATTGTTTTTGAGGAACCGGAGTTGGTTAAAAGAGGAGCCCAGTTCGGCGTCCGCTTGAGGGCCACCGCCCCGTCCCTGCATATTATCAGGGCCGATATCTCGACCGAAGTAACGCCGATCATCGGAACCGAGAGGCAGGGGGAGGAATTGGTCCAATACCTTCTCGATCGGTTCGAGAGCGATCCGAGGAAACTCTGGGAATTCGACATATTTGGCAAATCCTTACACGACCTGGTCCGAGAAGGCCTGCAGAATAAACTCTACCGGATGCCTGAAAACGCCCAGCAAAAGCTGCAAGATACCCTTACCCGGATTGTCAATGAGGGATCAGGCGGGTTAATCTGCATCATCATCTAGGATACTGTACTATGGTTTGACCTATCCCGGGGGAGGCGGCTGGATGCCCGCCTCTTCGCTTTTTCCCCCCTCGCTCACGCCATCCTTGGCTCACTCGGGACTAGCGCCATCCAGGCGCGTCGCCCCCTCCAACACTCCCCACCAAAATTCAACATTTTTTTCCTAATAACCCGTTGAGAAGCAGGAAATTACTACGCCGGGGAGAATAGACAAATTGGCACAGGATTACCAAAGAAGTCGAAGTAAAGGCAACTACACCTGTAAGAGGAGGTGACTCAATGAACAAGACCCAACTGATTGAGAAGGTTGCTCAGGCTACCGGTTTCACCAAGAAAGACTCCGGCAAGGCTATTGAGGCCATTCTCAGCGCCATCGCCGCCTCGCTGAAGTCCGGCGACAAAGTCTCCTTGGTGGGTTTTGGAACCTTTGACATCCGTAAGAGGCAGGCCCGCAAAGGCCGCAACCCCCAGACCGGCAAGGAGATCAAGATCTCGGCCCGCAAGGTTCCGGTCTTCAAGGCTGGCAAGCCCCTGAAGGATGCGGTTGGTAAGTAAGTCTTACCTAATAGGAATCCGTACCTAATAGGAATCCGAACGAATCGGGAGGCAAAAGCCTCCCGATTCGTTCGGACTTGATGACAAAGATCGCGGAAACACCGCGGTCTTTGTTTTTTCTGATGAATCAATCGAAGGACTTTTACCATTGAATCGCGAATCCACGGAACATTGCGAAGATACGCGCGTTTGCGCGGTTTATTCTCCCCAGCTACCTTCTCCGCTCGCAATGACCAGCGTGTTAAGGCAAGTTCCATGCCAGGTGGTCGGCCATCGACCGACCGGTCGACCATAGCCTGTGACGACATGCGCCTGACGCACCCAACCGCGTGGCCCCTCACCCGAAATCCCCAGTTCTCACTGGATCTCGGGAATCGACTTGCCGTTCGTCCGTCCCAGATCAACGGCTCGGGCTCGGAACTCAGCGGAATGCGGGAGATGACTCTTTGGCATGAACCCCACTCTTTCTCGACTTTACGCCCCAAGTGTAGTGTTGTCCACGAAAGCGGGTCAAGTCCAGAGGGGAGAGACTGGAAAGTGCGTACTAGGCTATACTCTGACATTAGGCGGGTGTTGGATGCCAGTGCTGACGGTCTTGGGGTTGTTGATAGCAGAGGTTGCATCTTGTATATGAACAGGACCGGAGCTGCCATGATTGGGCTCAGCCCCCAAAAAATCATCGGCGCATCCGTTAGTAATTTGCTCTCGAATGGTTACCTTTCGGATTCCGCGGCCCTCCGGGCCCTGGAGGAAAAAAAAGCCGTGACTCGTGTAATCTTTGACCGGTATGGCAATGAGTTACTCGTTACAGCCACACCAGTGTTGAGCGATGCCGGGGAGCTAGCCCAGATCGTATGCAATATCCGTAACCTCACTGAGCTCAACGCGGTGACCCGGAACATCTTGCTACGGGCGGAACCTACTAGTGATTACCAGCGCGAGTTGGCCACCTGGTTGGCCCGGGTAGGCGAACATTCCGCCGTAATCGCCCAGAGTGTGAAGATGAAAAAGGTACTGGATCTGGCTCACAGGGCGGCCAAGGTGGTTGCCAACGTGTTGTTGACCGGTGAGACCGGAGTTGGCAAAGACGTGGTCGCCCGACACATTCACAAGCGTAGTGCTCGATCCAACAGTGGTCAGTTGATCAAGGTTGACTGTGTAGCCATTCCGGAACAGTTATTGGAAGCCGAGCTCTTTGGTTACGAGCGGGGTTCCTTTACCGACGCCATCAAGGAGGGCAAGAGGGGCCGATTGGAGCTGGCTG
>JBGFRN010000329.1:0-3866 GCA_041695105.1 Bacillota bacterium | reverse complement strand
GGCAACGGGAGGCCTCTAGCACGGCCCGTTCCTCGTCGAAGCCCAGCTCGACTTCAACAAAGTCCCGGATACGCTGCTCAGTGGGACGATGGGGCACTTGCTCACGGGCCATCTCGTCTTCGATGAGGCTTCCGGAGATTTTGCGCTCCACCTTCTTATCCGGGTTCAGGACGCCCTGGCCTCCCAGATACTCGTCGATGGCGGCGGCGGCTCTCTTGCCGGCTGCAATCGCCGCAATTACGGTCTCCGGCCCGGTAACGCAGTCGCCGGCGGCAAAGACCCCGGCCACGTTGGTAGCCATGGTCCGATCATTCACCCTGATCGTTCCCCTGGCCGCCTCTACTCCGCTCCCTTCGATCAGGGAGAGATCGGCGGCCTGGCCGACGGCGGTGATCACCACCTCCACTGGCACAATGTGCTCAGAACCATGGACAGCCTCGGGACGGCGGCGTCCGCTCTTGTCGAATTCGCCAAGCTTCATCGTCTGGCACTCAAGACCGACAACCTGGCCGTTCTCGCCAACCACCCGAGTCGGGGCGAGCAGGCACTTGATGGCGATTCCTTCTTCGTCAGCCGCCTCGATCTCCTCGGGCAGGGCTGGCATATCCTCACGGCGGCGCCGGTAGATCATCTCGACGGAAGCTGCGCCCATCCGGAGGGCCGTCCGGGCAGCGTCCACCGCGGAGTTGCCGCCGCCGATCACGGCCACGCGCTTGCCCTTGAGGGCCGGTACCTTGACGGATGCCGCGACCTTTCCGCCATACCCAGCGAGGTTGACATCCCGGAGGAATTCGACGCTGGAGAGCACGCCCTCCAGTTCCTCGCCCGGAACTCCCAGGCGGGATTCTTTGTGGGCGCCGACAGCCATGAAGATGGCCCCAAAGCCGTTCTCCTTGAGTTCGGCCACGGTGATGTCCTTGCCGACCCGGGTGTTGGTGACAATCTCGACGCCCAGACGGGTGATCGAATCGATTTCGGACTGCAAGACCTTCTTCGGAAGGCGGTACTCGGGGATACCCACGGCCATCATGCCGCCAGCCACGGGCAGGGCCTCGAAGACAGTCACGAGGTAGCCCAGCTTCGCCAGGTAGTGGGCGGCGGTGAGACCGGCCGGCCCGGAGCCAACCACGGCCACCTTGATGCCGTTGGCCTGGGCCCTGGTCGGGGAGGGCAGTCCGCCGGTCTGGTTGAGCACCCAGTCGGAAGCGTACCTCTTCAGCGAACGAATGGCCAGAGGCTCGTCAAGCTGCGCCCGGCGGCACTTGGCCTCGCAGGGGTGGTTGCAGACCCGCCCGCAGACGATAGAAAGCGGGTTTTCCTCCTGCACCGTAGCATGGGCCTCGGCAAAACGCCGGTTCCGGATATGATCGAGGTAGATGGGCACATCCACGCCCGCCGGGCAGGTGTTCTGGCAGGGGGAATCAAACAGGCTGGCGCACACCGAGGCAGCACACTTCTTATCCCGGATGTGGGCTTCGTACTCGTGGCGGAAATAGCGGAGAGTAGACAGAACCGGGTTCGGCGCCGTCTGACCCAGGCCGCAGAGAGCGGAAGACTTGATTCCACCGGCCAGTTCGACCAGAAGGTCGATGTCCCCCTCACGGCCCTCCCCGCGAGTGATGCGGTTAAGAATCTCCAGCATACGGGTCGTGCCGATCCGGCAGGGGGCGCATTTGCCGCAGGATTCATCCTGGCAGAACTCCAGGAAGAACTTCGCCAGATCCACCATGCAGGTGTCCTCGTCCATGACGATGAGGCCGCCCGAGCCCATGATGGTTCCAAGCTCTTGCAGGGAGTCATAGTCAACGGGGACATTCAGGTATTCAGGCGGGATGCAGCCGCCGGAAGGACCGCCGGTCTGAGCTGCTTTGAACTTCTTGCCGCCCGGAATTCCGCCGCCCAGGTCATAGATGATCTCACCCAGGGAGGTCCCCATCGGAACCTCAACCAGACCGGTATTCTTGATCTTGCCGGCCAGGGCGAACACCTTGGTTCCCTTGGATTTGTCCGTCCCGATTGAGGCGAACCATTCGGCCCCGTTCAGGATGATCGGAGCGATGTTGGCCCAGGTCTCGACATTGTTCAGGACCGTAGGCTTATCCCAGAGGCCCCTGAGAGCCGGGAAGGGCGGGCGAGGGCGAGGTTCGCCGCGGTTGCCCTCTATCGAGGTCATGAGGGCCGTCTCTTCGCCGCAGACGAAGGCGCCGGCGCCAACGCGGATCTCCAGGTCAAAATCGAACCCGGTTCCGAAGATGGTTTGGCCCAGCAGGCCGAATTCACGGGCCTTTTCAATGGCGTGGCCCAGGCGCTCCACCGCCAGGGGATACTCGGCCCGGACGTAGACATATCCCTGGCTGGCCCCCACGGCATAGCCGCAGATGGCCATGGCTTCGATGACGCTGTGCGGGTCACCCTCCAGAATGCTGCGGTCCATGAACGCCCCGGGATCGCCCTCGTCGGCGTTGCAGACGACGTACTTGGGGCTTCCCGGAGCCTTGGCGGTGAACTCCCATTTCAGGCCGGAGAGGAAGCCGCCGCCGCCCCGACCACGCAGGCCGGAGCGCTTGACGGTGTCAATGACCTCGGCGGGTGTCATCTTGGAGAGGACCTTACCCAGGGCGGAATAGCCGTCCCGGGCGATATACTCCTCGATGGAGTCAGGGTTGATCACGCCGGTATTGCGCAGGGCGATCCGGGTCTGTTTGTTGAAGAAATCGATCTCCTGAGTTGTCGGCAAAGTCTTCTCGCCGTCGGTCGTCTTGGCGACCAAATGTTTGACAATTCGGCCTTTGAGAAGATGCTCAGAAACGATCTCGCTTGCGTCGGCGGCTTTGACCTTCCGATAGAAAACGCCCTCCGGATAAATGACCACAACCGGACCCAGATCACAGGGGCCCATGCACCCGGTTTCGACGATGCGGACTTCCTGCTCGAGTCCGTGGGCGCGGACTCCCTCCAGCAGGGCTTCCTCCACGGCCTTGCACCCGGAGGAGATACAGCCAGCTCCGGCACAGACCAGGACGTGTGAGCGATAAGATGCCACGGTAGGACCCCCTTATTTGGTGGAAACGACCCATTCCCCGGCCACCTGATCGTTGACGATATGGCTGGCAATGATCTGCCGGGCCCGGTTCGCGTCGACGTGGTGGTAAGTGACTCTCTGCTGACCCTTGTAGACCTCGATCAGAGGCTCGTACTCACAAAGGCCGATGCATCCGGTCTGGGAAACGGTGACGTCATTGATGTTGCGCTTGCTGAGCTCGTCGAGGATTGCCTTCATGGTCTCCCTGGCGCCCGCGGCGATTCCACAGGTGCCTAATCCGACCACGATCCGGGTCTCCTTCTGCCCTTCGCGGACCTTCAGAGCTTCCTGGGCCTTGGCTCGAAGCTGCGCCAGTTCCTCCAAAGACTTCACAATCTTCTCCCCCTTTTGGTTTGGTACGGTTCAGCTATCATTGCTGAGCCCCCGGGGAGTATAACCGGGCGGTTTGCTCCGCCAGGTATTCTCCGATCCACTCGATGACCATCGGGTGGTTGAGCGGCACATCCCCAAGACGGGACTGGACTTCAGTGGTGTCAAACCGGAACTCGACGGCGGCGCCGTCCTCTCTCATCCTTCGGTGGAGATAATCCACCGTGAGCTGCGGGGCTCCGGCGACGAAGGTCTGAAGGGTTCCAGGCATGTCGCCCAGGGGCGACCGATCGATATGGCTGTGCCGGAACCAGGTTGCGACCAGCGTGCCCTCCCCCTCCTTCGATCTGATCTCCAGGCCACCATCACACCGCTCAGCCGCCGCCTTCAGCAGCGGGAGACCCAGACCGACCTTCCGGGTAGTTCTGGTGGTCACGAAGGGGTCCAGGGCTTT
>JBGFRN010000027.1:0-3883 GCA_041695105.1 Bacillota bacterium | reverse complement strand
GCCGGGCGGTGGTTCACGCTGAGTTCTACTGGGATGAAAGGCTGCCCCGCCTGGAAGACAGCCTGAAGAAAGCCATCTTGCGCCACGGCATCCCCGGGCGGTTTTACTGCGATAACGGCGCTGTCTTCTCGTCGATCCACCTGGCCCGCGCCTGCGGCAAGCTCGGAATCAGGCTCTCTCACAGCCGTCCCTATCGCCCGGCTGGCCGGGGCAAGATTGAGCGCTTTTTCCGGTTTGTTGACACCAGTTTCAAACCCGAAGCCTACCAGCAAATTGAGACCGGGCAGGTTTCAAACCTAACAGAGTTAAACCGATCGCTGGCCGCCTGGATCGACGGGTATTACCACACCCGCGTCCACGGCGGTACCGGCCAGACCCCCCTGGCCCGCCTGGCCTCAAGCGGCCGCCAGCCACGCCGGATACCGGTCACGGAGCTTATCGATATCTTCCTCTGGGAGGAGGAGCGCAAGGCTGACAAGACCGGGTGCGTTAAGGTGGCTGATTACGAGCGTCAACGGGGTACGGCCGGCTGACCGGCTTTCCCCTTTCGAAAACTATTGGCTGACGGCTGAACTCTCACCCAACTGGCGGGTTGACGCCTCAAGTATTACGCCATTGACGGTGGGAGTTCTACCGCCAACCTGCGTGAGCGGTAACACAATAGGCAGCAACCCTGAGCCTTTTATTCTCTTTAGGTATAGCAGGTATGACCCTTACATTCTTCATTTGCCTTCCTAAGTAATCTATATAAAATGGGCAATCTCGACTTTGACAGTAACCCCTTGATTTTGAGGGGGGCGAACACCTCAAAGGCAATGAAATCAAGGGGGTCATCTTGGGATAACGCCAAAATGTAATGCCATGTTTTACAGTAATTGGTTTGGGGACCCGGTATGTGGTCTGTCTCAACCCTGAGGAAGCCGGCCGTGACGTGGTGGTTCGTGAACAGATGGTCGCCAAGCTCCAGAAAAAGCTGCGCGAAGACGGGCTGAAAAGCCTGGTGTCCAACCGGGGCTACCGGCAGTATCTGAAAATTGACGGGGCTAAGGCCGCCATCGACGAGGCGAAACTCAAAGAAGAAGCCCGGTACGATGGCAAATACGTGCTCAGGACCAACAACCAAAGCCTCAGCCCCGAGGATGTGGCGCTAGCCTACAAGGGTCTTTGGCAGGTAGAACGAGCCTTCCGGGAACTAAAGAGTACCCTGGATTTACGCCCGGTTTATCACTGGACCGAGCCGCGGGTTCGGGCTCACGTGTTTATCTGTTTCCTGGCTTTCGTTCTGGAGAGCGCCTTGCGCCGGCTGCTCAAAAACCAAGGCTCCAAAGAATACTCCTCGGTCTTGCGAGACCTGTCTCGGGTCAAGGCCGTGAGGCTTACCCTGGATGGGGCTGACTACATCGTCAGGACCGAGTTGACCGGCGATGCCTACGATGCCTTTCGCGCGGTTGGTCTTCGCCCCCCGGCCACCGTCCAGCCCGTACTCTAAAGGGCCGTACCACAACCAAGGGCGTAGTGGTACGCCGCTATTGTACTTCCCGAAACCATTGATTCTAGAGGATTCCTGCTTATCTGGGTGTTAAAGTCCAGGCAATCGCATTTACATTCTACCAAAAAGAAAAGACGTGAAAGCATCCTCTCACGTCAAAGCATGTTTTTATTTCTAATCCTGTAAAGCCTTGATACGTCAGCGTTTCGTGTTCTGCAACAGGATTACGGCTTCCACATGCCAGGTCTGCGGGAACATATCCACCGGCTGGACCTCTCGAGCCTCATACCCTAACTCCCTGAGATAGGCCAGATCCCGAGCCAGAGTGCTCGGGTTGCACGAAACGTACACGATCCGCCGGGGGGCCATGGCGGCAAAGGTCTCAAGCACCGCCCGCTCGCATCCCCTGCGGGGCGGATCAACCACTACGACGTCGGGCCGGACTCCTTCCTCCAGGAGTTGCGGTCCAATTTTTTCGACCTGGCCGCAGCGGAACTCGACGTTGTCGATACCGTTCAGCTTGGCGTTGGCCTGGGCGTCCTCGATCGCCTCGGGCACGACCTCGACCCCGTAAACCAGGCCGCCCCGCCGGTGAAGCCCTTTGGCGAGCATGAGAGTAATTGTCCCAATCCCGCAGTAGGCGTCAACTACGACGCCTGGAAGGCCGGGCTCGGCTGCCCCCGCAACGGAGCCGTTCCCGTTCGCCGCCGCATCCCCCACCGTTATTCCCGCGTACTCGAGAGCCTGGCGATAAATGACCTCGGTCTGCTCGGTATTGACCTGAAAGAACGACCGGGCAGAAATCTTGAAGCGCAGGCCGCCGATAATGTCTTCAATCGTCTCGGCCCCGGCCAAAACCCGGGTTCTCTCGCCCAGGATGACATTGGTCTGACGGGTGTTGATGTTCTGCAGCACCCCGGATATTCCCGGCACCTCGTCCATCAGCCGCCGGGCGAATTCCCGCGCCCTGGGGATGGTCTCGCCGTTGGTCACCAGCACCGCCATCGCCTGGCCGGTCCGCAGCCCGGTCCGGGCCAAGACGTGCCGGATCAGGCCGCGCCCGGTCTTTTCGTCATATACGGTATAGCCGAACTCACCAATCAGCCGCTTGGCGGCAGTGAGAGTGCGATTGTTGGTCGGGTGCTGGATCAGGCAGAGGTCGGTGTCGATAATCTGATGGGTGCCCCGGGCGTAACAGCCAGCCACCACCCGCTGACCAAACCGCCCGTCCGAGGCCCGCAGGCTGGCCGGGGCCAATCCAACCGGAAACTGGGCCTTGTTCCGGTACTCCCAGGGGTTCCGGCAACCTAGCGTAGGCAAAACCAGCCCCGGGTCATACCTACCGATGCGCCGCAGGGCGTCCCGCACCGATTGGGTCTTGAGCCGGAGCTGTTCTTGATAGTCAATATGCTGGATCTGGCACCCGCCGCACTCATCAGCCACAGCGCACGGCGGGGCCACGCGATGAGGAGAGGGCCTGAGGATCTGCCTGACCCGGGCCCGGCAGAAGTTCTTGCGGACCTCGGTCACCTCGGCCAAGGTCAGATCGCCGGGCATGACCCCGGGGATAAAGGCGGTCATCCCCTCGATCCGGCCCACCCCCTCTCCCCCCTCGCCCAGGCCGGTGATTTCGACCTCGGCCTTTTGGCCTACCCTGGGGGTGCCGGCGTCAGGCATCGGAGCCTGCGCCAGCCGCACCGCCTGTCCCGCCGGCCTCAGCCCCCGCCTCGGCCAGGCGTTTCAGGTTCTGCATGAAGCGCCGGTCGTTGGCCCGCATCATCGGGGCGACCAGGAGGCGGTCGAAGAGCCAGCCAATCGGGTTGCCTGGCAGGTGGAAATGGTCGACCATCGTCACCCGGGTGCGGGTGTGGGCACCGGCGGGCCCTTCACTTACCGCGCCCACCGGCTCCAGCTTCCATGCAATCTCGGCCGCCACGTCGCGGTTGACCGTCTGAAAAGCCAGCGACCGGTTGGGCTGGTAGTCGGTCACCAGGGCGCCGTAAGCTTGGTCGCGACCGAAAATCCGGCCCGAGAACTGGACGACCGTCCCGCGCCGGAAATCCCGGCCGTGGCAGGTCAGCATCCGGGTGCCGGCCTCGGCCCCGTACCAGAGGGGCATTTTCTCAATCGTGAAATACCCGAAGACTTTCTCCGGGCTGGCCTTAATCTCAACCGATACCTCAATCCGTGACAAGAACCTACCCCTTAAACAAACCCTGGCTTAATTCTTCAGGGCCTCGAGCTTCTCGGTCAGGAGCTTGTTGACCGCTCCGGGGTTGGCCCGGCCGCGGGTAGCCTTCATGATCTGACCGACCAGGAACCCGGCCGCGGTAGGCTTACCGCCCAGGTAGTCGGCCACCGGGTTCGGGTTGGCGGCGATGACCTGGTCGATCA
>JBGFRN010000324.1:0-3897 GCA_041695105.1 Bacillota bacterium | reverse complement strand
CTGGAGCACCTGGAGCAGGACGAGGCCACCGGCGTCATCGCCATGTTCATTGAGGGACTGAAAGACGGCCGGCGCTTCATCGAGGTGGCCCGCCGGGTCGCGGCCAAAAAGCCGGTCGTGGCGCTCAAGGCCGGACGGACCCAGGCCGGCTCCCGGGCCGCCTCTTCGCACACCGGTTCGATGGCCGGGGCGGCTGAGCTTTACCGGGCGGCCTTTGAAGAGGCCGGGATCATTTGGACCGAGGGCACCGAGGCCTTCTTTGACACGGTGGCCGTCCTTTCGGCGGCCTTCCGTCAGGAACAGCCCAGGCTTCCAGCCGGCCGCCGCCTGGCGATCGTGACCATCTCCGGGGGGCCGAGCGTGCTGGCCTCCGACACCTGTGAGGAGAAGGGCCTGCAGGTGCTGCCGCTCAAGGAGGCAACCCGCCAAAAGGTGATCAGCCTGATCCCGGACTTCGGGGCCCCGAACAACCCGGTCGACATGACGCCTCAGTGCGACCCGAAGAACTACTATGGCTGCGTCGACGCCGTGATGGGCGATCCGGAAATCTCGGGGATGATTGCCATCAACGTCGGGCTGGACTTCCCCGACTTTGCCAAAGCCTTCGTCCAGGCGGCCGAAAGGCATCAAAAGCCGCTGGTCGCCTTTACCATCTCGGCGCCTCAGATTACCGAAATCTTCGATGGGGCCGGGGTTCCGATCTTCGATAACGCCGAGCGGGCGGTCGGGGCCTACCTGGCTCTGGTTCGCTGCAGCGAGGCGCGCCAACGCTTGGTCCCGGCCGGCTCGCAAGCTGGGCAGGTTGAGGCGGCCCCAAGGTCGAATAGATCTGGACTTGTCGCCCGATCAGGGGGCCCCTCGGGAGCGCTCGACGAATACCGGTCGAAAGCGCTTTTGGCCGAATACGGCCTCCCGGTCACCCGGGAGCGCTTGATCAGGACGCGCCAGGAACTCCTGGCGGCGGCCGGGGAGATCGGCTACCCGGTAGCGCTGAAGATCTGCTCCGACCAAATCCTGCACAAGTCAGACTCGGGCGGGGTGGCGCTGAACCTGAAGACGAGCGAGGAACTGGCCGCAGCCTGGGAGGGGATGGTCGGGCGTTTTGGACCTGACCGGAGTTATTTGGTCCAGGAGATGGTTCCCTCCGGGGTTGAGGTGATCCTGGGCGCTAAGCGCGACCCGTGTTTCGGGCCGTTCGTGGTCTTCGGCCTGGGCGGGGTGGCGGTCGAACTTTTTAAGGACTTTGCCCTGGGGTTGGCACCGCTGACCCGCAACCAGGCCATCGGGCTGATCCAAAAGACCAGGGCTTTCCGACTGCTCTCCGGCTACCGCGGCGGGCCGGCCGGCGATCTCGAAGGCGTCGCCCGGTGCCTGGTCGCCCTGGGGCGGCTGATGGTCGACCACCCCGAGATTGCGGAGGTCGACGTCAATCCCCTGAAGGTCACCCCGGAAGGGGTTAAGGCGGTTGACGGTCTGGTGGTTTTGGGTTCGGATCAGGAAGCTTGAAGGGGAGGGTTTGACCGTATGTCCGAAGATCAGCGGGCCGCCCTGCAGTCCGAGCGCCTGCGCTGGACGGTCAGGCACTGCTACGAGAACTCGCCATTTTACCGGCGTAAGATGGACGCTCTAGGCGTCCGGCCGGAGGATATCCGTACGATTGAGGATGTCGTTAAGCTCCCGTTCACCGACAAGGAAGAGCTGCGCGAGAACTACCCTCTGGGGCTGGCGGCCGTTCCCGAGGAGCGGATCGTCCGCATCCATGCCAGCTCGGGCACGACCGGCAAGCGCACGGTCGCCTGCTACACTCGAAAGGATATCGATGACTGGTCCGAGATGATGGCCCGCTGCTTCGCCTACGCCGGGGTGACTGACCGCGACCGGGTCCAGATAACCCCCGGGTACGGCCTCTGGACGGCCGGGATCGGCTTTCAGCTCGGCTGTGAGCGCCTGGGGGCGATGGCGGTGCCGGTCGGGCCGGTCGGCAGTGAGATGCAGATTGAGACCCTGATTGATTTCGGGTCGACTGTTCTGGTCAGCACCTCATCCTACGCCCTGCTGCTGGGGGAGGAGATAGAGCGGCGCGGCCTGCGCGGCCAGATCAAGCTGAGGAAGGGAGTTATCGGTTCAGAGCGCTGGAGCGATAAGATGCGGGCCCGGATCGAGGATCTGCTCGGGATCGAGACGTTCGACATCATCGGTATGACCGAGCTCTACGGCCCGGGCACCGGCCTCGACTGCCACTGCCATCAGGGGATCCATTACTGGGACGACTTCTTCCTGAAGGAAATTATCGACCCGGTTACCGGCAGGCAACTGCTCCCCGGCGAGCAGGGCGAGCTGGCCGCCACGACGCTTACCCGGGAAGGCATGCCGCTCTTGCGCTACCGGACCCGGGACATCACCCGGATTATCCCCGGCCAGTGCCCCTGCGGCAGCCCCCACCCCAGAATCGAGCGGCTGCTCGGGCGGACCGATGACATGATCAAGATCAAAGGCGTCAACATTTACCCCGGCCAGATTGACTCCGTCCTCTCGAAAACGCCGGGCCTATCGAGCGAGTACCGGATCGTCCTGCGCCGCGAGGGCGGCCGCGATTCGATGCTGATCAGGGCCGAGGCGGCCGAGAACACGGCCCCTGACCATGGCGAACTGGCCAAAGTTTTGCAGAGAGCGATCAAAACCCAGCTCGGGGTGACGGCCGAGGCCGAGATCGTTCCGTTCGGCGGCCTCCCCCGGAGCGAGAAGAAAACCAAACGGGTCATTGACGAGCGGGATGTCTGAATCCCGGCCAGCGGGAGGAGGGTGTAAATTGAAAGATTTTGAGTATTATGAGCCGGCCTCGATCCAGGATGCGATCGATGCCCTGGCCCGCCTGGGGGGCGAGGCCAGGATTCTGGCCGGCGGCACCGACCTTCTGGTAAAGATGAAGCGCGGTGCCTTGGCTCCGGCTAACCTGGTCAACCTCAAGCGGGTACCGGGGCTGGGCCAGATTTCGGTCGATCGCAAGGTGCTGCGCCTTGGGGCCCTGACGACGCTCAGGGACCTGGAGAAATCGTCGCTGGTTCGCCAGTGGGCCCCGGTGGTGGCCGCCGCGGCCGGCAAGATGGCCTCGACCCAGATCAGGTGTCTGGCCACGGCCGGCGGGAACCTCTGCAACGCTGCCCCTTCGGCCGACCTGGCCCCTCCGCTGATAGCCCTTGGGGCGACCGTCAGGTTCGCTGGGCCGCGCGGCCAGGGGGCAGTGGCTCTGGAGGACTTTTTCACCGGCCCTGGGCAAACCGTCCTGGCTGGCGATGAGGTGGTCACCGAGATTGAGGTTCCGGAAATGCGTCCGGGGGGACGGGCCGTCTACTACAAGCATGGGATTCGCCGGGCTATGGACATCGCCATAGCCGGCGTGGCCGTCAGGATCGACCTGGATGAGGCCGGGCGGTGCTCCGAGGCCAGGGTGGTCCTGGGATCGGTGGCTCCGACCCCAATCCGCTCCCGCTCGGCCGAGTCACGGCTGCGGGGGGCGGCCCTAGGACCGGACGAGATCGCCGAGGCGGCCGAACTGGCCGCCGCCGATGCCAGGCCGATCAGCGACGTCAGGAGCAGCGCCGAATACCGCCGGGAAATGGTCAAGGTCCTGACCCGGAGGGCTCTCGAGGAGGTGTCCCGGTGAAGCAGTCAATCATCATTAAGGTCAACGGAGAGCGCTATGAGGTTCAGGTCAGGCCCAAGCGGACCCTGCTTGAAGTTCTGCGTCTGGATCTCGGGCTGACCGGAACCAAAAAGGGCTGCAATACCGGCGACTGCGGGGCCTGCACCGTCCTGATGGACGGCCAGCCGGTCAACAGTTGCCTGGTGCTGGCCGTCGACGCCCGCGACCGCGAGATCACCACCATCGAGGGGGTG
>JBGFRN010000060.1:0-21590 GCA_041695105.1 Bacillota bacterium | reverse complement strand
GGCCATAGCACAGCCCGGCCTCGCGTGACAGAACGACCTCGGGTACGTTTGTCATGCCCAGAATATCCCCTCCGAGACGGGTGAACATGCGCACCACAGCCGGGGAATCGGAGGGGATCTTCTGGGCATGACTAACGTCCCCGAGGTCGTTCTGGCACGCGAGGCCGGGCTGTGCTATGGCCTGATCGCCATGGTCACCAACGCCGCGGCTGGTCTGTCCGGCCGGCCCCTATCCCATCAAGAAGTCCTGGAAATCATGGCCCAAAACAAAGAAAACCTGAAGCGTCTGGCCATGGAAGCGATCGGGCGCATCCCGGAGGAGCGCGGGTGCGGCTGCCGTCCCCCGGCCCCCATGAGTTGAGGAACCATTGAGCTTGAACCTTAGGAGGGCACAATGACCGAATCCATCGTGCGCAACCCGGCCCTGGCGCCCGAAGGGGCCCTGAAGATCGACTGGGTTTCCAACCACATGCCGGTCCTGAACCGGATCCGGGACCGGTTTATTCGAGAAAAGCCATTGACGGGCCTGCGGCTGGTGATTTGCCTGCACCTGGAGGCAAAAACGGCCTATATGGCCCAGACCCTGGCCGCCGGCGGGGCCGAGGTGGCCATCGCCGGTTCCAACCCGCTGTCCACCCAGGATGACGTCGCCGCGGCCCTGGCCCAGTCGGGGGTGAGGGTTTACGCCTGGTATAACTGCACCTCAGAAGAGTACAACACCTTCATCCATAAGCTCTGCGACTTCAAGCCCCACCTGGTGATGGACGACGGGGGAGACCTGGTCCACTTGCTCCACACCGACCGCACCGACGCCCTCCCACAGGTGATCGGCGGGGCCGAAGAGACCACTACCGGCGTCATCCGCCTGCGGGCGATGGAGGCGGGTGGGGCCCTGAAATTTCCGATGCTGGCCGTCAATGACGCCTACATGAAGTACCTCTTTGACAATCGCTACGGAACCGGCCAGTCGACCTGGGACGGGATCCTGCGGACAACCAACCTGGTCGTGGCCGGAAAGACAGTCGTGGTAGCCGGATACGGCTGGTGCGGCAAGGGCGTGGCTATGCGCGCCAAGGGCCTGGGGGCCCGGGTGGTCGTCTGCGAGGTGGATCCCGTGGCCGCCAACGAGGCGCTGATGGACGGATTTGAGGTCATGCCGATGAAACAGGCGGCCGCCGCCGGAGATTTCTTTATTACCGTCACTGGCTGCCGCGACGTCATCCGCGGCGAGCATTTCAAGGTTATGAAGCCCGGTGCCATCCTTTCTAACTCCGGGCATTTTGACGTCGAGATCAACAAGGTCGAGCTGCGGGAAATGTCCAAGTCTGTCAGAACCGTTCGCCGTAATATCGAGGAGTACGCCCTGAATGATGGTCGCCGGATCTACCTGCTCGGCGAGGGGCGCCTGGTCAACCTGGCCTGCGGTGACGGCCACCCGGCTGAGATCATGGATCTGTCCTTTGCGGTCCAGGCCCTGTGCATGGAACACCTGGCCAAAGAGGGCAAAAAACTCCCCCCCAAGGTCGTCAACGTCTCCCGCGAGCTCGACCGCCTGGTGGCCCGGGTCAGGCTTGAGGCCCTCGGCATCGGGATCGACACCCTGACCGGGGAGCAGGAGCGTTACCTGAATAGCTGGCAGGGACACTAGTCATGAGGACCCTATTCTGCAATGCCTCGATCCTGACCATGTCTGAGACCGGCCCCGGTTTTTTCCGCCGGGGCTTTTTGGCGGTTGAGGAGGACAAAATCGTATCGGCCTGCGAGACGGAACCGGCCGTCTGGGCACCCGATCGAAGGGTAGAGGCCTCTAACCGCCTGATCCTGCCCGGCCTGGTCAACGCCCACACCCATGCCGCTATGTCGCTGCTGCGCGGGTATGCCGACGACCTGACGCTGCAGGAATGGCTGTTCGACAAGGTCTTCCCGGTCGAGGACCGGATGTCGGACGGCGATGTCTACTGGGGGACGCTGCTGTCGCTGGCCGAGATGACCCGGGCCGGCGTCACCTCTTTTGCCGACATGTACATTCACATGGACCGGGTGGCCCAGGCCACGGTCGAATCAGGCCTGAGGGCCTCCCTGGCCCGCGGCCTTTCGGACCGATCCGGGGAGAGAGGCATCGCCGAGAGCCGAGCCCTTCACGCCGGGTGGGAGGGGGCGGGCGACGGGCGGATCACGCTCATGTTAGGGCCGCACGCGGTTTACACCTGCAGCCCGGCCTTTCTGGCCCGGGTGGCCGAAGTATCCGCCGAGCTTCGACTTCCGGTTCACATCCATCTGGCCGAAAACCGCCAGGAGGTTGAGGAGTGCCTTAAGACCTACGGGGTCAGGCCGGTGGAGTTGGTGAGGCGGGCTGGTCTCTTTGAACGCCCGGTGCTGCTGGCTCACGGCGTCCATCTGACTCTTGAGGAGATCAAGTTCCTGGCCGGCACCAGGACCACCGTGGCCCACAACCCCCTTAGCAACCAGAAACTGGCCTCGGGAATCGCCCCGGTCGACCAGATGCTTTGCTCAGGCCTTCAGGTAGCCCTGGGGACCGACGGACCGGCCAGCTCTAACACCCTGGATATATTTGAGGCCGGCCGGCACGCCGCCCTGCTGCAGAAGGTGGCTACGGGGGATCCGACCGCTCTTCCCGCCGTCGAGATCGTCAGGATGGCTACCGCCGCTGGTGCCGGTGCCCTGGCCCTGAAGGACCGGGTAGGACGGCTTGAACCCGGGTGTCAGGCCGATTTTATCCTGATCGACCTAGACAAACCGCATCTCTGCCCGACGACCGACCCGTATTCCTTGCTGGTTTACGCCGCCCGGGCCGAAGACGTTGACTCGGTCTATGTCCAGGGGCGAGCCCTGATGGAAAAACGAAAGCTCCTCGTTCTTGACGAGGAGCGGATCATGGCCGAATGTCGCCGGCGAGCGGCCGCTCTGTGGTCCTAGGGTCACCACGGCTGGTTCCCCGCCGCCGGTTAACGGCCGCCGGTTAACGGCCGCTTGGGATCAACAAGAGCTGTCCGGCCTTGATATCCTGGGGTTTTGACAAGCCGTTGGCCTTGAGGATAGCCTCGACGGTAGTCCGGTAGCGACGGGCGATCCGCCAGAGGGCCTCGCCCTGCTGGACGACGTGGGTCTGCACTGGCTTGGTCGGAAGCAGGGCACCCGGGACGAAGACGTCTACGTAGCCCTCCTTGGTGGCCGCCACGACCTCCCCGCCGCCCGGGGCTACCTCCGCCCCTAGCAGGCCGCCCAGGTAGATCCGGCCGACCTCGAGCATCTCCTCACGACCGTCTTGGTCCAAGACCTTGAAGAAATAAAGGGTTTGGGCGCCGGAGGCCGCCGCCACCAGCTCAGCCTTGCCGTCGCCGTCGGAATCACCAATTGACAGTTGGCGAAAAAAAGCGTTCGGGTAGAGGAGAGTCGTCCAGGCCACCCGGGCACCGCCCGGCTCCGACTCCAAGACCAATACCTGGTCTTTGGTGCCAACGGCTACCTCATTGACCCCGTCGCCGTCGAGATCCCCATGGGCCAGGGAAAGAATCTCCTGGTTCAGGGTGAGGGAAAAAACCATAACATAAGTACCAAGCCGCCAGTCATAGATCTTCAGATCCTTGCCGGCCGCGGCCAGGATTTCGTTGTGCCCGTCACCATCAAGGTCACCGGAGGTGACGGTAACCGGACGCCCCAGGTTTCCGCTCCGCCACCGGCGGGGGCCGCCGGCCTCACTCATTGACAATGAACCGCCCCCCTTTGCCCCAGTCTAAAGCATTTTATGCAAACTGGAGGGGAATGGCGCCACGGCCACTCAAGGGGCAGTCTAGCCGAAGTACAGCCTGCGGGCCACCTTCCGGTCGTCGATGGCCTCAAGGAAGATGTCAACCAGTGAGGGATCGAACTGGGTGCCCTGGCCCCTTCGCAATTCAGCTTTAGCCCGATCGAGGGGAAGGGCTGAGCGGTATACCCGGTCGGTGCGCATCGCGTCATAGGCGTCGGCAATTGACAAAATCCTGGCCCCGAGCGGGATTTTCTCACCCGACAGTCCCCGCGGGTAGCCGCCACCGTCGTAACGCTCCTGATGATAAAGAACCATCTCGGCCACATCTTTCATCGTGGCACAGCGGTTGATAATCCGGTACCCGACCTCGGGATGATCCTGGCAAAGGCGGTATTCGTCCGGTGTCAGGCGGCCCGGCTTCCTGAGGATGGCTTCGGAAAGGGCGATCTTGCCGATATCGTGGAGCAGTCCCGCCTGCCTGACCTTTTCAACCTCGCGCTCAGGCAGGCCGAGTTCCTCGGCCAGAGCGACAGCCCAACGAGCCACGCCCTGACAATGTCGCCTGGTGTATTGGTCCTTGGCGTCAATAACGGCCGATAAGAGCTGCAAGGCATGCTCGCCGCTGGTTTCAAGCTCAGTAACCATTCGTTCCAGCCGCTGGCGGCGATCCTGCTCCCTGCGAAAAAGGGCCATCGCCAGACCAGCTATGAACAGGTAGGCGGGAAGTTTTAACAAAATTGAAAGGGCTAGAGAGGTACTTCTCCCTAGCCCGAAGGTGACAACTAACTCTGACAGGACCAGCAGGCCCAGCCCAATGAACAGAACTCGCTGAAATGCAAACTTCTCTTGCACTTTCATGTGCAAATCATTTATATTTTGTACCATGAAATTCCTTCATGATTATGAAGAAAATTATCAGATGTTGTCGTTCCGGATCATCCTCAATTCACAATCGTAGTGCGGAACTACCGGTGTCGCGTCTTGCTGGGCGCACCAGGCCAGATCGCGGCTGAATCCAAGTTCCACCAGCCGCCGGCCGTGGCGGCTCTCCCTAAGCAAGGATTCGATATTCCGCCGGGAGTCCGAATAAGCGCCTCGGGCCGCCAGGCCCAAGTCGCTTGCCTCAAGCTTCGCCCCGAGCAGAGAAAACAAACGGTCAATCAACCCCCCGGCGCAGGCAAAATCGGTCAGATCGAATTGCTCCTGAGTGCCCGCGCAAATAATGGCCAGATCACGCCCACCGCCCGCCGCGGCCTGGGCCACCGCCGATAGATTCAAGAATGACACCGCCCAGCCCAGGTGGCCCTCGCCACAGCGCCTGACCGCCCTAGTCCCGTTGGTGGTGGTGAAGACCAGGCGCTTGCCCTCGACCAGCTCCGGCTGGTATTCCAAGGGGGAGTTGCCCAGGTCGAACCCCGGAAGGGGGAAAGAGCCACGCTCGCCCCCGAGCAGGAAACTGCCCGGTTCCCATCCCAAGACCAATTCTAGGGCCTCCTTTGGGGTCAGGACCGGGTAGACCTCGCTGGCCCCGTTGGCCAGGGCGGTCACGATGGTGCTGGTCGCCCGGAGCACATCGATTGCCACCGCGTTCTTGCCCCGGAGCTGTTCAGGGCTAGCCTCCTGAACCGTTAAGTAAACGTCTACTCGCATAGCCACCTCCAAGACGTTTTGACGAACCATTATACTCAGAATCGGAGAAAAACGATGCCTGACGGGAATCAAACCGTGACCATTGACTTCATCCGCCATGGAGAGACACTCTGGAATCGTGAAAAAAAGATTCAAGGGCGAAGCGACATTCCCCTTTCAGACGCCGGGCTGACCCAGGCTGGGTGCCTGGCCCAGCGGCTGGTGCAATGGGCCCAAAAAGAGGGGGAAGGGCCCTGGCGGGCCCTATATTCCAGCAACTTGACCCGGGCCCGGCAGACGGCGGCGGTGGCGGCCGAAGCCCTTGGTCTTGAAATCCGGCTGTCTCCACTCCTCCGGGAACGGGATCTCGGCCCTTGGGAAGGCATGACCTTCGACGAACTTATGGAGCGCCATCCTGTGGAGGCCCGGGCCTGGAAGGCCGACCCAGCCCGGCCGCCGGTGCCTGGGATCGAATCTGGCCAGTCGGTGGCCGACCGGATGATACAATTCTGCGACCAGGCCCTGACTTCATACCCAAACAGCCGGATTCTGGCTTTCTCTCACGGGGCGGCCATCGGGCGGCTGGTGAGGACCATCTCCGAAATGCCCCCGTCACAGATCCTGGTGATAGACAACGTCAGTATCACCACCGTCGTCTGGGACGGCGCCAGCGGGCGGGTCGAAACGATCAACGACTGCCGCCATCTGGATCCGTAGGCAGGAAATGACCCGAGTCCCAAAGAAAGCGATAGGTTATTATGGAGCGATTCATTGCGCTTGACCTGGAGACAACCGGATTAGATCCCGCTGGGGATGCTGTCATTGAGATCGGGGCCGTCCGTTTTGAAAACGGCGCCCCGGTCTCAACCTTTCACCGCTTGATCAACCCCGGCCGGCCGGTTCCACCGGCCATCACCCGGCTGACCGGGATCAGCGACCGTGATGTCAGCGCTGGCCCGCCTTTGGACGATATCCTCCCCGACCTGGCCGATTTCTGTCAGGATCTGCCCCTGGTGGCACATAACCAGGATTTGGATTTCGCCTTTCTTTCCCAAACCCCTTACGCGCCTGTCCTGTGCCAGCCCGAGCGCTGGCTGGACACCTATCGCCTGGCCCGGGTGGTGGTTCCGGTAATGCGATCCTTCCGCCTGTCATGCCTGGCCAGGGATTTAGCCCTCGGCTCGTCCCCCAGCCACCGGGCCCACGACGATGCCCTGGTTTGCGGCCAGTTGTTAACCGAGCTTCAGTCCCGGCTGGCCGCGCTCGATATCGACCTTCTAGATGAGTTAGCCCGCTTCTCCACGGGCCTGCCCGGTCCGGTAAGCCAACTGATCTCTGGTGCCCTGGCCCGGGGGGCTTCGACTTTCAGCAACCGGGGCATCCGCCGTTTGCCGGTGGCAGTAGGGAGCGACCTCGATGATGAGACCGGGGCCCGTCCCGCACCGGCCGGGCCCCCGGCGACACTCTTTGATACCTTCCTCGATTCTGGAGGGGCCTTGTCTCGGCTTCTGGAAGGCTACGAGGAGCGCCCTGGCCAGAAGCGGATGCGGGCCCTGGTTTCAGAGGCCCTGGCAGAAAACCGCCGTCTTCTGATCGAGGCGGGCACGGGGGTAGGAAAGTCGATGGCCTACCTGGTGCCGGCCCTTTACTGGTCTCTTTCCTCCGGCCACCGGGTAGTCATCGCAACCGGCACTATCCAGCTCCAAGAACAGCTCTGGGAAAAAGATCTCCCCATGCTTCGCCAGGCGCTCGACCTACCCTGGAGTGCCGCCATGGTTAAAGGCCGGGGTAACTATCTCTGCCTTCGCCGCTGGCGCGATACGGTTAAAGAAGCGGAACCGTTCTGGAACCATTCTGAGCGTTGGTTTTACCTGCGCCTGGCGGTCTGGGCGGCCCAGACTCGAACTGGGGACCGGTCGGAACTCGACCCGAACCCAGAAGAGGAGGAGGCCTGGGCTCAGGTCAACTGCGAGGCGGGCAACTGCCTCGGCCCGCAGTGTTCCTGGTACCGTCTTTGTTTCTTCCAGCGCTCACGCCGGTCGGCCGAGTCGGCTCAACTGATCATCACCAACCATTCCCTGGTGATCTCAGATATTAAGACCGGAAATAAAATTCTTCCCGAATACCGGTACTTGGTGGTCGACGAGGCCCACCGGCTGGAATCGACCGCTGGGGAGAGCCTCGGGCCGGCCTTGAACCTTTGGGAGCTTGACCGCCAACTGGCGGCGCTCACCCGTCGCCCGGGTCAGGGCCGCCCGGGACTGGTGAACCGGCTTAAAGGAATGGGCCTGACCTCAAATATTGACGAGCTATTGTCGCTGACGCTCCAAGCCCGGGGCCATTCCGAGCAACTAGTGACTGTCCTCGAAGCGCTAAGCAAGAGCCAGGGTGGGGCCGAGGATGATTACCCCCAAGCCCTGCGTCTCGGTCCCTGGGTCGAAAACCGGGTTGAGTGGGGTGACCTGACCAAGGTTCGTGACCGGCTTTCAGGCACCTTACGTCATCTAGCCGGCTCTCTAATCTCAGTCTTAGACGAGGTCCTCGACAAGTTACCCGACGATGAGCGCCGGGCCGCCATGACCCTTGAGATCGAACGCCTGGCCGCCCAGGCCACCGAGCAAGCCGAGATTATACTGGGCGTTCTTCAACCCGATCTGGATAACCAGGTCCGGTGGATTGAACCATTTCGCCGGCGCCAGGCCCAGGGCTACATCCTCCGGTCCGCACCACTTGACATCGGACCCGAACTCAATGAAAAGCTCTGGCAGCCCCTCAGTTCGGTCATCCTAACCTCCGCCACTCTAAGCGTGAACGGGAAGTTTGATTATCTCGAGGAACGCCTGGGCTTGCGATCGCCGGATCTGGCTCCCCCTGCCTCAGCGGCGGTCGAAAGCCCGTTTTCATACCGCGAGCAGGTGCTGCTCTGCCTGCCCGAGGGGTTGCCCGATCCCAGGGAATTAAGCCATGAGGTCTGGTCCGAGCGGATGGAGCCCCTGCTCCACGACTTGCTGATGACGACCGGTGGGCGGGCTCTGGTGCTCTTCACCTCACACCGGCTGCTGCGTCAGGTTTACGGTCGCCTCAAGAACCGTCTTGAAGGAGCCGGATTGCCCCTGCTCGGTCAGGGAATCGACGGGGGCCGGGGACGCCTGGCCGCAGCTCTACGCGAGATGGACCGGGCGGTTGTTTTCGGGGCCTCGAGCTTTTGGGAAGGGGTTGACGTCCCTGGACCGGGCCTTTCCTGTGTCGTTCTGGTGCGTCTCCCTTTTCAGCCACCGACCCAGCCGGTCCAGGCGGCCCGGGCCGAGGCGATGGAAAGAAGGGGAGTCTCGCCCTTTTACAAGCTCTCCCTGCCCGATGCCGTGATCAAGTTCCGCCAGGGTTTCGGCCGGCTGATCAGATCGCGCTCGGATCGAGGAGTTGTCGTTATCCTTGATCCCAGATTTGGTCCAGGACGGACCGCTTACGGCCGGGTTTTCCTTGATTGCCTTCCCGGCCCGTCCTTCAGGCAAGCACCCTGGCAGGATCTCAGGCCACTGATCAGCCGCTGGCTCGGAGGGAAAAACATTTCAGAGGTGAAGCACAACCGATGAGAATCCTGCTGACCAATGACGACGGCATCTTTGCTGATGGTCTTCAGGCCCTCCGTGCGGCCCTGGAGCGCCTGAAGGGGGCCGAGGTTTTTATCGCGGCCCCGGACCGAGAGAGGAGCGCCACCGGGCATGCTATAACCATCGATCGCCCCATCCACGTCGAACGGATTCAGATCCCGATGAGCCAGGTGACGGCCTGGTCGATCAGCGGCACCCCGGCCGACTGTGTTAAACTGGCTATAGAGGCCCTGATCAATGATCCTCCCGACCTGGTTATCTCCGGAATTAACCGCGGGGCCAACTTGGGCACCGACGTCTTCTATTCGGGCACGGTTTCAGGGGCGATTGAGGCCTGCTTCATGGGCGTTAAAGCTGTTGCCATTTCACTTTGCGCCTTTCAAAACCCGGACTACACCCTGGCGGCCGATTTCGCCGCCTTCATCGCTCCCAGGTTGATGGAACACAGTGTTCCCCCTAAGACCCTCTTGAACATCAATATCCCTCCTACTGACCGTCCCCTCCTCGGTGGGGTCGTCATGACCAAGCTGGGAATCAGGCAGTACCGGAATATTTTTGACCGGCGGGCAGACCCCCGCGGCCGCGAGTACTATTGGCTAGGGGGTGAAGTGGTCGAACTGTGCAATGATCCCGACACTGACGTGGTCGCGATTCAGCAGAACCAGATCTCGATCACGCCGATCCAGCTTGACCTTACCCATCACCGCCTGATCGGGGAAATGAGGGAGTGGGGGTTGTGCTCATGGCCCCAACCCTGATTTCAAGGGATTTACCCGGATAACGGAGGGAAGACGGTTTTTTTGTCGAATAGTTCCCGGTGCACTTAGTTTCACTAAGGGAGTTTTCTGATGCGCATTCCGATCCATCCGGAGGGCAGGGGCCTGGTTCTGGCCCTCCTGCTGATAGCCGGGGTTCTTTACATAACATTTGGCTGGCCGGCCTGGATCGCTCTGGCTCTCGCGGCATTCACGGCTTTCTTCTTTCGAGACCCGGAACGCCTTGCCCCGCTTGAGCCTGATGTGGTGGTCTCTCCGGCTGACGGGCGGGTTCTAACCGTAGCCAGGGAGCGTGAGCAACGCTTTCTGAAATCGGAATCAACCATGATCAGTATCTTTCTTTCGGTGGCCGATGTTCACATCAACCGGGCTCCGGTGGCTGGTGCCGTCGCCTACCAGGAATACGTCCCCGGCAAGTACCTGGTTGCCTGGGCCGACAAGGCCAGCGAGGTCAACGAGCGGAACTATATTGGCTTCGACACCGGCGAGCAGAGGTTTCTGGTTTGCCAAATCGCCGGTCTGATCGCCCGCAGGATCGTCTCCTGGGTCTGGGTGGGGGAGCCGGTTGAACGCGGCCACCGGATCGGCATGATCAAATTCGGATCCTGCACTCAGATCTGGCTGCCGCCTGGCTATGAACCAAACGTCAAACCGGGAGACAAAGTGACCGGCGGGCTAACCGTGGTGGGAAGGAAGATAGACAATTGAAATTGCGCGTGATTCGCAACGACCCGGCCCGTAACCGGGTCCGGAGTTGGCATCAGAAAGGCAAAAAGGGGCTCGACCTTTTGCCCCACCTGCTGACCATCGGCAACCTTGCTAGCGGTGTGGTTTCAGTCATCCTGACCACCCAAGGTCACTACCTACCGGCCGCGCTTCTAGTCTTCTTGTCGATGATTTTGGATGCCTTCGATGGGCGGCTAGCCCGTTGGCTGAAAGCCGAGGGCGATTTCGGAAAGCAATTGGATTCTCTCGCTGACCTGGTAGCCTTCGGGGTCGCGCCGGCCCTGCTGATGTTCCAGGTCAACCTCCAGCACATCGGCGTCTGGGGCTGGGCTATCGCCGCTTTTTTTCCCATCTGCGGCGCCCTTCGCTTGGCCCGGTTTAACTTACTGACTGTAAAGGGCCACTTCGTGGGAATTCCAATTACGGCCAGCGGCGGGCTTCTTGCTTCATTCATCGTTTACGGCCAGAACTTGGGGCATTGGGCTTTTTCCGCCGCCACCCTAGCCATCTCACTCTTAATGGTCAGCACCGTCAAGTACCCTGATTTTAAGACTACGAGGCTGGTGCGGCTCCGGCTGGCCCCGATCTTGCTGCCGACAATCGCCACCGTTTTGATCCTGCGGACTGATCCCCGGTCGGTCATATACCTTCCCCTAACCCTTTATGCCGCTTCTGGTCTTTACCTTCACTTGCTACGCAAGGTTGAGGAGGCCTTCTACCACCCGGTAAACGACCGGCCCCAGGAAAGGCACTGAGTCTAATCACCATCTCCCCGCCATAATCATGGTAGCAGCGATACCTGCGGCTGGGAGGAAGAAATAAGTGAGATGGTCCGCGGTTTGGTCCGGTTCATTAGCGGGCTTGGTTATCGCCCTGGCAGCGTCGGACATAATTGCGACATCACTATTCTTTTGGGATTTTGCCAGCAGCCACAGCGACCGTTTGACCCAGGCCGTCAGTATCATCTGCTATGCTGGAGCCGGTGGCTGGGCGGCGGTCAAATCACGTTCTTACGGTTGGCTGCATGGGGCGGCCGCCGCCTCGGGGTTCGTTCTTTTGGGAGTCGTATTGGGCCTGGTGGCCTTTACCGGGCCTCTGGCCATCGGCCCGCTGGCCGGTAAAATGGCCCTGGCGGCGATGGTTGGGGCCCTGGCTGGGATTTTGGCCGTGAACCTTTGAGCTTTAATTTTCCCCTACTTTGCATAATATTGGTCGCCTCCCGGACAAGATATATGGCAGCTAACCAATGGTAGCTAACCAATTTCTCGCGGGAGGAAAATATGTCCCTGTCAAAGCTATTCCTCTGCTGGTTACTCGCCTTGGGGCTCCTGGTTATCCCGGTTTTAGCCCCAGTTTCAGCCGCGCCGCTCGGATCCCGGCCGCTTGAGGTCGGGGCCAGCGGGGAGGATGTGGCTGAGTTGCAAAAAAACCTGACCGCAGCCGGATTTTATCGAGGCCCGGTCAGCGGGTACTATGGAGATTTGACCCTGGCCGCGGTGGTGGCCTTTCAAAAAGCGGCGCAGCTCCCTGCCCAGGGGTATGTCGGTAAGCTGACGGTTTCGGCCATCAAAGCGAAATTAAAACCACCCAAACCTAAGTTCCATAACGTGGCTCCAGGCGAGACCCTGGGAGATATCGCCACTGCCTACCAACTTACGATCGCCGAACTGGCCAAATTCAACGGATTGAAGAACCCCAATTTTCTTTCGGTGGGCCAGAGACTAAGCCTGGAACCCCCGCCACCAGTCAAAACCGCCTCAGTACCGGTCAGCTCAGGCCCCACCGACACGTCCAAACCCAAAAACGACGCCCCGTTGATTGTTTTCCGGGCCAAGGAAATCCAGACCCAACCGCAGCCGCCGGTCCCGACCAAAACCCTGGCGCTGACCTTTGACGATGGCCCAGATCCGGTTCTAACGCCCAAGGTTCTGGAACTGCTCAAGAAACACAACTTCCGCGCCACTTTTTTCGTAATTGGGAGCCAGGCCGAACAATATCCGGACATCGTCCGGCGGGTAATAAGCGACGGCCATGAAATCGCCAGCCATTCATACCATCACCAGGATCTGACCCAACTGAGCGCCAAAGACCTTGAAGCCGAATTTTCCCGGGCGTCGCAGGTGATCAGTCAAATCACCGGAAAACCACCAACCTGGTTCCGACCTCCGACCGGTACCTTTAATGATCAGGTAATTAATCAAGCGGCAAAATCTAACCAAAGGTTGGCCCTCTGGACCAATATCGGCCCCCAAGATATCCCCGGGCCGGTCCTCATCCGCCGGGTTTTATCTTCAGCCCGCGAGGGTGCCGTAATCCTGCTTCACGATAACCGGCAGGCGACCGTCGAAGTCCTGGAGCCGATCTTGGCCAATCTTCAGAGACTAGGATTTCGGAGCATGACCCTGACTGAATTGGTTGGGACACCATAAAGACAAAGCTTTTTGTAATGAATAAACGGGGCCCCCAAGATGGGCCCCGATCATCTATTTTTAGGCGTCGCTTTCAGTGCGCCGCCAGAAAGAGGGGGGAAAGGAAGGAACCATACATTGGAAGGAACCACACGGGCGGGGCGGTCAAACGCTTGAAGGCTAGCTAGTGGTAGCTCCAGCGGCCATTTGCTGCTGGGCGAATCTGACCATTACCCTGACCATCCGACCACCGATGCGGCCGCCGACACGCCCGCAATCGCGGGAAGTCATCTCCGGCCAACCCTTGGACTGAATCTGCTCGGTCAGGCCCAACTCATTGGCGATCTCGTACTTAAAGGTGTCGAGAACCTCAGGCGGCAGAAGGCGCTGTCGGCCCGAAAACTGAGCCATCAAATTCACCTCCTTCACGCTCTTATTTTCGGATCCATTGAAGTCACTTATGTTAGGACGATTAATCCATCCAGCGGTTGAAAGCGCCTTGGCCAAAAAGAAATAGATACCGGTCAATTTTCCGGTAACATCAACCGATAAAAATAAAGGTAATGATTTTTTCGTGACGAACCCGCGCTTAAGAAAATGAAAGGGGGGGCGTCGGTGACTACACACTTCCTGCCGGCCGGTGCCTTCCGGGATATCCTTAAGGACATCCGTGACAGGTCCCAGTATCTGAAACACCTACTCGAACTGACCAATGATGAGAGGGAGGGGCTGATCGCTCAGTATGCCGCCGAGGGATACTACACCACCTTCCATCATGAGGTCGAAAAAACCGTTCTTGGCCTGGCTAAAGAAACCGATAACTTGTGGCGCGTGCTCGACTCTTTCCAGTCTGAGCCGTTGATTTACACGGGTGAGGGTACGACCGAGCAGGTAATCGCCCTTTTAACCCAAATGCTTAACAAGCATTCAAGCGAACGCCGCAAGATCGGTAGCTGAGACTTATTTTAAGGGGGCAACTCATCTGGATTTCAAGCCGATTCATGACCACCTTCCCGTACTCGGGGAGAGCCGGTTTTCTTTTTCCGAGCCTCCATATCAGCTCATAACCTTTCTCAACCAGCTTCTCAAGGATCGTGGTTTAATTTTTGGATTGCGCCAGGCAGGGAGCGATGAATACATGATTTCGGTCTACGACCTTCCGGAAGAAGAAAAGCCGAGGCGCCGTTGAGTGGATTCCTGAGAATTGATGACCGGGCCGCTTACTTGGCCGGCCCGGTCAATCTGGGCTTGATCCTAGGCGGCAACGGTCGGGCGGCTGCCGTCGATTCTGGTATCGACGGAGAGGCCGCCCGTCGCCTGCGTAAGGCGGCTGCGGACAACGGCTTTCAGATCGCGGCCGTGATCAACACCCACCACCACGCCGACCATACTGGCGGGAATGGGTGGTTGTGCGAGAAGACTGGGGCCCGCGTTTTCTGTTCCTACGGGGAGCTTCCGCTGGTGGCCGACCCGGAACAGCTCCCGACCCGGCTGTTTTCTGGTGCCGCACCGCCGCCCCAGCTCCAAGTCCGCTTCCTGCAAGCCAAATCCGGTCCGAAGCCCAGTCCCCTCGACGAACAGGCGCTCGCCTGGCTGGCCGGCCAGTTGGAGTTACCCATGGACAGCTTGGAGGTATTGACCCTGCCGGGCCACAGCCCGGGTCAAATCGGCCTACGCTGCGGCCAGGTGATTTTTTCCGGCGATGCTTACTTCGACCCGGAAGTCCTTGCTAAGCACCGCATACCCTATCTAGTAGATCCCGGGGCCTACCTGGAAAGCTTGAAGCGGCTTGAAGCCCGGGCCAGAGAGGTTGGGGCCACGGTCATCCCGGGGCACGGAACCCCCTGGAACCCGGCAGCCGCGGGCAGCGAGCGCGTGGCTGGGGTTGCCTGGCCTTCGCCCCTTGACGCCAACCGGCGGTTGGTGTGCCAAATAGCCGAGCAGGTGTTGGAGATTGCCGGGGAGGCCGGGCAGCCGAAAGAAACCGAGGAAATCTATACTAGCCTTATGGATCGTCTCGGCTTCGTTCCGCCCGATCCTTCGATGTACTACCTGTCCCGTGCCGCGGTGCAGGCCTGGCTTTCGTGGCTGGTTAGAGAAGGTCGCCTAGCCCCGCGGACTGAGGGCTGCCGCCTTTTATGGCAAAAAACTAATTAGTTAACATAACGTATATTATAGGACGTTGATCGGACCTATATTTCCGGAGCATTGTCGGGCCTCTTAATCGTAGCGAAGGGCTTCAATCGGGTCGAGGTTGGCCGCCTTCATGGCCGGATAGACCCCAAAAAAGAGACCGACCGCGGCCGAGAAGCTGAAGGCCATCACGATTGAGGTTACTGACACGGTCGACGGAAGACCGAAGGCCTCCATCGCCCTGGCTCCCCCGACTCCCAGGATGATGCCGATCGCACCGCCGGAAAGGCTCAGGAATACTGATTCCACCAGGAACTGGGAGAGAATATCTCTCCTTTTGGCGCCCAGGGCTTTGCGGATACCGATCTCCCGAGTCCGTTCGGTCACCGAAACCATCATGATGTTCATGATTCCGATCCCGCCAACCAACAGTGAGATGCCGGCGATCCCCCCGAGCATGATCGTAAAAGTTCTGGTGGCGTCTCCGACCGTCGAAAGCAACTGGTCCTGACTGAAAACCATCACCGCGTCGTCCCGGCCTGGGTTCCTGGTCGGGAATTTCTTTTGGTAGATCGCCTGGATCCGGGCCACGGTGGCCGGAGCCACCTTGGCATCGCTGGTCTGCACCAAGATACTCGACACCCGGTTGGTCCCAAAGAGCCGCAGGGCCGAAGATATCGGAATTAGGACGCGATCATCATAGTCCCCGCCCATGCCCTGGCCCTTGGCGCTCATTATCCCGACAACGGTATAAGTTTCACCGCTAATGTTAATTTGCTGCATCAAAGGGTTGAGGTCACCGAAGAGTTCGGTATGGACCTTTTTCCCCAGAACGGCAACCTTCCGCCGCCCATCGACGTCACTTGGGGTGATAAACCGGCCAACCGCGACCGGAAAACTCCGGAGTTCACTATAGCCATCGGCAGTGCCCTCAACCGTCGTGCTGTAGGTCTTATTTTGCCATTTGACCGTAGTCTGCCGGGACAGTGAAGGTATGGCCCGGCTCAGGGTGGACACCCGAGCGGTCAGCTCTTCAACGTCATCCAAGCCCAACCGGGCGACGGTATTGCCGCGCGGGAGGACGGTAATGACGTTTGAGCCGAGTTTTTGGATCTGACTGGTGATCTGCTGGCTGGCCCCTTGGCCGATTGAAACCAAGGCGATGACCGCAGCGACTCCAATAATAACCCCCAGCATCGTCAAGGCCGATCGCAGCCGGTTCCCGACCAAACTCTGCCAGGCGATTTTCAGGCTTTCCACCAGATTCACCAGCCATCACCCCCGGAGGCACTCTTTGGCCCGCCCGGCAAGGCAGGCGGTGCCATTTGCCCAGCTCGCGCGTCCAGCGGTTGGACGACCGGGTGGTCGGCGATGATCTCCCCGTCGCGGAGTCTGATCACCCGCTTACAGTGGGCGGCTACGTTCTCGTCGTGGGTTACCAGGACCACGGTGCTACCCTGACGGTTAAGATCCTGAAACACCCCCATTACCTCAGCGCCCGAACGGCTGTCAAGGTTTCCGGTCGGCTCGTCACCAAGCAGAATAGCCGGCCGTTGGGCCAAGGTCCGAGCGATGGCCACCCGCTGCATCTGGCCGCCGGAAAGCTCTTTGGGCCGATGGTGGGTGCGATTCCCGAGCCCGACCGACTCCAAAGCCTCCAGCGCCGACCGGCGCCGCTCTTTGGCAGGTGTCCCCCGGTAGACCAGCGGGAGCTCGACGTTTTGCAGAGCCGTCAATTTGGGAAGCAAGTTGTAGCTTTGGAAGATAAACCCTATCCGGCGGTTGCGGATTTCGGCCAGTTCATTGTCGGTCTTGTTGCTGACTTCCTCACCCATCAACAGGTATGAGCCCTGGGTCGGCCGGTCCAGGCAACCGATCAGGTTCATCAGAGTCGACTTGCCCGATCCCGATGGCCCCATAATCGCCAGCATCTCACCCGGAACGATTTCAAGGTTGGCGTCTCTCAAGGCCTCGACCGCTATCTCTCCGGTGCGGTAGATCTTCCAAAGGCTTTTGATGGCGATAACGCTACCGGTCGCCACGGCTGCCTCCGCCGCCCGGAGCACGGTTTCCTGGCTGACTCCCGCCTGGCGGTCCTCCGCCCGGCGGTCCTCCTTCTCTAATCCTTATCCCGCCCCCGCCCATACCGCCGAATCCGCGCAGCGCCGGGCCAGCGGCCGAGACGGTTCCGGCGACCACCATGTCGCCCTCCGCCAGGCCGCTGACCACCTCGACATGGGTATCGTTAGCCAGGCCGGTCCTAACCTGAACCGGCTGGGGGGTACTCTCCCTAAGCACCCTGACCATCGACCGTTCGCCCGTTCCCTGTATGGCCTCAAGCGGAACCAATAGCACCCCGCTCTTTTCGGCTACGAAAATGGTGGCCTGACCGGTCATCCCGGAGATCAGACCATCGGTTTCCTTCAGGCCGAGCAAGACGCCGAAATTAGCCACACCCTGGCTGACGGTTCCGGCCGGGGCGATCTGGACCACCTCGGCGTTGAAGGTCTTCCCGTTTAGTGCGTCGACGGTCACCCGGGCGCGCTGACCGGGCCTAACCTTGCCGACATCCAGTTCGTCAACGCTGATCGTAAGGTACATATTTGAATAGTCGCCCAAGGTCACCAGGGCTGACCCCCCTTGGCCCACCCGGTCACCGACGTTGGCGTTCTCGCTGATAACGGTTCCATTGATCGGAGCCCGGACGACCAACTTATCAACCTCGCGCTCCTTGGTGGCCAAGGACAACTCCAATTGCTTGACCCTGAGTTCCTGGGTCCGGATATCGGCCTCAGTGCTGGTGGCCGGAGGGTTAATCAGCGAATCCAGGACGTCACGGGCCGACCTGAACTCAATCTCAGCCTGGTTCCGGTTCAGGGCCAGATCGCGGTTTTCCAGAATTACAACCGTCTGCCCATCGACAACCCTATCCTGGTTGGATACGAATACTTTTTTAACTTCGCCGCTAACTTTGCTTACGATGTCTTTTGTTTTGTACGGCTGGAGATAACCATATCCCCCGACCGATGACACGTTAAACAACTCGACAATATCCACGTATACTAAGCCAATCATTCCAGTCTTGAGGACACCGCCTGGATTATTCACCTCGAGTTTTACATCAAAGCTAGAGGAATTGCCTGACTGTTTGCCGACTGGGACTATTTCTACGACTGTCACTGGTCGCCGTTCGGTCTCTCCCCGAATCATGATCGTGCCCGCCATCCCTACCCGCAGGCTGTTGACGTAGGTCTCATTAACCGGGAAGACAACCACCATCTTGCTAGTATCAAGGATACGCCCGATCACACTGTTGGAGTTGACCCAGGTTCCGGGCTGAACAGTCATTCCATCAACCTGACCGGTCAACCCAGTTACGACGGTTAGCTCAGCAACTTCCAAAATCCTTTTATTTAACAAAGATTGGGCCTGATCCAATTTGGCCCGAGCGATCTCGATCTGGGCGTCAGTGGCCTTAGAAGCAGGGTTTTTCATCTCCGACAGCTTCAGTCTGGCCATCTCCAGATCGATCCTGGCCTGAGCCGCCTGGTCAATCAGGGAGTCATTACTCAGGTGAACTAGAGTGTCTCCGACTTTCACCGTTTGCCCCGGCACGACGGCCACTTTTGAGATTGTGCCGGACACCTCGGGTTTGATTTCAACCTCAGCTTCGCCGGTGACGGCACCGGTAGCTGATACCGTGACCCGAAGAATGCCCTTTCTGACCGCCTCGGTTACAAAGGCGGCCTGAGCGGGTGGAGCCTTACCCGGACCGTACTTCCAATAGCCCAGCCCGCCAATGATGCTAAACGCAACAATTGTTATGACAATAACCCTTCTTGACATCAGGTGGGAAATCACCGCCCAACCCCCAGCTCGTAATTTTCAATCAAACGCACCCATATTTGTTAACGAAAATTACCGGTATCATCTTTCAACCAGCGCCAGCGCCATCCTTTTTCCTCAGCCGAAGGCGAAACCCGAAAGTCGAACCGGCTTCGGGCTGAGAGCGGGCAAAGACCTGCCCGCCCTGACGCTCTATCAACTGCTTAACAATCGCCAGCCCTAGACCCGATCCGCCCTGGCTGCAACCCGGTGTCCGGGCCTGGTCAATCTTATAGAAACGTTCCCAAACCCGGTCCAGCTCGTCTGGGGGAATGCCCGGCCCTGTATCCGCAACCTCAACATGAAGCGCATCGGCCTCCTCCCGGGCCGAAACGATCACCGTGCCTCCAGCGGGAGTAAAGGTGATCGAGTTCTCGACTAGATTGGTCAAGGCCTGCTCGATCCGGCCCGGGTCGCACTCGACTATTGGGAGCAGAGGGGGAATCTGGACGATCAGAGACACCCCCGCCGCCTGGGCCGGTGCTTCAAACACCTCGGCCACCCTTTTCAGATTGGGCGCCAGGTCGCAGGCTGAGGTGTGCAGCATCAGCCTCCCGGCCTGGAGTCTCGAGAACTCCAGCAAATCGTTGACCAGCCGGCCAAGCCGGCTGACCTCCCTCCGGACTATGGTGAAGTGCCGGTCGCGGGCCTCGGGCCCGCCGATGCCATCGTGAATGGCCTCCAGATACCCCGAAATCCTAGCCAGAGGTCCCTTGAGTTCGTGCGAGACATTGGCCAACAATTCCTTGCGCGCCCTTTCCAGGCGCTCCAACTCAGAGGCCATCGCGTTGAACGAGGCCGCCAGGCGCCCGACCTCATCGTCCGATCGCCACTCGACCCGGGAGCTGAAGTCACCCTGGGCCAAGCGCCGGGCGGCGGCGTCAACCGCAGCGACTGGCCCGGCGATACGCCGCGAAAGATAGTAGCTGATAACCGCTAGGATGCCCGCCGCCACAGCCGATCCATAGAGGGTAAATTCCAGGATATCGAGGATGGCTTTTTGAAATACTCCCCTGAAAGCGGTCAAAAAGATGACCCCCCGAACCTCACCTCCCCGCAGCACGGAAACCGCAACGGTTGGCGCGCCGAATCCGGGAACCGGCTTTGATCGCTGGAACCAAGTCTGGTCGGTCACGACCGCTTGCATTGTTTCGGCCCTCATTAACTCGCCCCGGGCGACCGGGGCCGAATTCGAGGCCATTACGACGCGCCCGTCACGATCCACAATCCAAACACCAGCCGATTGGGTGTGGTCGAGGGCATTCATAATTCCCTCTATCCGGCCAAGATGATCGGGAGTAAATTCCCGGTCTCGAAGGCGACCGGCCAGATCACGCCCGAAGGCCTGAAGCCGCCGCACCTCAGTCTTTCCCGCGGCCTCGCGAACCAGATACCCGGCAAAGCTGCCGCTGATTACCAGAGCCAGTAAGACTACAGTCAAATACGTAGTGAAGAGTTTTTGAAACAACGTCATCAATCAATCGCCTCAAACTTATAGCCGACTGCCCAGACAGTCTTGATCCAGCCTTTGAGCGGCCCGAGCTTTTCCCGGAGACGCGAGATGTGGACTTCAAGTGTCCTGGCGTCACCGGCCTCAAAGCCCCAGACACGCTCCAAAAGAATGTCCCGGGAGAAGGTCCGGCCGGGGTTGGAAGACAGAAGCCAAAGAATCTCCAGTTCCTTAGGTGTCAAGTCGACCGCAACCCCCTGGACGTAAAGGGTATGGCTTCCCCGGTCCAGGACCAAGCCCCGATATTCGATCCGCTCCCGGCCAGGGGCGACAGATGGCTCCTTGGCCCTTCGTAGGTGTGCCTTAATTCTGGCCACCAGTTCCCGTGGGAGAATGGGCTTGACAACATAATCGTCGGCCCCATCCTCGAAGCCTCTAATCCGATCCTCCTCCTCGCTTCTTGCGGTGACCATCAGAATTGGGGCCCTTGTATAACCGCGAATCGCACGGCAGACATCCCACCCGGGCATGCCAGGGAGCATCACATCGAGTATGACCAGGTGAGGCAACCATTCAACCCCGAAAGATACACCTTCAGGCCCCGTCAAGGCAACCTTAACGTCAAACCCGGCGTCCCTTAGGTAAAGTTCCATCAGTTTTGCCAGTTCAGCATCGTCTTCGATGATCAAAACTCTCTCCATGTCTGCACCTTACACCAAAATGGAGTCGTCTGCACGTCCAACCGTTCCGGCAGCCGCACAACCATCTCTTAGCCGGTCCAATCGCCGGTGCTAATCGGCTTTCGAGCGACGCTCCGCCCACTTCTGCAGCATCTTGTCAGCCTGTTCCTGAGTCAGCCTCCCGTTCTTTACGGCTTCCTCAAGTCTTGCCTTTAGGAAGTATGGGGGAGCCCGAGGGGGCTGTAATCCCTCCGACTTAAGTCGGGGGATACACGGACCCCCTCGGGAATTTTCGTTCGCGGCAGTGCACGCTTGATTAAGAAATGCGTTTGATCAAGAAATGCGCGCTCTCAAGACAAGGAAAAACGTATCGGATTGGAGAATGATCGAACAGATGTGCGACCTGATGGGAGGCTGGAGGTGAACCGGAATCATGCCCATGTTGACACTGAAAGCCAAACTCATTGGGAACGAACAAGCGCGGGCTGTTCTTCTTGACGCCATGCTCTGCGCCACCAAGGTC
>JBGFRN010000213.1:0-3924 GCA_041695105.1 Bacillota bacterium | reverse complement strand
CGGCCCGAGGCCCCGGCCAAGCGCTGGATAATCCGCCTCTGTACCGGCGTCAGGTCGTCCTCATCGCCGAGCCCGTCTAGGATCAGGGTGCCCGGGGCAGCCAGCTCCGGCGGCACCCGGCCGGTCTCCAGCGCCTCCAGAACCAGCAGCGGGCGCTCGGCCGGGCCCCAAACGTTCAGGCGCTCCATCTCGCGACAGTAGCGCCGGTAGAGCCGGGCGGTCTCGGCCTCAGCCGCTCGCGGGGCGATCGCGGCCTCGAATTGGCCCGGACCCGCCCCGGCCCGGCGGAGTTCATCAAATAAACGGTGCAGGCTCCGCGCCAGGCCGGGCATCCCGGCCAGGGGGGCTAAATAGGTCAGACCGCCGGCCGCCGCCTCGGCGGCGACGGCTTGCTTGACGACCGTCTCCGCGGCCAGCCGGCCGACCTCACGGCCGGGCCGCCCCGAGGACCGGATGACCTCCGAACACCAGTGGTTGAAGGCCAAAAAGCGCCGGCCCAGCACTCCCTGGCCGGGCCTGATCAAGTCGCGCAAAAAAGAATCGAGAAGCGGCCCGCCGGCCGCCAGGTATAGGACCTTCCCATCCCTGGCCGTGATCCCGCGGCACTCTTCGAGGGCCTGTGAGCGTGTGAGTTTTTGGTGAGAAAACTGGCGGGCCACCGCTTAACCCCTCCCCCGGCACAGGCTGATAGGGGTTTCGCCAGGTGGACGGGCGGCTCCTGCCTTGGTCTTGCTGGCACTCGTGATCGGCAAACGACCGGTAGGGAAATAGGCTCTTACTGCGGAATAGGTTTCCCAGGGGGTGTGAAATGGAACTCGAAGCTCTGAGGGAATTGCAGGAAGTTTCCCGCGGGGAGCGCCCGGCCGACCTGCTCATTCGCGGCGGGCGACTGATCAACGTCTACTCCGGAGAGATCTATCCGGCCAACCTGGCCGTTTATCGCGACCGGATCGCCTACGTCGGGCCCTCCGACCAGGCCGCCGGACCCAAGACCAGCGTGATCGAGGCTGGTGGACGCTACCTCTGCCCCGGATACATCGAACCGCATGCCCACCCCTGGGTGGGCTACAACCCGGTGACGCTGGCCGAAAAGATCCTTCCCCTGGGCACGACAGCCTTGGTCTGCGACAGCATCTTCTTTTATCACCAGATGGGCGCACGGGGCTTCGCCGCCCTGGCCCGCGACTTAGGACGCCTGCCGGTCGGAGTCTGGTGGGCGGCCCGCAACGTCCCCCAGTCGGCCACCCCGAACGAGATAGAGGAGTTCTCGTTGGATAACGTCTCGGACCTGCTCGACCTGCCGGAGGTCATCGCCATGGCCGAGATCACCCGCTGGACGGCCCTTCACCGGGGAGACCCGGCCGTTCTGGCCAAGATCCTGGCTGCCCGGGCCCGGGGCAAGAGGGTTGACGGGCATACGGCCGGGGCCTCGGCCGAGCGGCTGAACGCCCTGGCCGCGGCCGGAGTGAGCGCCTGCCACGAGGCGATCAAGGCCTCGGAGGCCATTGACCGGCTGAGACTGGGCTTTTGGGTCATGCTCCGGCAAAGCTCTTTGCGACCAGATTTTGAGGCCCTGATCCCGGGCCTGATCGAATCTGGGGTCGACCTGGGGCGAGTGATGCTGACGACCGACGGCTCCTCCCCACCCTTCATCGCCGAACACGGCTTTACCGACGGCCTGCTAAGGCTGGGGGTTTCTCTCGGGCTCGACCCGGTCAAGGCCATCCAGATGTGCACGCTCAACCCAGCAACCTTTTTCGGCCTGGACCAGGAAATCGGCGGCCTCGCCCCCGGGCGAAGGGCCGATATCCTGATCTTGCCCGACCTGACGGATTTCCGCCCCGACCTGGTCATCGCCGGGGGGCGGCTCGCGGCCAAAGAGGGCCGGCTGCAACTGGAGATTCCTCACCCCGATTGGGATTCCTACGGCGGGCGGCCGGTCTTCGACAACTCGACCAGGTGGATGAACCGGCCGGAGACCTTCGGGGTTCCGGCCCCGGACGGGGCTGCCGAAGGCGAACCGGTCAGCTTTCCGGTCATCGACCTGGTGATGAACGTCATCACGCGGCGGGCCGACCTGGAACTGCCGGTCAGGGGTGGATTTCTCGACCCCTCGGGGCATCCCGGCCTGCTCCATATCTGCCTGGTCGACCGGGCCGGCCGCTGGATCACCCGCGGGTTCATCCGGGGCCTGGCCGGGCGGCTGGAAGGATTCGCCTCTACCTATAATACCACCCAGGGTATTTTGGCAATGGGGACAGACCGCCAGTCGATGGCCACGGCCCTGGCTGACGTGGCCCGGATGAACGGCGGCATCGCCCTGGTTGAGGAGGGCCGCCCAATCTACCGTTTGCCCCTTCCGATTGCCGGGATGATGAACGACCTGGGCTTTGACGAGATGGTCGGGCGGATTGGGGAGCTTCGCGAGATCCTCGAGGCCCGGGGTTACCCCTACCACGATCCCCTTTACACCATGCTTTTTATCACTTGCGACTTCCTTCCGGACATCAAGATCACCCCGGCCGGGATCATGGACATAAAAAATTACCGGGTTATCCACCCGGTAAGACCATTGGCTCCTAATTAGTTAAAGCCCTAAAACGCTCTTGCTTAGCTTCGCAGGATCGATGTTTGTTGGGAGCCCCACCCGCATGTAATACCTTGCAAAGGCTTGAGCAAGATGTTCGCGGTACGGAGGTAATAGTCTCGGCCGGGGTCCCTTATCAAGGATAAATTCTTTTAAATAGTTATACGGAAGAGTAATCGACGTAGTGAAGTTAACCACTAAAAGGGGGTGCTCAATTCCGGCTTCGATCCGAAAATTGATCTCTTCCAGCAAATGCAGCCCCGGTAGGTTTCCCTTTCGAAGAGCCTCCCGGTATTCCCGGCCTTTAAGATCAGGGATTGTTTCAATAGCTTCTTTTATGCTATGAATTGGGCAAAGCAGAACCATTTCAACCTTGTCGTTAACAAGGTCACAACTTTGAGTAAGAACTGCGAGATCTCGAATCTCTATCTTCCCTTTAACCTCTGGAACCCTAGCCAAACCTGCATATACAGCAGTAAGGGTTGGGCACTCGAACAATAAATCCCCCTGCTGCAAGTCCCCGGTTTTTACCAACTCATACCAAGGATAGCTCATATATTAGCAACCAACAATTAATCTTGTATCTCGTTTTTTGGAAGGGAGTAACTAAATCCTGCCTTTGCCACCCCAATAACGGAAATCTTGACCTCCCACTCATCTTTAGGTTTTGACCTAAATGATACTGGGTATTCCACCTCAATAGTTTGCAGGACATGAATTATAAAATGTTCTAAGTAGCTACCCCAATGCCGAAACAATTCGGCATCAAGGTCTCTTGCCTTCTGGGAAAATGACCATGAGGTTAACAAGGGTTTCCGGCTTACAGGGTTTTGAGTTCTTACTGCAGATGGTTCAAGGGAATAACTCTGGGCCGCATTAGCTGCCAAAAGGCCGTCCGGAGGTGCCCAGCTAAGAGCGCTTAAGGTAGACACCAGTTATTTTACCTCCTCAAACAATTCCCTGAGTTTATCCTTAATGCAGAGTTCAAAAACCTCAACGATCTTGTTATGCGCCTCCTCAATCAGATCTTGGGAGTTGCTAATCGGTAGAGAAAGGTTCTGAAATAAATACTCAAAATCCAGCATTACTGCTGGTGTCGGCCCTTTGAAATCTGAGGCTAGAATAAGGACCATGGTGCCTTTATCCTCGAACGACATAAGTTCGTTTCTTAAGAAAAAACCCTTGAGAAGTTGGTTGGTAGGAAGGTGAGGATAAACGTTTAGGTATTCTTCTAGGTCAAACGAGCCAGCAGCAACTTGGATTCTGTTAATGAATCTAACTCCAATTCGGGTCAGAGTCTTAAAATTGCCAGTCTCTACGTAGGATTCCAAAGCGGC
>JBGFRN010000248.1:0-3947 GCA_041695105.1 Bacillota bacterium | reverse complement strand
ATCTGGAGCGCGCTCCAGATCCCCGGGCTCGCCGCTCTGGCGGTAGACGGCCAGGGGCTGGAGCACCTGAGTGGCGGCGTCGCCCAGGCTCTTGGCCGCCAGCGAGGCCGATATCAGCCACAGGTTTACAAAGAACCCCGCCCAGGGGTTGACCAACCAGGAGAGCCAAACCAACAGACCGGTCAGGCAGTAAGTCGCGCCGATTGTCCCCAGGGCCAGAACCACTCCGGCCGCTCTCTGGGCGCCCGGCCCCGGGCCGGAAAGGCGGCGAAGCCATGCCTCTCCGGAGGTGATCAGCCGCCCGATCAGAACTACCGGGTGCGGCAGCCAGCGCGGGTCGCCGACGGCCAGATCAACCAGAAAGGCCAGCCCCGGAGCCAGCGCCAGCCAGACCGGATCGACCGGCGGCGCTCCGAGCCAGGGGTTAAGCACGGCCAGCCAGCCTCATTACGGCCGGAATGTCCAGGGATTCCCGGACGGTTTGAGCCAACCGGTTGAGGGCCTTCTCCCGGCGGGCGGCGGCCGAGATCACTGGCTCATCCAGGGCGGGCAGGCCCTTTTTGGCCCGGAGGTGGTCGATCCAGGCCCGGCGCAACCCGTCGTTGTCAAAAAGGCCGTGAAAATAAGTCCCCCAGACCTCACCGGTCGCGGCCACCGCCCCCTCGCCCCCCTCAGAGGTTCGAAAAGCCGGGCGAGCCGAGCTCCCGAGGACCGTCCGGCCGGTATGGATCTCGTACCCGTCCACCGGGAAATCCTCCCGGCCGGGGAAGAAGCGGGCCGTCCCCTCGGGAAAGGCCCGGGTCCAAACGGTCCGCTTTTCCCGGAAAAAGGTGGTCGAAGCGTCGAGCAACCCGATGGCGTCGAGCTCAGGCCGGTCTGATTCCGACCCTTCGGGATCGATCAGGCGGGCGCCCAGCATCTGATACCCGCCGCAGATCCCGACCACGGCCGTCCCCCTGGCGGCCAGTTCCCTCATGGCAAGTTCCAGGCCCTCGCGGCGCAGCCAGAGGAGATCATCAACCGTGTTCTTAGTCCCCGGCAGGATGACCGCGTCGGGAGTAGCCAGCTCGGACGGCCGGCGGATATACCGCACCCGGGTTCGCGGCTCGGCCCTGAGAAGGTCGAAATCGGTAAAGTTTGAAATACGAGGGAGCCGGATCACGACCAGGTCGATCTCGGGCCGGACGTCCTCCCCGCCCTCGGTGCCGGCCAGGGCCATCGAGTCTTCCTCTTCAATCCCCAGGTCTTTGAGGTACGGGACGACCCCGAAAACCGGCTTCCCGGTCCGCTCCTCCAGCCAGCGCAGCCCGGGCTCAAGCAGGGACAGGTCGCCCCGGAACTTATTGATGATAAAACCCTTGACCCGCTCGCGTTCGGAGAGCTCAAGCAGCTCGAGGGTGCCAACGATCTGGGCGAAAACCCCGCCCCGGTCAATGTCGGCCACCAGGACGACCGGGGCCGAGGCCATTTCGGCCACCTTCATATTGGCGATGTCGCGCTCCTTAAGGTTGACCTCGGCCGGGCTTCCGGCTCCCTCGATCAGGATCAGCTCATAATCCGACCGCAGGGAATCCAGGGCCGAACGGATGACCCCCAGGGCCTCGGGGACATAGCTTTCACGGTACTCCCTCGCCCCCATGTCGCCCAGGGGGCGCCCCATGACCACGACCTGAGCCGTCAGGTCGCCCTTGGGCTTGAGGAGGATCGGGTTCATTTCGACCCGGGGGGCGATTCCGGCCGCCCGGGCCTGGACTACCTGGGCCCGACCCATTTCAAGCCCGTCGGGGGTGACCCCGGAGTTCAGGGCCATGTTCTGCGATTTAAACGGAGCCACCCGGAACCCGTCCTGGTGAAGGATCCGGGCCAGAGCGGCGACCATCAAGCTCTTTCCGACATTGGAGGACGTCCCCTGGAACATCAGGCAGGGCGCCGGGGAGCCGTTCCCCGGCGGGCAGCGTTCGGTCATACGGCACTCCCCCGGTCGCAGGCCCGGACAAAGTTGGCCGCCAGGCTGGGGTTGGACCAGAAGTGAAGATGGGTGTAGGCCGCCAGCACCCGCCCGTTGGTCAGACCCTCGCTCCTGGGCTCCAGGTGCCGGGGAGAGACCGCTCGGTAGGCTGGGTGCCAACCCCCGCCGTACCCAGGCCCCACGCCGCCCTCCGCACCCTGGCCGCCCTCAGCCGGAAGCTTCAAGGTCGACCAGTGGAACTCATGGCCCCTGGCTTCCAGCCCGGGACCGCCGACGGGTGAGTCCGAAGCCAGGACGGCCCGGGTGTAGCCGAGGGCGGCCCGGCGCGTCCCCATGACGGCCCGGGCCGGGATCAGGCCGACCATAGGCGAGAAGTCCCCCTCACCCGCCTCCGGGGACGGGGCGATTCCCTGGCTCAGGTACATCAGGCCACCGCATTCGGCATAAATAGCCAAGCCCCGGGCCGCGGCCCGGCGAAGGTCGTCGAGCATCGATCCGTTGGCCGAAAGCTCACTGCGGAAGACCTCGGGAAATCCCCCGCCGAGGATGACGCCGTCCAGATCGGGCGGGAGCCGTTCGTCACCAAGCGGGCTGAACTCTACCAGCTCAGCGCCGCAAGACTCGAGTAAATCGAGGTTATCCTGATAATAAAAGCTGAAGGCCCGGTCCCTGGCCAAACCAACGCGAACCCGAGGGGCCTGATCCTGCCCGGCCGCAACGGCCCGGAAGACGTTTTCTCCGGCCGGCGCCTCCAGCGGCCCGGCCGCCACGCCCAGGCGGTATAGACCGTCCAGATCGATGGTTTGGCTGACCGCGGTCCGGAGCCGTTCTAGGAATTGCTCCAGCCCCTGGCGCTCCAGGTGTGGGACCAAACCAAGGTGGCGCTCCGGGAGCGCCAGTTCCGGATCACGGGGAAGGTAGCCGTAGCACCTGATCCCGCCCAGGGACTCGACCGCCTCACGCAGCAGCTCGTAATGCCGCGGGCTGCCAACCCGGTTGAAGATTACCCCGGCCAGGTCGACCCCCGGGTCAAAAGAACGGAAACCGAGCACGACCGCCGCGGCGCTCTGGGCCAGGCCGGAGGCGTCGATCACCATGACGACCGGGGCTTTAAGCAGGCGGGCCAGGCTGGCGGTCGATCCGTCTCCGGCTAGCCCGGACCCGGCCCCATCATACAGACCCATGACGCCCTCAATCAGCGCCAGGCCTGCCCGACTGGCCGCCCGGGAAAAGATAGCCCGGTTCGCCTCGGGCGAAAGCATCCAGGTGTCCAGGTTGCGTGAAGGCCGGCCGCAGGCGGCCTGATGGTACCCGGGATCGATGTAATCTGGTCCAGTCTTGAAGGCCTGGACCCTGACCCCCCGCGCCTCGAAAGCGGCTATTAGCCCGGTGGCGACGGTCGTTTTGCCCGACCCGCTTCCGGACCCGGCCAAGATCAAGCGCTTCACCCGATTCCCCCTCCGATCAACTTGGCCCGAGTCAGCCTGGCTTCCGGCCAGTGGCGTTTGACCGTCTCGGCCACCCGAGGTTCGAGCGAACCGGGGCGGAACATCATCCCGACCACCGTGCCGCTGTGGCCGACGCTGACCCCGACCGACCCGAAATCCCGGGCGACGGCCAACAACCCAGGCAGGTCCGGCTTGGGGAGTATCTCCTGATGAGCCAGAGCCGAGAGGGTGGCCGCCTGGCCGAGCAGTTCCGCGTCTCCGGTGCCAACCGCCCTTTCGGCCATCTCCAGGGCGCGGCGGGCCAGGGGCTCCTTGCGCCGGTTGAGTTCTTCCAGATCCGGGCGCCGGTTAAAAGCCATGGTATCGATTTCGCCGCCGAGGTCGGCGATCAGCAGGTCAATCTCCGGGGCCGGGCCGAGCCGACGGATCGGGCATCCAGCAAGGTGGTCGAAAACCACGAGCCCGGGAAACATCACCCCGTCGGTCGGCTCGATGCCAGCCGCCAGTAGGGAGATTCGCCCCGGATCCGG
>JBGFRN010000031.1:0-3955 GCA_041695105.1 Bacillota bacterium | reverse complement strand
CCGGCGGTGGCGTCAGCCCGCGACAGCTCCTCAATGGCGATGGCGTAGCTCAGGTAGTCGGCCCCGGCACCCCCATACTGCTCCGGGATGTTCATGCACAGCCAGCCCTGCTCGCCGAGCTTTTTGAAGACGTCCCAAGGGAACTCGTGCGTCTTGTCGTAGTGGTGGGCCTTCGGGGCGACCTCTTTGCTGGCAAAATCGCGGATGCCCTCGCGGATGGCCTCTTGGTCCTCGGTCAGAAAGAAATTCACTGATAAAAACCCTCCAAACCTAATTATGAAGCCGGATATGGCGCCGGCGCGGCCCCCAGCGGCGCCACGGCGTCCGTTCTTAAAAGTTAGGGTTAAGAATCTCCGTTCAGTCTCAACAGCTTCAAGACCTCACCGGCAGCGGCGTAAGGATCTCTCTGCCGGGTCACCACCCGGTCGACAAGTTGGTCCCAGACCGGGGATGAGACACGCGAGACTTGTTCGGTCAGCCGCTGGATGACAATCTGGCGGATCTTAGCCTCGGCCCGCTGCCGGGCCAGAGCCGCCCAGGATCCCGATTCATCGAGGTATTGCCGGTGACGCTCCAGGGCCTCAACCGCCTCGGGGATGCCCAGCCCGTCGCGGGCGACCGCTTTGAGCACCGGCGGGCGCCACTTAAGCTCGCGCTGCCCCAAGTCGAGCATGACCTCGAGCTCCATTACCGTCCGGTCAGCCCCGTCGCGATCGGCCTTATTGACCACGAAGACGTGCCCAATCTCCAGGATGCCGGCCTTGATCGCCTGGATGTCGTCGCCCAGCCCCGGGGCAGCCACCACGATCGTACTGTGGGCGATGTCCATGACCTCGACCTCAGACTGCCCGGCTCCGACCGTCTCGATCAGGATGACATCAAAGCCAAAGGCGTCCATCACCCGGGCCACGTCCTCGGTGGCCAGGCTGAGCCCACCCAGGTGTCCCCGCGCCGCCAGGGAGCGAATGAAGACCCCCGGGTCGCCGGCCGCCCCAGACATGCGAATGCGGTCGCCCAGCACCGAGCCTCCCGAAAACGGGCTGGTCGGGTCAACCGCTATGATGGCCACCGTCTTGTCCCGCGACCGGTACTCGGCCGCCAGGCGGTCAACCATCGTGCTCTTGCCCACCCCCGGCGGGCCGGTGACCCCGATGACGTGGGCCCGACCGGTCCGGCCGTAGACGGCCGACAAAAGCCCCTGACCCTCGGAAGAGCGGTTTTCGACCAGCGTGATCGCCCGGGCCAGGGCACGGCGGTCGCCGCTCAGAAAGCGCTGGATAAGGTCGGTCAAGTGAGTGTCAACTACTTCCTCCTGAGGTTTAGCCGGGTGAAGCCGATGATCTCGTCGGTGTGGGCCCCCGGCCCAAAGACCCCGGCTACTCCCTTCGACTTCAGGAACCCGGCGTCGTCGCCCGGGATGATCCCCCCGACCAGGACCAAAACGTCGTCCAGGCCCTCGCGGCGCAAGCCCTCCAGGACCTCGGGGACCAGAGCGTTATGGGCCCCCGAAAGAATCGAGAGGGCGACCACGTCAACGTCCTCCTGAACAGCGGCCGTGACGATCTGCTCTGGCCGCTGGTGCAGCCCGGTGTAGATCACCTCAAAACCGGCATCGCGATAGGCCCGGGCAACCACCTTGGCCCCCCGGTCATGCCCGTCAAGACCGGGTTTGGCGACCAGCACCCGGATTTTTCGCTCCAATTTCTTCGCCTCCCAACCGGGTTTATCCCTTCCGGTACCCGAAATTTTTGGCATGGCCGGTACTTGCGTGCGCGCCAGCACCGGGCCGGCCGCCGCCGTCCCTAGTAAATAGCTCGCTCGCGGTACTCGCCGAAGGCCTCGCGGAAGACCCCGATGATCTCGCCGAGGGTGGCATAGCAGCGCACGGCCTCCAGGATGAAGGGCATCAGGTTTTCGGTTCCACGGGCCGCCTCCCTCATGGCCTCGAGCGCCCGCGCAACCCCCACCGGGTCGCGCCGCGCTTTGACCTCGTTGAGGCGCTTGATCTGCCGGCGCTGGATCTCTTCGTCGACCTTCAGAATTGAGATCTCAACCGGCTTGTCATCCTTGTAGGCGTTGACCCCGACCAAGGTGTAGTCCCCGGTCTGCACCCTCCACTGGAAGCGGTAGGCGGCGTCAGAGATCTCGCGCTGGAAAAACCCAGCCTCGATCGCCGGGATCACCCCGCCCAGGGCCTCGATCCTGCGGAAATAATCGTAGGCCTCGGCCTCAAGCTGGTTGGTCAGCGACTCCACCACATAGGAGCCGGCCAAAGGGTCAACGAAATTGGTCACGCCCGACTCCTCGGCGATGATCTGCTGCGTCCGTACGGCTACGGTGACCGCTTTCTCGGCCGGCAGGGCCAGGGCCTCATCCATCGAGTTAGTGTGCAGCGACTGGGTTCCGCCCAGCACGGCCGCCAGCGCCTGAATCGTCGTCCGGACGATATTGTTCTCGGGCTGCTGGGCGGTGAGCGAGCACCCGGCCGTCTGGGAGTGAACCCGGAGCATCCAGGAACGCGGGTTTTTGGCCGCAAAGCGCTCCTTCATCTCGCGGGCCCAGATCCTGCGGGCGGCCCGGAACTTGGCCACCTCTTCGAACAGGTCGTTATGGACATCAAAAAAGAAGGACAGCCGCGGGGCAAAATCGTCGACGTCGAGCCCGGCGGCGATCCCGGCCCGCACGTACTCCAGCCCATCTGCCAGGGTGAAGGCCAGCTCCTGGGCGGCCGTCGACCCGGCCTCGCGGATATGGTAGCCCGAGATCGAGATCGTGTTCCACCTCGGGACATTCTTGGCGCAAAAGGAAAAAATATCGGTGATAATCCGCATTGAGGGGCGCGGCGGGAAGATATACGACTTCTGAGCGATGTATTCCTTAAGGATGTCGTTCTGGATCGTTCCCGAGACCCGATCCGGAGAAACCCCCTGCTTCTCGGCCACCGCGAGGTACATGGCCAGCAAGATCGAGGCCGGCCCGTTGATCGTCATCGAGGTGCTGACCTGATCCAGGGGGATCCCGTCGAATAAGACCTCCATATCGGCCAGGCTGTCGATGGCCACACCGAGCTTGCCGACCTCGCCGTTGGAGTAGGGGTGGTCGGAGTCGTAGCCCATGATCGTCGGCATGTCAAAGGCCACCGATAGCCCGGTGGTGCCGCTGGCCAGCAGGTATTTGAATCGGGTGTTGGTTTCCTCGGCCCCGCCGAACCCGGCGAACTGGCGCATCGTCCACAACCGGCCGCGGTACATTGTCTCGTGGACCCCGCGGGCGAACGGGTAGCACCCAGGGTCGCCCAGGTCTTTCTCATAATCCATCGGGCCGGAGTCTTCGGGACGGTAGACAGCCTTGACCTCGCGGTCGGATACCGTTGCAAACCGCTCTTTGCGGCCCTGATTGAGGCCACGGCTGCAGCCTTCATTGTGGCCCACCCTGATCCCCCCCAACAAATCTTTGCCACTTGTATAATAACATATTAATATATGAGCCTCTCCATAGGGAATAGCCTAATCAATTAAGTTTCTTCCCCTCGCTCTCGGGGGCTGAGCGGATCAAAAGCTCATAGGTGCCGAAGGCTAGCAAGAACAGGCCGAAGAGCCGGGTCATCCATTCGGAGGGCAGGGACGAGGCCGCCATGGACCCACCTACGGCCCCGGCCGCGCTCCCCAGGATCAGCGGCCAGACACCAGTCATCTTGAGGTTGCCCGCCCGCCAGTGAACGATCAACGCGGCGGCCGACATCGGCAAGAAGGTCATCAGGCTGATTCCCTGGGCCAAATGCTGTTCCACTCCTAGCAGGTAGACCAGACCGGGAACGAGAATCGCCCCTCCCCCCATCCCCATCCCGCCGACCAGCCCACTGAGGATTCCCAGCCACGTCAGCATCAAAAGACCATCCTCAGTCCGGCGGCGAGAAGAGTCACGGCGAAGATCCGCCTTAGCCAGAAGACCGGAA
>JBGFRN010000210.1:0-3961 GCA_041695105.1 Bacillota bacterium | reverse complement strand
CGGCCATGAGGATGATTTTCGGGGGGCAGAAGGCGACGCATAACTCACAGCCCTTGCAGCGATCCTCGTTAAAGGTTACCCGTTCCACTATAGACCCCCTATTAGATTCACAAGCTCTCCCAGGGTAGAGTCAGGCGCCGTTTGATGAGCCAGATCGGAACCGGGAATTCATCCGGGGAAACCTGATCTCGGATCTCAACCGGCACCCCGACCGCCCGAACCGGCAAGTCCGAACGCTCAGCCGCCTCTGAAACGATCTTGAACCCGTTCCTGACTACGTCTGGGGTCGTGGCCGGCCCTAGGTTGGCGTTGCTGACGAAGGCCGTGACCTTGAGACGGGACAGTCTCTCCAGGTCGCTCTTGATCCTTACCAGAGAGGCGGCGCTTTCCTGAAACGGCCGCCTGGGGTTGCAAACCAGGAGCACCTCGAATTCCCCGGGCGGCAGGCCATAGGCGATTGAGCCCAATACCCGCGCCCCTTCATCGCCACCGACGTCCACCACCAGCCGGTCATCCGGCTCAGCCAGGATGGTCTTCAACTGAATCGGAACCACTGGTAGGTCAGCGCAGTCGAACCGCTCGTCCGGAGCCACCAGCCTAACACCGGTTTGCTCCAGCAGCCCCCTTTTCTCGCGCGACCTAAAATACGGGGTCACCACGTCCAGGTCGGCCAGGGTGGCCGGCCGGCCCTCCTTGGCCCATGACTCGGCCAAAAAGAGTGCCAGCTCGGTTTTCCCGCTGCCAAAGGGGCCGATCAGGATGACGATCCGGTCAGCCACGACTGGAGTTCCTGGGGAGCCTGATACGGCTGAGGCGCCCGATCTTGTCCAGCCGCTCTTCAGCCAGCACATCAGCCGCCCGATTGGTCGGGATATTCTGGTTGCGGCTAATTTCAATCACCCGCGAAATTTTATCATATATGGTCGCAATTTGGGAATAGGCCCGTTCGTGGGCGTACCCGGCCGGGTGATATTCGTGGGCGACATTGGTCACCCCGCCCCCGTTGATGACATAATCAGGGGCGTATAGGATTCCCATCTGAAAAAGCTGATCGCCGTGTGAGGGATCCTTGAGCTGGTTATTGGCCGAGCCGGCGATAATCTTGCACTTGAACCTCCCGATGGTCTGATCGTTAACTACCGCTCCCAAGGCGCAGGGCGAAAAGATGTCGCACTCGACGCCGTAAATCTGGTCGGGCGGGACGACCTTGACCCCGAACTCCCGGGCGACCACGTCTACCCGGTCCTGATAGATATCGCTGGCCATGAGCCTGGCGCCTTCATCGTACAGATGGCGGCAAAGGTAGTATCCGACGTGACCCACCCCCTGTACGGCCACCACCATATCCCGCAGCGATTCGGTGCCAAAAACGGCTCGCACGCAGGCCTTCATCCCGCGGTAGACACCGAAGGCCGTGGCCGGGGAAGGATCGCCTGATTTATCTGGCAGGCCGGCCACGTAGTCAGTCTCCATCCTGACGACGGTTATATCCTCGGTCCCGATCCCGACATCCTCAGCCGTTATGTAGCGTCCTCCCAGCGATTCGACAAAGCGCCCCAGGGCCCGGAAAAGCTCCTCGGATTTCTCCTGGCGGGGATCTCCGATTACCACAGTCTTGCCGCCGCCAAGGTTAAGGCCCATGACCGAGTTCTTATACGACATTCCCTTGGCCAGCCTCAGGGCATCAAGAATGGCCTCATCCTCCGACTCATATTTCCACATCCGGCAGCCACCAAGGGCCGGACCAAGCGTAGTGTCGTGGATAGCGATAATCGCTTTCAGGCCAGAGACCTTGTCGTGGCAAAACACCAATTGCTCGTGGCCGTGCCTCTCCATATATTCAAAGATCCGCATTGGGCATTCTCCTTTCTTATTTAGGCAATACCCTGCGTTTATTCTCTTTTCTTCAGCCTCAATCCTCCAAATCCCCAGATTCCATCCAGGGCCCGGCTGATCGGGACCAGCTCACCCAAAATCTGAAAGGCCACCAGGGCCGCTCCGGCCGGCAGCCTTAGCGCGGCCGGCTCGGCTGCCACTAGCCCCAAACCCAGTACAGCCCCGATGGCGTTGGCCCCGCTGTCGCCCAGCATCACCTTGGCCGATTGATCCCATGGTAGATAACCCAGGGCCGCGACGGCGCACATCAATAGGAGCGGCTCACCCGAGAAACCTGACCTGAAGAACGAGGTCGCGCCCAGCGCGAAGACAAAATAGTATATCGCCCGCCCCGGCCTGAGATCCAGAAGGTTGACCGAATTCATCGCCAGAGCGAACAGAGCGGCGTCAGCAAGCAACTGCGCCCCCGAGCGTCCTAGCAGCAGGGCCGTCAATAACCCCAACAGGCCTCCCAAATAGAGCTTGACCAAACCAGTGCTGAGAGAACCCCGGCCCAAGCTGCCCAGGTGTCCGGGCCATCCCCTCGGACCAGTGCCGCCCAGCCAGTCATCCAAAACCCCAACCCCCCAGCCCCCCATCAGAACCATTATGAACAGGACTGTGTCATGGGAGGCGACTAATCGAAAAGCCATGGCCAACATCGCGGCCGGAAATAGAACCAGCGGGAAGACGGCCCCGCCGCCGGTGGCGACCCGGTTCCCGCTGTAATTCCATCTGGCTGCTCCACCGGCCCTAAGCATTGAAATCACCCGGGGAACCAGGACCGATGTCCCCAACCATACCGTCACAAGCAACAGGGCAGCGACCAGATTCATTATAGCCTCACCCGGCGGCGGTAGTTTCTCAGGCAGCCAGCGATCTCTACCAGTTGCCTCCCCCGATGGATAATCCCGGACGGACTCCACCCGGTAGCCCGGTGAGACATGTCAACCGGTACCTCGATCAGTTCATACCCTAGCCTAAGGGCATCCAGGGTCATTCCTACCTCAAGAGCAAACCCAGGCCATAATGGCATCAGGCGACGGAGGTGCCCAGCCCTGATTGCCCTCTGCCCCGAAAGCGGGGCCGCAGTCCATCGCCCCGAGTAGAAGTGAATTCCGGCCCGGGCCAACCCCACGGCCAGGCCCAGCCCGCGCGAGCCGCCCTGGCGCGGGAAGACCGCAACGGCCATTTTGGCCTCTGGGCCGCGGATAGCCTCCAACAGCCGGACCATTTGGGAGGCGGTGGCCCCGAGATCGGCGTCCAGAAGCACCACCGGTTTGGCCTCCTCCACTCCATGGGAAAAGATCCACCTTAACCCGAACTCGACCGCTCCTCCTTTGCCTAGTCTCTCGGATGACCTGACCACGATAGCTCCCGACCGCAGGGCTTCCCCGGCCGTCCGGTCATCTGAGGCATCATCAACCACGATCACCTCGCCTGCCCCAGCCCCCCTCACGGCAGCTAAGGTGCGGGCGACACACCTTTCCTCGTTCCGGGCCGGAATTATTACCAATGCCTCTTCACTCACCTGGCGCCCATCTCTATTGCAGCCGGGTGTCGGATTGAAGGATTGACAAGCAGCGGGCGTCAATGAGTGATGTGCCCAGTTTCATACGAACCAGGAGTGTGCTGCCCATGCCCGAACGCCCCTTTTCCATAAATTCCACCGGGCTGTAGTGGCTCCCGACGGCGATGATCGGCCGCGCACCGAACTCATAGGCCAGGAGCATAGCAATATCCTCACTGGTTCCGGGAAATGCCCAAACGCTGGCCGCCAGGCCAAGTTCTCGAAGCCGGTCGACCCCGGGCGCACGACCGTCGCGGTAGGCGTGAACCAACCTCTCACGGGCCATCCTAAGGGCCCGGTCGCTGACCGAATCCATATCGCCGATGATTAGATCGGGAGACCACCCCATGTCCACCAGAGCATCCGCCCCCCCGTCCACCCCGATCAGGATCGGCCGGGCACTTATAATAAACCTCTCCAGGGCCCGCAGATCTTTCCGGTAACCGTTGCCACGGGCGACCACCAGCGCCGGTCGCCCGGCTCTAAGCGCCGACACTTCTGGAAGCCGGGGCCGGC
>JBGFRN010000211.1:0-3968 GCA_041695105.1 Bacillota bacterium | reverse complement strand
GCCTGCAAAAACGGACAGAGGCACCCGTCCCCGCGCATGCCTGCCACCAAAGTCCTGGTACGAAAAGCGACCCCGATGCGACCCCGGCACTGCCCTAGCAACAAAAACCCCGCCTTCCCAGGGATCCGGTCTTACTCGATCGGAATCCCCAATAAGGCGAGGGTTTGTCTGCTACCTGTAACCCGGGTCAACTGACCCGGATTCCTCGCAGTATGAACTCGGCGTAGAATTCTGTAATCTCGTCCGGCTTGATCGGTCCATCGGGTTGATACCACCGGTAGAGCCAGTTGCAGACCCCCAGAATACCGTTGAGCATCGGGCGGGTAGGCATCCGGCGCACCACACCGGCCTCCATGCCGGCTTCAAGGATTCCGATCAAATGATTTTCATAATCCTCGAGCCGGGCGGCAATGGCCCTCGAGGCATCGATAGGCAGGTGTGCCCGCTCATTAAAGAAGACGGCCATCAATGGTATTTCATCAAGAACCGCGCGGCAGTGGTTTCTTACGGCCCCTCGAATAATCTGTTCGATCGGGCCTTTAATTTTTCTGGTTTCCTCGAAGCGGTTCTCGGCCGTAGTCATGGCCCGCTCAAAGATCTCGCAGAGAACCTGTTCTTTGCTCTCCACGTAGTAGTATAAGGCAGCCTTGGTACAGCCGAGCTGGCCGGCTATGTCCTGGACGCTGGTGGCGGCGTAACCCTTTTCTTGAAAAAGCCGGGCGGAAACCGCAATGATCTGATCCTTGCTGATGCTCAACGACCTACTACCCCTACTACCTTTTGTGAAATAATTCTTGTGAAATAAGACTGCTTATCAGTGATTCTCCCAATCTTAATTGACTTCCTGCCGGGAAAGCCCAGGCACCCCCAGCCTGGGCCTTAATATTATGGCAAGTGTCAGATCTCGGATGGAGAGAGCCCATGAGAATTGTGTTTTTGGCCCCAGAGGCCTTTCCGGTTCCCCCGATCAGGGGAGGCTCGGTCGAGCACTGTGTCGACAGGCTGTCAAGGTTTATAGCGCGGCGGCACCAGGTTGCCGTCGTCGGGAGGAGTGACCATGACCTTCCGAGGCGCAACCGGGAAGACCGGGTAGAGCACCGGCGGGTCGACCCCAGGCTGAGCGGGGGTTACCTTAGGGGTTACCTGAGGGGTGCCCTTAGGGAATTGTCGGGCCTCAAGTTTGACCTACTCCAGGTCGACAACCGCCCGGTCTTTCTGCCGGTTCTAAGGAAGCTGTTCCCCAAACGGATCCTGGTCCTGGCCCTGCACTCGATGAACTTCCTCGTCCCGCCCCTGCTTGGCCCCTCCCGGGCCAGTGATGCCGTTAAGGCGGCCGACGCCATTGCAGTTAACAGCGAGTTCGTCCGGCGTTCACTAATTCAAGCCTTTCCCGAGGCGGCTGGCCGGGTGTGGGTCGTCCGGCCCGGCGTCGACATCGAGCTATTTCCCTCCCGCCGTTCGCCCCGCGGCCTGCTTATCAGGCACGAGGCTAGAAATAAGCTGGGGCTGGGCTCGCGTCCAGTCGTCTTTTTTGCCGGTCGGATCATCCCCCGAAAGGGCCTGCACACGCTGATCCGGGCCATGGCCCTGGTCCGGCGCCAGGTTCCGGAGGCGGTCCTGATGGTCGCCGGACGGAGAAAATCGTTCAGAACCGGGAAGATCAAGCCCTACCCGGCCAGGTTGGCCCATCTGGCCTCAAGTCTAAAGGTTCCGGTCAAGTGGCTCGGCTTCATACCTCCGGGTCGGATCGCCCAGTTCTATGCCGCGGCCGACTTGGGGGCCTGCCCCTCGGAGAAAGACGAGGCCCTGGGATTGATCAACCTTGAGGCCATGGCCTGCGGCCTTCCGGTGGTTGCCTCCCGGATCGGGGGGATCCCCGAGGCGGTAGTCGACGGGGAAACCGGTTTTTTGGTTGACGATTATACTAACCCCGAGGCCCTGGCCGGGCCGATCATTGAGGTGTTGAGCCGGCCGGTCCTGGCTCAGGAAATGGGCCTGCGGGGCCGCCGGGTGGTTGAGGATCATTTTTCCTGGGAGCGGGTCGGGGAGGAAATGGAACGTGTCTACCGGTACCTGCATTCCAACCGCTGACGATCAGACCGCTGTAGTGGTCGGCATCATGTTTCAGGATTCGCCTGTGAAGGCAGCCCCACCAGGTTTTTGCCGCTGGTTCTTGGGGGCGGCTGCCAAGGCCGGGGTTCGGGCCTACGTTTTTAGGGCCTTGGAGGTTCGGCAAGCTCCGGGTCGTATCTTGGGCTACACCCTGGCCGGCCAGGCCAAGGCCCGGCGCTGGGTAAGGTCGCTTCAACCCTTTCCTAACGTGGTCCTGGACCAAATCCGGTCCAGGGCAGTCGAAGGAAGCCCCGAGGTTCAGGCGGTCCGGCACCGTTTGACCGCCGCTGGATGCCGGTTTTATGGGCCGGGGTTTCTGGATAAATGGCAGGTTCACCGGTTCCTGGCCAAGTGCACGGCCCTGGTTCAATATCTTCCGGAGACCGAACTCTTTACAGGCTCAAATCAAATTGATGAGATGCTGCGCCGTCACCGGGCGGTCTTCCTCAAACCGTCCAGCGGGACGCTTGGGATCGGGGTGATCCGGCTGGCCCAGCAGGGCCAGGATCTCGCCTACCAGCGGGCGATCAGCCTGAAGCAATTCGAGTCGGGTAAGATTCGCGGTCGAAGCGAACTTTTCAGGTTGGTGGGCAAGTGGACCAGCGGCCGTCTATACGTTATTCAGCAGGGCCTGGACCTGACCGGCATCGACGGCCGTCCCATGGACTACCGGTTCCTGGTGCAAAAAGACCACAATGACCGTTGGATCTTGACCTACGCCTTTGGCAAGCTGGCGGCCCGGGGCAAGGTGGTTACCAACATCGCCAACGGCGGGAATCTGCTTTCTCTAGAGAATTCCCTGGCGCAGGTGATCGGTCAATCCTGGCGGCAGGTGGCCAAGAAAATGGAAGAGGTGGCCTTGGACGTGGCGCTCGCCCTCGATCGGGAGTTTGGTTCTCTTGGGGAGCTGGGGCTGGACCTGGCCCTGGATCGAAGGGGCAAGATATGGGTGGTCGAGGCTAACTCCAAATTTTCCCGGTGGGTTTTGCCGCCCCAAATCCGCGAGCGCAGTCTGGTCATGGCCTTCCGCCAAGCGGCTCGAATGGCGGCCGCGGGAAGGAGGCCGGTCTCTGATGGCGACTGAACCCAAGGGGGCGATCCTGGTCGTCACCCGGGAATACCAGCCGGAGATTGTCGGGGGTCTGGGCGTGGTAGCGACGGCTCAGTCAGCCGGTCTGGCCCGGGTAGCCGACCGTTCGGTGGTGGTGGTCACCACCACCCAGAGTCGCCAGGTGACCGAGGAGGGCTCGAACCCCAAAGTCTTCCGCTTCCCTCTCCGGGGGAGGCATTACGAGCTCAAGCATGGTTTTGTTTCTGAACAAGTTGATCCTTACTTGGCCACCCGCCTTGGGGGCCAGTGGCCGCCATCGCTGGTTCTGGTGCACAGCGTTCAAGGGGCCGGTCTAGCCGCTTACCTGCAGTCGGTCTACCGGGTGCCGGTTGTCTACACCAGCCATTCGGTGGTGCTGGATGAAATCGGCCGCAACCCGGCGGTTGGCGGGAACCTCTTGCGCCAGCAAGAAGGGCTTTACCGTATCGCCGACCTGATTATCTGCGGAAGCCGGACGGAATTGGAGAAAATCACCGGCTACTATCCTACGACCGCCGGGCGCCTGACGGTAGTGCCGAACGGTATCGAGTTCCGCCCGTCAGTTACGCGTAGGGCGGCAGGCAAGGGTTTTCTGCTTTACGTCGGCCGCCTGGCCAGGGTCAAGGGCCTGATCACCCTGTTCAAGGCCATGCCGATGGTCCTTAAGGCCTTCCCCGGCGCCCGGCTCCACCTGGTCGGGCGGGGAAGCCCGAAGTACCACCGGCTGCTGGTGGGAGAGATCAACCGGCTCAGGCTCGGCGGCCAA
>JBGFRN010000227.1:0-22182 GCA_041695105.1 Bacillota bacterium | reverse complement strand
CACGTTTGGGATGTTCCCTGGGGAGCAACTAGGACAAGGTTTTTCCCGTATTTCTCGCTCTTGTACCGGATGAACTCCAGGAATTTGCCCCAACTAGCGTCATGAATGCTCTTGGCGAGACAATGGTTGCGAACCAGGTTCTTTACCTTTAGGTCTTCCATCACAACCAAGTCATAGGTACGAACAATGTTTAGACTCGCCTTGTGCAAGAAATCCTTACGCTGATTTGCGATCTTGGCGTGGCATCTGGCAACTTCGGCTTTGGCTTTCCCTCGGTTGTTTGAACCTTTTTTCTTGCGGGCAAGCCTACGCATCAAGATGGCCAGTTTCTTCTCAGATTTTCGGAAGTACTTCGGGGTATCGATCATGTTCCCATCAGACAGCGCTGCAAAATGGACCAAGCCCATATCGATACCAACCGTTAAACCGGTTGAGAAGCTAGTACTCTCCGGAGGGACTTGGGCCATCAGGTTTATGAACCACTGGCCACCGCAATACTTCACATTGGCCTGAGACACAGCCCCAAACGGAAAGTCCCGATGAATGTTCATCCTCACAAAGCCGATTTTGGACAAAAACATATGTCCCGACCGAGAAAAGGTTTTCTGGACCGAACCAACCTGTGGATAGGTGAAGGATAAATAATGATTCCGGTCCTTAAACCGTGGGTACCCCGCCTGTTTTGAAAAAAACCTGATGAACGCATGGTCCAACCTGCGAAGAACATCCTGGAGAACCTGACTGTGGACATCTCGATAGTCGGGGTTAGCCTGGACGAATGCGGGTAAACTTCTCTGCTGGTCCAGGTAGGAGAGACCTTTTCCCGTGGATTTGTACGCACCTATTCTGTCAGCCAAGGCCTTATTATAAAGCCTCCGGCAAAGTTTAAGAGTCAACAGCATTCTGGCTTCCTGCTCTTTGTTTGGATAGAGACGGAAGCGGTAAACCAGATTCATCTTGCACCCCCCAAAGCTAGTGATGGAAACATCTCCCATCACTAGCTTACAACCAAACAGTTGTTCTGGCAAGAGGTGCTGGATTCAACAAGAGGATGCTAGCAGGTTTTTTAACCAGCCTTGGTAGCGCCTTTGGCGACCAGAGCCTGGCCAAAGAGTGCGGCGCCGAGCGCACCGGCGATCTGAGAATCGTAGTTCGTCTTAACTGCTTTGGTCTTGATGCGATCCTCGATGCGCTTAACGACGCCAACATTTTTAGCGATGCCACCGGTGATGAAGAACTTCTCCTCGACGCCGACCCGCTCGATGAGCTGGGTGACGCGGTCGGCCATCGCCGCGCAGTAGGCGGCCAAAACCTTGTTCTTGGACCAGCCGTCTTTGAGCAGGCCCATGGCTTCGGATTTAGCGAACACGACGCAGACGCTGGAGACCGGATCGGGCTCTTCGTGAACCTCCAGGGACATCGGACCAATGTCTTGAACCGGCACAGCTAACAGGTCAGCAATGACTTCCATGCCCCGCCCGGTGCCGGCGGCGCACTTGTCGTTCATTAGGAAGTTGGTGACCTTGCCCTTCTCGTCGCAGCGGATGACCTTGCAGTCCTGCCCGCCCATGTCGAGAACGGTGCGGATCTCGCTGCCGCCCATGAAGTTGGCCCCGCGGGCATGGCAGGCGATCTCGGTGATGGCCTTATGGGCGAAGGGAACGTTGACGCGGCCGTAGCCGGTGCCGACGATATAGTGGAGATCGTCCATGGTCATCCCGGTGCCGTCCATGGCCCAGTTCAGGGCGTTGCGGGCGGAATCGGGCGAGTTGGAACCGGTGCGCATCGAGGCGTAGGCGTAGATCTTGCCGTCGGCCACGATCACGGCCTGCGAGCTGACTGAACCGACGTCGATGCCGGCGGTCAGGATCTTGGCCTCCCGCCAGTTGATGCTCTCATCGTGCCAGTTGGACTCTTTCCATCTCCAGAATTCGGGCTTCTGCTCGGGCATCTTCTGCTCGGACATTCTCATATACCTCCGTCTTAGGCCTCGGTGGCCAGGACGGCCGCACCGATGGCGCCAACGTACTCAGGTTCCTCGGCGATAATGACGCTGTCGAGATCGAGGGTGCGCTTCAGCGACTCCTGGAAGCCCACATTATAAGCGACCCCGCCGATCAGGACGACATCCTTCTCGATGCCGACCCGGCGGACCATGGCACCAATACGGGCGGCGATAGCGTCGTGAACGGCCCGGGCGATGTCCTGCTTGGTGGTGTTGGAGTGGATCAGCGACACGACTTCGGATTCGGCGAAGACTGTGCACTGGGCGTTCATCGGGATTTGCCTGTCTGAGGTCAGCGAGATCTCGGCGAACTGCTGCAGGCTGACCTGAAGGGCACGGGCCATCGATTCGGTGAACGAGCCGGCCCCGGCGGCGCACTTCTCGTTAACAGCGAAGTCAAGCACCTTGCCGGCGGCATTGGTCTTGATGCCCCGGCCTTCCTCGGCCCCGACGTCGACGACGGTGCGGGCGTTCGGGTAGAGGAAGGTGGCGCCGCGGGCACCTGCCGAGACCTCGGTGGCGTCGCTGGTCGCGTACGGGGCGACCTTGCGGCCAGCCCCAGTGGCCATGATCTTGGAGATCTGGTCTTTGGTGATCCCGGCCGCCTTGAGAGCGGCGTCGAAGCACCGGACGGCGGCTTCTTCCTGCTCAAGACCGGCTGGCTCGATCGCTTTACCGATAACCTTGCCGTCCTGGAGAATGACTGCCTTGACATTCTTTGAGCCCATATCAATACCGGCGGTAATCAACTTAACTTTCCTCCCTTGTTTGGGCTTAGCTCTTGCTTGTAAGCCCGCCTACAAAGGCTCACTTACGAAGCGGACGATATCTTCTTTAAGCCGAGGGCCTCCATGAAAGAGTCGATCCGGTTGAAGGTGCGGACCTCGTCATTTTCCTTTTCGTCGCCCATGTTGCCTTCGTAGGTCATGACCGGGATACCCAGCTTGGTCAGGCCGATCTTGTTCTCCATGATGCCGCAGGAGAGGCCCTCGCAGCCGCGGTTGAGATGGAGCATGACGCCGTCGACCTTCCACTCCTTGCAGATCTGGGCCATCATCCTGGTCTTGTACTCTGGATCATAGAAGTGCTGCCACTCGGGCTTGGAGAGGTTCCAGTCGGCGTAGATGCGGAGGGCTTCGTCGCGGGTGCGGATGGTGATGCCCTTCTGCTTGGGGGTCTGGCGCGGCCCCCAGGTACCGTCCTCGTTCCACTGGAAGATGCCCTCGAGGCCGAAGGTGTAGAGCGATCCGACCGAAACGGCGCCGAACTCTTCGAGATAGCGGAAGACTTTAAGGAACGACCACGGGGGCTGGGTGTCGGAGATCAGGCGGCAGCGCTCGTTGGGAACAGCGGCCACCCCGCGGGCGATGCGGTCCTTCATCTCGTCGCGCAGCTCCTCGTAAAAGTCGCCGTACTCTTTCGAGTGCTTTGAAAGGGTGGCCAGCACGTAGAAGGAGTACATCGACTTCTCGTCCATCGGGGCCGGCACGGCCTGGTTCAGGCAGCAGATCTCGGCCCAGAGCGAGGTGGTGCGGCACTCATTGTGGACGGCCTCAATCAGTTTCTCGTCGTCGTACTTACGGCCGGTGACCTTTTCCATCCATTCAATCGACTCGTGGAGCTGATCGACCACAAACTGCAGGCCCTCCTCGGTCAGCTTCTCGTAGGGGCCGACCGAAACGTCGATGCAGCGGTAGGGAACCTTCTTATACTCGGAGACGACCTGGTACCACTTGGAGTGCGAGCAGCAGATCTGGGTTTGAAAGCAAAAGTCAGGTTTGGGGAAGGGGCCGCCGAACAGGAACTTGTCGAGGAACATCCCGCCCCAATACGAGCGCATGTAGGCGCACAGGTCGCGGGCGTAGCCCCGGGCGTCGGCGGCCTCCTGGCACTCCTGGTTGAACTTCGGGTTGAAGGCGATCGAGGCGCCGTAGGGCTCGGAGGTCAGGGAATAGACGTCGTCGCCCAGGCCGGCCGGGACGGCGTCCAGGGCCCAGGCCGAGCCGCTCCAGCGGATGCCGCCGCGCTCCTTGGCGCTGGCGTAGTCGCGGTAGTATTTCTCGCGAAGCTCTTTGGCCTTATTCCAACACTTGAAGGGTTCGCTCTTGAACTTCAGGCTCACTTGTCTTCCTCCTCCTCTTTAGAACAGGTCGTCCTGGCGCAGCATTTCGAGGAAGGCCTCCACGCGGATACGGAACGGCCCGAGGGGAACGGTGACATCGAATTCGAGGAAGAGGGTCGGGAGGCCGTTGGCGTTAAGGTAGTCGCGCAGGTCCGGGATATCGCATTCGTGGGGATCGCAGAACTTCTGCTGGATCAATAGGACGCCCTGGGCGCCGTAGTCCTTGGCCAGCTTGAGCACATGCGGGAAGCGGGTCCGGTCGACGTAGTCCTTGGTCGGGCAGGCCGGCCGGTCGCAGTAGCGGTTGGAGATCTCCAGGAGCTTGTCGGCGTTATTCTCTGACTCGTTCCAAAAGTAGCGGCTGCCGGTGCAGTGATCATCGACCACGATGGTGGCGCCAACTTTCTCAACCATGTTGACGAAGGCAACGTCGTCGTTCTCGGAACCAACCATCATCAGGCGGATGCCCGGGTCGCGGTCGAGCTTGCGGGTCGGGAGCTGGGCCAGGACCTTCTTCAGGGCCTCGTTATGCTCGGCCTTGTCGACCAGCTCGGCCGAGGCCACCATGATCATGGCCTCCTCGCCCGTAACCGGCGGGTTCGGCCCCTGGCGCATCTCGTAAACCTGGCGCATCAGGCGGCGGTTCTCGTTGTGGATATCGATCGAGCGCTGAAGCGCCTCATCGGTGATCTTCTGGCCGGTCCACTCCTCGATGGCCGACTTGAACTTGGCCAGCTCGCCGGCGTAGAACTTGCGGGCGGCGCGCGACTGAACGTTGTTGGGCATCGGGAGGTAATAGTTGAAATCAACCGGGATGTGATGCTTCCAGGAAGTGAATGCCTGACGCAGGTGCAGGCAGGACTGGGCGATGACGATCCCGTCAAGGTAGTTCATCCGTCCCCTGAGTCCCTGAGCCAGAACGTCGCGGCAGAAGGGGCAGAACATGCCAAAAATATGGGGCTCGGTGACGTCCTGGGGCTCATGGCTGCCCAGCACGCGAACCGGAAGGGCTCCGGCAGCGTACATAATTTCTTCCGGCACGTAACTACAGAAACCGCCAACAACCTTGCCGCCGGTCTTCTCTTTCCATAACTTGGCATAATCATGACGGTTGTTATACCAGTCGCGGAATTGCTGAAACATGATTGTTTACCTCCATTTCCCCTCAACACCAAATTAGTTAAACCCTGATCCGTCCGGGTTTGTACGATCAACCTGGTTAGCTCGGCGGCTCAGGTTATCTGTCACTAAAACTGTATATCGTCGTAATTCTGTAATGGATTGTATCACCGAGACGTCATACCTGTCAACAATACACCGGGCGTTTTATGGAGGAATTGGGCTTGTCTGACTAGAATGTGGGGTTGTGTATAGAAAATCTTGCCACAACATGTCGACTATGGCGGGGGGAGGCCAGAAACGTTGGTAGCCGCGGTTGTCGCTCCAGTCGGGCTTAAAAAGCTGTTTTCCATTTTGGGGGAGTACGGCCAGGTTCACGGGCTGGTCGAACGGAACGGAGCGGCCTGCTTCGGCCCGGTCAACTGCTTCGAAGATCTCTCATGGCGCCCAACCCCAGAAACCCATTCTCCCAAAAAGCTGCTGACCAGTCCCAGGGAGACCCTGTTCACCGGCGAGCGGGGGGAGGACGGTTGGCGAATCACCGAGCACCTCCCCGAAGGGAACCAGGTGCTTTTTGGAGTCAGGCCGTGCGAGCTTCAGGCGATCAGGCTCTTGGATCAGGTTTTCGGGTATGACCGGTCCTCGGGCCACAACCATCACGACGCCTATTACGGCCGCCGGCGCGGGGGGACCTTGCTGGTCGCCTTCAACTGCCTGGAGCCCCACGAGCATTGTTTTTGTGCTTCTTTCGGGACCGGCCCGTTCGCGGGAAACGATGCCAGAGCCGACCTGCTGGTGACGCCTTTGGACGGCGAGTTCTTGGTCGAGGCCGCTTCCGAGGTTGGTGGTCAGATCCTCGGCCGGTTGGGCGGGCGCCAGCCGGAGAAAGTTGACTGGGACCAGAAGGAGAGCCGGCGCGACCGGGCCCTGGCCGCCATTAGGACAAAGATTAATACCGAGACCCTCCCGGCTCTAATGGAAGGGAGTCAGGAGCACCCCTACTGGCACCAGGCGGCCCAGCGCTGCCTGAGTTGCGGGAACTGCGCCATGGTCTGCCCGTCTTGCTTTTGCCACGATATTTCTGACCGGACCGACCTTCACGGCGATCAGGTCAGACGGGTCAGGACCTGGCAGGTTTGCCTCGGACTCGACTTCGCCCGCGTTCACGGCGGAAACTTCCGTTCGGAGCGGGAGAGCCGCCTGAGGCAGTTTTACTACCATAAGCTCCGTTTTTGGCCCAAGCAGTTCGGGGTTTGGGGATGCACCGGCTGCGGGCGCTGCTCCTATTGGTGCCCGGCGGGCCTCAGCCCGGTTGGGGCCGTCGAAGAGCTGGAGAAAAACCGGGAGGTGACCCCGTGATTAACCGCCAGGCCGAGCCGGCAATTAGCACCAATCCACTGCTGCCAAAGCCGGCGGTGATCCGCGCCATCCGCCAGGAGACACCCGATACGGCCACCTACACGATTGAGCTGGCCGATCCGGAAGCGCGGGCCGCTTACCGCTTCAGGCCTGGGCAGTTTAATATGATCAGCCTCCTCGGCATTGGCGAGGCCCCGATTTCGATCAGCAGCGATCCCAACTATCCGGAGACCTTTGACCATACGGTCCGGGCAGTCGGAAGCCTGACCGGGGCCATGACTCGCCTTGGGGTTGGCGAGCAGCTTTTTATTCGAGGGCCTTACGGCAACCCCTGGCCAGTGGAACAGGCCTGTGGCCGTGACGTACTGGTGGTAGCCGGGGGCATCGGGCTGGCCCCGCTCCGGCCGCTGCTGACCCAGATCATGGCCGAACGCCACAAGTATGGTCGAGCGCAAGTCTGTTACGGCGCCAGGACAGTCGGAGATCTCCTGTTTTTGAGCGATTACGGTCGCTGGTCGGCCGAAGGCGGGATGGATGTCCTGACCACGGTCGACCGGCTGGCTCCGGGCGAAACCTGGGAGCATCAGGGGTTGGTGACAGGGCTGTTCGCCCAACTGAACTTTGGCGACGCCTCCCGCACTGTGGCCTTCGTCTGCGGGCCTGACCTCATGATGCGTTTTGCCGTAGCGGGGCTGCTCGAACGCGGCTTCAGCCCTCAGAACATCTACCTATCGCTAGAACGCCGGATGGAGTGCGGGGTGCGCATCTGCGGCCGGTGCCAGTGCGGTTCGGCCTTTGTCTGCCACGACGGCCCCGTCTTCCGGTTTGACCAGATCAAGGCGCTGGGAGGAATCTATGGCTAAACCCAAAATCGCTGTATTTAAATTTACGAGCTGCTCGGGATGCCAGCTTCAAATCCTCAATGTTGAGTCTCACCTCCTGGATCTGCTCGGAGAGGTTGATATCTCTTTTTTCCCCATGGCCACACGATCCGTCCGGCACGGGCCCTACGACATCGGGTTTGTCGAGGGAAGCGTTAGCGCCCCAGAGGAGATCGAGCGGCTTCAAGAGGCCCGACGGGAGTGCCGGTCTTTGGTCGCTCTGGGGTCCTGTGCGTACAGCGGCGGTCTTCAGGCTCTGAAGAATTGGGTAGACGCCGCCGGCCTTAAGGCGGCCGTATACCCGGATCCGTCGAAGATCAAGACCCTTGACCAGGCGCGGGAAATTGATCATTACGTCAAGGTGGATGGGCGCCTGCGCGGCTGCCCTATTAACCAGGAGCAGTTCGTCGATTTCGTCGCCGCCACCCTCAGGGGCAAGCAGCCGGACTTCGGTGAGGCTCCGGTTTGCGTGCAGTGCAAGCTGAACGACAACATCTGCTTGCTCGTAAGCCGGGGAGAGCCCTGCCTGGGCCCGGTGACGCAGGCCGGCTGCGGGGCGATCTGCCTGTCGCACAACCGCGCCTGCTACGGTTGCTTTGGCCCGCACGAGGATATCAACGCCCCGGCGATGATTGACGTCCTGCGGGGCCTTGGCCTGTCCGGGCAGGAGATACTGCGCAAGTTTCGCCACATCAATTCTAACGCTGAAGGCTGCCGGGAGGGGGTGAACCTGATTGTCAGTCAAGCGGATGCGCGTCGAATATCTGGCGCGGGTTGAAGGCGAGGGCGGGCTGCAAGTCAAGGTCCGAGACGGTCAGGTTGAAGAACTAACACTTAACATCTTCGAGCCGCCCAGGTTTTTTCAGGGGATTTTGCTGGGCCGCAGCTTCACTGAGGTGGCTGACTTCACCTCGCGCATCTGCGGCATCTGCCCGGTGGCGTATCAGATGTGTGCCCTGATGGCCATCGAACGGGCCATTGGGCTGCAAGTATCTCCAACGACGCGAGAACTGCGTAAGCTCTTCTCGCTCAGCCAGTGGATCCAGAGCCACTCCCTGCACATTTACCTGCTGGCTCTTCCTGACCTGCTCGGTTTCCCCAGCGCCGTCGAGCTATCCGAGGCCGATCCCGAGGCGGTGATGCGAGGTCTGAGGCTCAAGCAACTGGGCAACGACCTGACGGCTTTGATTGGGGGGCGGGCCGTTCACCCGGTGACGGCGGTGGTGGGCGGGTTCACTTGGATCCCAAGCCAGAAAGAAATGGACGAAATGCGGGACCGGCTGCTGCGGGCTCTCGATGATGCGTTAGAAACCGTCCGGCTGGTGGCTGGTCTCAAGTTGCCCGGTTTCGAGCATCAGACCGAGTACGTCGCCCTGATGGACCAGGATGGCTACGGGGTCAACCAGGGGCGCTGGATCTCGGACCGGGGGCTTGACATCGATGCGGCGGATTACCGTGAACATATCCACGAGTTCCAGGTGGCTCATTCCAACGCCATGCACTCAATCCGGCGCGGTGGCGGGCCGTTCATGGTCGGGCCGCTGGCCAGAGTAAACCTCGGCTTTGACAGATTGTCCCCGGTGGCCAAAGCGGCCGCCGCCGGGGCCGGTTGGAGGTTCCCGGCCCATGGCTCTTTCCGGGCGATTCAAGCCAGGGCCCTGGAGCTAGTGCACGCTATCGCTGAAAGCGCTGCAATTCTTGACGGCATCGACTTGAAAGACACCGCCATTCCTCCCTTCAGGCCGCGGGCCGGCGAGGGGGCGGCCATGACCGAGGCCCCGCGCGGGACGCTTTATCACCGCTATCGCTTGAATGACCAAGGCCTGGTAGAATTTGCCGACATTGTTGCCCCCACCTCGCACAACCTTCACCAGATCGAGGATGAGATGAGAGCCTTCATTCCAACCGTCATCGACTTGCCGGATGACCGGCTGGCCCTGGAGTGCGAGATGCTCGTCCGCAATTACGACCCATGCATCTCCTGCGCCACCCATTTCTTGAACGTCCGGATCGAAAGGTGTTAGGGCCCTGGCGCTCGAGACGGTAATTATCTGCTGCGGCAGTTGGCTGGGCGGCGATGATGCCGCCGGGCATCTTGTGTTTGAACAACTGGCGGCGCGGTTGAATAACTCATTCAATATCAGGGTGGCCAAGGCGGCCGATCCGGGGCTGGGGCTGCTCGACCACGCCAGCGGGGTTGAACGGGCGATCCTGGTCGATGCGATAAGACAATGTGGGTCAGCCGGTCCGGAGGCGGGAGCCAGCCAGCCTGGAGGGGTATGGGTTCGGAGTTTCGCAAGCCCGGGTGAACTGAGAGAAGCTTTGATCGTAAACCGCCGGGCCCACTCCTTTGACCCGGTCGTCGCCTGGGAACTGCTCGTCCGGCAGGACCCAGTCAGCCTGCACCGGGGACTAAGCCTGATCGGGATTATTTCGGACCCCCTCCGTTTGCCTGAGAGTGGGATGGACCCAAGGGTGGCCAGGGCAGTCCCCGAGGCGGCCGAGGCCGCGGCCGAGCTGGCCGGGAACCCAATCAGATAGGCACGGCAAAGAGGCCAGCAAAAAAGGCAGCACCTCGGGCGCTACCGGCCCAGGGTGCTGCCTTAGTATTGGCCTGATTTTAGGTTATTTTACGATCAAGACCGGCACGTGGGCGCAGTGAGCGATCCGGTCGCTGACGCTGCCGAGAAGGATCTCCTTGATCGGGCTCAGCCCGCGGCTGCCGGTGACGACCAGGTCGTAGCCCTCACGGTGAGCCAGGCCGCAGATCTCCTCGGCCGGATGGCCGACCAGCACCTCGGTCGTAACCCGGTTTTCGGGCAGGCCGGTGGCCTTCTTGGTCTCGACCAGGAGCGGTTCGGCCGTCTTTTGGATCATGGCGTCAAGAGGAACGTCGGGGGTGAAGTCCACCCCATAGACGGTGACCGTATGAGGGTCGCGAGGAACATGGGCCACATAAACGATTGTCACCGACGCGTCAGGCTGGAATTGGGCGATCTCGCCGGCCATCTTGGCCGCCTTGAGGGCGTGCGGCGAACCGTCGGTCGCCACGAGGATTTTTTTCACTGCTTATCGCCTCCAAATTACCGATGTTAATAGTGTTCGGCCTGGGTATTCTATCTCTTTGGAAACAAATCCTTCTACCAAAAATTTCTTTCGACCTGACTCGCCCCGCTGAGCCAAGACTGATTATGTCTCATAACATAATCAGGAAATCAGGTTCACAGGGGGGAAATCCGGTGCCCCAAACCTCTCAATCCCGGATCCTAAAGATCGTTGACGCCCCGCCCTCGGCGGGATATATCACCGAGGGCCTCAAGCTGATCAATGCCCCAACCGCCTGGGAGGATACCAGGGGCCAGGGCATTGTGGTGGGAGTCCTGGATACCGGCTGCGATCGCTCGCATCCCGACCTGGCCGCCAACATTATTGGCGGTGATTCCTTCGTCCCAGGGGAAAACTGGTACGAAGATAATAACGGCCATGGAACCCACGTGGCCGGAACTATTGCCGCCAACGGCCAATTGCTGGGGGTCGCCCCCGAAGCTAAGCTCTGGATCGGAAAGGTCATGAACCGGAACGGGTTTGGGAGCTACGCCGGGGTGGCTCGGGGCATCCGCCGCGCCGTTCGTCTCCGGCGCCAGGGAGTGCCGATTGCCGTCCTCAGCCTGAGCCTTGGGGGACCCCAGTCCAACTGGGATCTTCGGAGGGCGATCAGAGAAGCTATCAATGCCGGCATCCTGGTGGTCTGCGCCGCCGGAAACCAGGGTGACGGCGACCCTGGCACCATCGAAATCGATTACCCGGCCTATTATCCTGAAAGCACAGCGGTCGGCGCTGTCGATTTCAACCTGATGGCGGCAAACTTCACCAATTCGAACCGGGAGATCGATCTGGCTGGCCCCGGGGTCGATATCTACTCGACTTGGCCCGGGGGACAATACGTCTTGCTGTCGGGGACCAGCATGGCCACCCCGCATGTCTCCGGATTTGCGGCCCTGGTGGCCTCAAAATTCTACCTTAGATGCCTGCGGCTCCCGGCTGAACCGGAACTATACGCGATGGTGAGGCTCCTGACCGTCGATGTCGAGGCGGCCGGGATCGACACCGAAACCGGGGCCGGCCTGGTTTCTTTCCTGCCCTGGCCCGGTCCAAAAGCCGCTTGCCCTTAACTTGACTCCTTAACTTGACTCCTTACCGGCCGGTCTCCCTTGGCAGCGCCGTACAGGAGTCCCAGGGGGCGTGACACTTGTTGCTGACGTGGTTCCCCCAGCGTTTGGCCCGGTACATGGCCTGGTCGGCCCGGCTGACAATGTCGTCGATCCCCTCATGGGCCCCGCGCAGGCATGAGATGCTGGAAAGCCCGATGCTGACTGTGACCGGTCGTCTCTTGGTCGCTGGGAGCACGTCCTGAACCCGAATCTCGACTTCCTCGCGAATGCGCTCGGCGATCAGGCGCGCTTTCTGGCAGTCGGTGGCCGGCAGCACCACGGCAAACTCCTCACCGCCCCAACGAGCGGCCCAGTCGATCCGGCGGATGCTCTCCTTAATCACTTGACCGATCTGCCTAAGAATGGCGTCACCGGTCAGATGACCCATGGTATCGTTAATCGTTTTGAACCCGTCAATATCCAGAATCAACAGGGAGACCGGGGTCTCGTAACGCCTGGAACGCACGACTTCAAGCTCAAGCTGCGCGAACAGATGGCGGCGGTTATAAAGCCCGGTCAGCGGGTCGGTGACCGTCTTCCGGCGGAGTGTCTCGTGGATAGCGCCGATATTCATTCCGACCAGGGCCGCGACCAGAGCGGCCGCCGCCCAGAGGGCCGTGGAATCGTCCAGATAACGGCGAGCCAGGTAGATCGCCCCGACAAAGGCCAGGCCCATAGACATCCCGGCCAGGCGCAGGCCCGAAACAGCCAGAAAACGGCGTTTGGTCTTCTTTATTTTTTTTGCGGGCCGCTTTTCCTGGCGCTCTAAAGCACCGGCGCGGCCCAGGGCCCCGGGCGAGATCATCATTACCACCTCCGTGTGATAATTTCCCGGCAGTTGAGGAAAGGCAGGCGAGGAAAACTTATCCTTATTTATCGTCCGATTTCCTGGAAAGTTTAGAGGGTGGAGGGAGCCTCACGCCCTGTCCGATAATTTTCTGAGGCGGTCAAGCAGCTCCCTGGCCTCCCGCATCCCGGGGTCGGCCTTTAGGGCCGCCTCAAGGGCCTGGATGGCCGGGACACGCTTATCCTGCCTGAGATAAGCCAGCGCCAGGTTATAGCTGGCCGAAGCGTTTGACGGGTCATATTCGACGGCCCTTAGAAAGGCTTGCTCAGCCCGGGGAAAGTCTTTTTGGCGGAAATGGTCGACCCCCTGATTGGTCCAGGCCGAACTGAGCATTTGCCTCGGAAGCTGGTGGCCCGGGTTGATTTCGGAGGCCTCCTTAAAAATCTCAATCGCCTGCGGCCAATCCCGGGCGTCATAATCACGCTTGCCCATCGCCAGGAAAAGGCCCATAAACGACTCCCGAAGGGAAGCCTCTTTTTCCCGGCCACGGCTTAACCCCTTAATCAGGCCCCGCTCGACAGCCTCGCGGGCCGCCCGTAGATCCCCAGCCTCTAGGCTGCGCCGGGCCAAGGTCAGTTCGTAGCGGGGGTCAGTTTCTCGCAGGTAGAGGCCGGTTCCGTAGGATCCAAGTACCAAGGCCGCCAAGACCGCGGCGGCCAACACCGAGCGCCTCCACGATGGGCGGTGTGGAAGACCGGCGACTGCCGAGGCCAGCGCCCCCCCGATCAGACCCCCAACGTGAGCGTAGTTGTCGATGCCAGGATTGAAGAAACCGTAGACCAGGTTGATCACCAGCGGGGTGCCGATCAGCGACCAAAAATGGCGCCTGAGGATCGGGGGCAGATTCAGGGCGTAATATCCCAGAGCCCCAAACAGGCCGAAGATTGACCCCGAGGCCCCGGCCGAGATCTGCGGCCCAGGGTTGAGGAAGAGCCCGGCTGCCCCCCCAGCCAGGCCGGCCAAGAAATAGATGACTATGAACCTGAGGTGGCCGTATGCCCGTTCGCTCAGGGTTCCCAGCCAGTACAAGGAATAAAGGTTAAGCCCGGCGTGAAGGAATCCGATATGAAGGAACTGGTAGGTAACCAGCCGCCACCACTGACCGGCCCAGATTAGCTCATTGACCCTGGCCCCGAATCGCTCCAGGTTGGCCGGATCGGTCGAGCCCCCGCTTAATTCGAGGAAAACCCAGACAACGGCCATGAAGATGATCAAGGCGTAAGTGACCAGGGGAGTCGCCGCCGGAGAACTCAGGGGCGCTTCCAGGTCCGGCCAGCCACCGGCCCCTCCAGCCTCGCCTTCTGTGTCTCCGGCCGTTTCTCCGGGCTCATCCAGGGCCGAAAAATCGAGCAGGCTCGGCGCGCCCGCCTCGGGGATCCGGGGGAGTCCCCGGTAGGTCCAGAGCTCCCGAGTCGCCAGGTCTACTACCCACGGGGTCAGGTGGCGCCGCCCCAAGATCGGGGCACGTTTGCTGGAAAGGATATGCTCACGGGCAGCCGGATCGATGCCAGTCGGGAAGATTAAGACCGGAATGACCACAACCGAGCTGTTCCTGAAGACAACCGGGTGGGCCTGGATCTCAGCGTATAGCTCGGCCAGGAGCCCTTCGATCTCGTTCTCGAGGTGGACCGGGATCAGGCAAAGGTAGATGTCATACGACCAGACCTGGCGATAGAAAACCCCAGCCGCGCGGCGGGCGAGGGCCAAGCCCAATTCGTCCCCGGCCGGGGCAAAGCCTTCGTCCTGGACCAGGTTCCGCCCGACCGTCCCAAGGTAGCGCTGCAGGCCCAAACCCTCACCTCTAACCCGCAAGTGTCAGGATAACCAGAGTCACGATAAACATAGCATATCAATCCGGCCTTTCACATGACCCGGCTCGGGGCCGAATAAATTAATTCCCGCTCCCGGCCGGCCCGATGGCGGGCCACCGAGCAGCCCAGCCGCAGCGTGGCCGATCTGGCGGCTTTCCCGCGGCAGCTCTGAATGGTAACCGGTCGCCCGGCAAATACTTAACCCATGAACTACCCAGCCCTGGAAGTTCCTTACCTCGGCGGCGGTCTCCTGATCGCCATAATCTCGATTGTCCACGTTTACGTCGCTCACTTCGCGGTCGGAGGGGCGCTCTTTTTGGTGCTGACCGAGGCCAAAGCCTATCGGGAAAAGGATCAGGGGATGCTCGAGTACGTCAAGGGGCACAGCCGGTTTTTCGTCCTGCTCTCGCTCGTCTTCGGGGCCCTGACCGGAGTCGGTATCTGGTTCATCGTCGGCCTGGTCGCCCCCTCGGCCACCTCACAGCTCATCAATCTGTTCCTGTGGTTTTGGGCCATGGAGTATGTCCCGTTTTTCTTGGAGCTTTTCGCCGCCCTGATTTATTACTACGGGTGGGACAGGCTCTCCCCCAAGATGCACCTGACGGTGGGCTGGATTTACACCGGCGCCGCCTTCGCCAGCCTGGTCTTTATCAACGGCATTCTGACTTTCATGCTCACCCCGGGGGACTGGCCGGTCACCGGCAACGTCTGGGATGCCTGGCTAAACCCGACCGCCATTCCCTCGGCCATTATGCGCTCGGCCGTCGCCCTGGCCATCGCCGGGCTTTACGGCCTGCTCACCAGCACCCGCATTCGCGGGGAAGAGCTGCGGACCAAGATGATCCGCTACTCGGCCCAGTGGCTCTGGCCGGCCATGGTCGGGCTGCCGCTCGGCGGGATCTGGTACTTCTCCCAGGTCCCTGAGCCGGCGGTTTCGCAGGCCACCGGCGGGGCGGCGGCGGTGACGATCTTCCTATTCACCAGCCTGGCCCTCTCGGCCCTGATCTTCACCTTCGCCTACCTCGGGCCGTACCGTGACCCAAAGCGCTTTTCCTTCACCCTGGCCGTGCTCTTTGTGCTGCTCGGCTTGTTTGTCACCGGGACCTCAGAGTGGGTGCGCGAGGCGATCCGCAAGCCCTGGGTCATCTACGGGGTGATGTACTCCAACAGCCTCCGGCCCGGTGACCTGCCAGAGATCAACCGGGTCGGCATTCTGAACTCGGCTAAGTGGGCCCGGCCGGTTCCGGCAATCCCGGGTTCCGACCCTAAGACCCATCGGATTGCGGTCGGGCGAGAGGTCTTCCGCCTGGAATGCGAGCCCTGCCATGCCGTGGTCGGCTATAACGGGATTAAGGACCTGGTCCGGGGCTGGAACGAAGAATTCACCTTCGAACAGCTCGAACATCTGGACATACTCAAAGGGTTTATGCCTCCCTTCGCCGGGACCGAGGCCGAGCGCCGCGCCCTGGCCTCCTACCTGGCTTCCCTCAACCCCAAGGCGCGCCGGTGAATACCCGATGCTGAACGAACCCTGGCTCAACCAGATCGTCATGCCCAGCCCCGACCCGGTCCCATTGCCCGGGCCGCCCTGGCTGCTGCGGTTCTTTCTGGTTTTGGGCTGGTTCCTGCACGCCCTGCCCCTGGCCGCCATTCTAGGCGGGGCTCTGATCGCCCTGGTGACAGAGATCCTCGCCCGGCTCCGGCCGGAAGATCAATTTTATTCCAAACTGGCGCGCCAGATCGGCGGGATCCTCCCCGTGGCGATGGGAATTACCATCACCTTCGGGATCGTTCCGCTCCTGTTCCTGCAGGTCCTTTACGGACAGGCATTCTTCGCCTCTTCGGTCCTGATGGCCTGGCCCTGGCTCTCCATCCCCATGGTTCTGATCCTGGCCTACTACGGGTTTTACCTGAACGCCCTGGCCCGCGACTGGCTGGGCCGGCTCCGGCCCTGGATTATTCTCAAATCATTCCTAGTCCTGGTCTGGGTGGCCCTCATATTCACCTCGAACGCCACCCTGATGAGCAAGCCCTCGATCTGGCTGGCTATCGAGCGGGGGGACTACGCCGGCTGGTTCATCAACCTGAGCGAACCCTCGGCTCTCCCCCGTCTGGCTCACCTGTTTTCGGTGGCCCTGGAGCTGAGCGGCCTGATGCTCTGCCTCTATGCCTGGTACCTGATCCGCTGGCGCGAGGCAGAAACGGGCTACGCCCACCGGGTCGCGGTCTACGGGCTGCGCTGGGCGGTTGGGGCGGCCGCCAGCCAGGCGATCACCATCCCTCTTTTCCTGGTGAGAATGGAGACGCGGGTCACCCACCTCTTCCTCGGCGGTGATCCGGTCTTGACCGGACTGATGGCGACGGCCATTCTGCTGTCGATTATGGCCTTCGGGTTCGAGACATGGGGCTTGTACAGCCGGAACCCGATCAGATGGGGCCTGGTCTCGCTGGGACTGTGCACATTGGTCATCGGGATCACCGCCTTCAATCGCGAGGCGATCAGACGCGCTTACCTCAGCCAATTCCTTAACGTTGACGCCCTGCCGTCAACCTTTCAGGCCGGGCCCTTCTTAATCTTCCTCACCGGTTTCGTCCTGGCCATCGCCGGCATCGGCTATGTTCTGTGGATCAGCTTCAGCCCGGTCCGTCAGCCCCGGCCGGCCGCCGGCGGTGGAATGGTAGTTGAAAAATACCGCCCCGAGCCAGTGCCCCCCCGGCCCGAGGCGAAAATCCCCTTGGGAAATAAACGAAAAGGCGGCGGCTGACTGAAAAATATTCCGGCCCAAGTCCCTCATTCAGGACTGGCTCTTGGGGAGCATGACCCTGGCCTGACCGTCAACGACGATCTCCTGGTGCTGGTTGGTGCAGGTGGTGCGTAGGGTGGCGCGGTTCTTGTTCCGGTCGACCTCCCAGACCTCGACCTCGGCCGTAATCGTGTCGCCCGGCCTGACCGGCCTGAGAAAGCGCAGGTCCTGACCCAAATAGATACAGCCCGGCCCGGGAAGCTCGGTGCCCAAGACGGCCGAGATCAGGCCGGCGGCCAGCATGCCGTGGGCGATGATGCCTTTGAACTTGGTCCCCTCGGCGTAGACCGGATCGATGTGGACCGGATTCAGATCCCCGGTGGCCTGAGCAAAGGCTCGAATGTCTTCCATGGTGACCCGCCGGGTCAGGCTGGCCCGGTGCCCAACGTTTACGTTTTCCCATAGATTGTCGCTGCTCATGGTGTCGTCGCTGCTCATGATGTCGTCGCTGCTCATGGCCAATACCTCCGATTACTGTATATAACGCCTACTGTATAACGCGCCCCACACCAGATTACGTTGATCCCAGCCAAAAAGCCTCCAACCTGAGGTGGTACCCCTGAGGTGGTACCCCTGAGGTGGTACCCCTGAGGTGGTACCCCTGAGGTGGTACCCCTTGACAACCATGGTCCTATATGTGTAAAATGCACATAGATGAAAAAACCCGGTTAGGCCGGATGAGGAGGATTCCAAAAATGACCGACCGTTTCTTCACCGCCGTTGAGAAGACCACCGAACTGACCACCCGGTTCGCCACCATGATCTTCGACAACTCCCTCGATCTTGCCCGCACCAGCACCAAAAACCTCAACGATCTAATCGACCGGACCAGCCAGCGGCAAAAGGATTTCACCCAGCTCTATCGGGAATCGGTCGACCAGGCCATCGATACCATTTTCCCGAACCGCACCGTCCCTTCCAATTCGAAGAGCGAAGCCTGATAACCTTCCCCGATGCAGAGAGGCCACTGAGCCTCCTTTTTTTTCTCGGCTTTTTATTCTCGGCAAGGCGGCCAGTCAGGAAGCGACGGTACTCTGAAGGCGTGGTCTGAACCGGCACCATCAAGAAAAAAGGGCTGACTCAAAAGTTATTGAGCCAGCCCCCCAGGCAGTTGACAGACCCCGTCTTTTCCCTGGGAAGGGAAGGCGGGGTTCTTGTTGCTAGGTTGCTAGGTTGCTAGGGCAGTGTCGGGGTCGCTTTTCGTACCCGACTTTGGTGGCAGGCATCCGCGGCGACGCGTACCTCTGTCCGTTTTTGCAAGCTACTCCCTTCAATTTGCATGCAAAAATGGACGGAGCGGCGGGCTAGACCCCACTCAGGGCTGAATTTTGGCAAAGTAAAACCAAAATAACCCGCCTCCGTCCGTTTTTGCATCCCAAGCAGCCCTCCATCGTGCAATAATGGACAGACTCATCGGGGAACGATAAGGGGTTGTTATGGACTAGCAACGATAAGTGGAACGGCTGTTTATCGGTGTAGCCGCCTTTCAGAGCCATAACGCTTTCAGATCAATCGACATCGGATCAAATCTCAAATCTGTTAGGTCGAGGTAATAGATTCGGTTTACTATTTTCCCGCGACCTTATCATCAATCTGAGGACCGACTCAATAGTTACTGAGCCGGCCCCCCAGATTGATCACAGATTGGTTTCAAAAGGTTTGATGAAGTGTGTGAACAGACGGCCAGCCAATCACTGCCTCAGCCAGTCGGAGATTAGCGGGTAAACCTCTTTCGGCCCGGTCGGGCCGGTCATCAGCCCGACGTGCCCGGCCTTAACCCTTACAAACTTTTTCTTTTGGCTGCTGGTCGCCTCGATGATCGGCTCGGCCTGCTTGGGCGGGACGATATGATCCTGGCTGGCGGTCACGCACAGAACCGGGCAGGTAATCCGGCCAAGATCAACCCGGTGGCCGCGCAAGACCAGTTCACCCCTAATCAATTTGTTTTCCCGGAAAAAATCCTGGATCCACTGCCTGAAGGCCGCCCCCGGAAAGGGGACGCCGTCGTTGACCCAGTGGTTCAGGGCCAGGAAGTGGCGGGTAAAGGCCTGATCATCGAGATGATCACCAAAGGTCAAAAGTGGGGAGACGTAGTTGGCCACCGGTTTGAGCATTTTGTTTCCGAAATCGATCATTTCGGGAGGGATGTTGCCCAAGGTCTGGACCAGCTTTTCCAGGGCGAAGTTTTCTTCGGAAAGCCAGAGGCTGAACAGGCCGTAATCGGAAAAGTCTATCGGGGCGTTGGTCAGGATCAGGCTGCGGATCTCGGGCCCGGGATTGAGCGCGGCATAGATGGACGCGATCGTCCCCCCCATGCAGTAGCCGAGGAGATGGTAGTCTGGACTCGCGGAGTGGCGCATCACCTGCCGGGCGGCCCGGGGGATGTAGTCGTAAACCAGGTGATCGAAGCCAATGTCCCTGTCTTCAGGGCCCCAGTCGCCCCAGTCGAGCAGGTAGACCTGGTGCCCCCGATTCGCCAGGTGCTCTACCAGGCTCCGGCCGGGGTAAAGATCCATGACGTAAGGCCGGTTGATCAGGGCGTAAACCAACAGTACCGGGGATTTGGGCGCTGAAGCGGCCGGGGTGCCCGCCTCTAACGATGGAGCCGCCTCGGCCGGGCAAGCCGGAAAGTAGCGGTACAGGCGGGCCTTGTTCTTGGTCCAGATGGTTTCCTTCGGGGTCAGGGCAACCTCCTGGGCTGGGGAGCGTCGGGCGACATCCAGCATCGCCATCCACTTATTCGGTCTGGTTGCTTGCTTGGGCAAGGCGCTCAACGATTTCCGGCCTCCTCACCAATTCGATCAGTTCATTCAGTCCCTGAGCCACTTCCGCGAGCCGGTCATCGATCAGATCGATCTTCGATTCCAGGGCCACCACCTGGGCGGCCAGGCGGGTCAGATCCTCGCGGCTCGGGAACGGCGAGTTTTCTGTCACTTTGGATCCGCCCTGACGCAAGGCCTCTTGGAGGGTAAGGTAGCCCTCCAGATATTTGCCCATAGCCTGGGCGTAGGCGTCAGTCGAAATTGTTGAATCAAGGATGGCGCTCCAGATTTCCATTGGGTCTGGCGTCTTGGTAGTCGTCTTGGAAGTCGTATTAGAAGTCGTCTGATTGGTCTCGGCCAAGTTGAAAACTCCTTCCGGTATGGTTACTATGCACATAGAGACGAAATTAACGGTGGTGACAAACTTGGATCACAACTCGCCCTGGGGACCGCCCAAGAACTGGATAACCCCCTACCTTCTCCTGATGCTGAAGACCTGGCAGGGCCACGGCTACGAGATGATGCAACGTCTGGCAGCCCTAGGCTTTGCGGCCATCGATCAGAGTTACCTCTACCGAACCCTGCGCCAGCTTGAGAAGGACGGGCTGGTGACCTCGACCTGGGAGACCGTGGCCACCGGCCCGGCCAGGAGGCTCTACTCGCTGACCGAGGCCGGCGAGGCCTTTCTCAAGGAATCGGCCCAGGCCATGGAAGCCTACCGAGGGATGCTGGAGGGTTTCTTTAAGCTCTACGGCCTACATGTACAGCCCGCCGTTAATGTCGATGGTGGCGCCGGTGATGTACCCGCCGTCGACCGCCAGGAAGCGGACAGCCCGGGCGACCTCGTCGGGCCGGCAGAACCGGCCAAGGGGAATACGCTTGAGGATTGACTGGCGGACATCCTCCGGCACCTGGGCCAGCATTTCGGTCTCGGTGAAGCCGGGGCAGATCGAGTTGACCGTGATATTGTGCCGGGCCAGCTCTACAGCCAGCGACCGTGAGAACCCGATGATGCCAGCCTTGGTAGCCGAGTAATTGGTCTGGCCGTAAGAGGCCACCTTTCCGTTGACCGAGCTGATATTGACGATGTGGCCGCCCCCGGCGGGGATCATGTGCGGCACGACCGCCCGGCAACAGTTGAAGACGCTTCCCAGGTTGGTGTCAACTACTTCCTCCCATTCCTGACGCCCCATTTTGATGAGCGTGCGGTCCCGGGTGATCCCGGCGTTGTTGACCAGCAGATGCGGTGTCCCGAACTCCTCGACCGCCTGCCTGACCAGCTCCTGGGCCTGCTCAAAGCAGGCGACATCGGCTTTGACGGCCACAGCCTTCAGGTCTTGCTCCCGAAGCTCGGCGGCCAGCCTTTCGGCCCGCTCGGCACTCCGCGAGTAGTTGACCACCACCGCGGCCCCATCGTGGGCCAGTTGGTTAGCGATGGCGGCTCCGATCCCCCTGGAAGCTCCGGTGACAATGGCAACCTTACCCCGCAAAGACAGCATCAACCTTCCCCTTCCCGCTTTCTCTTTTGATGTTTTGGTTGTGATGTATTGGTTGGTGGCTACTTTGGCCGTTCTCCCGGCCTAACACCCCCTCCCCACAGTTGCCAGATATATGGGGAATGGCCGGCGAGTATGATTAGACCGGCGCATAGCCGAAAAAGAAGAATTGTTCAGAACACCGTTTGGAGGCATAGACATGATCTACACCCGGCCGGTCGCCGGCAAAATCGCCCTCCTGGCGTCCGGAGTCAACGCGGTCGCCTCGCTTGGAATGCTCCTCTTTTTACGCCGCTCCCTGGGGCTTAATCCCGATTTGCTCGACCGGGTGACCGGATTGGCCCAATCCCGGACCAGTTGGCTCATGGTCTGGTTCCTTTGGATGGTGGGCGCCCTGACTCTGGTCTGGTTTTTCGACGCCCTGGCCGGCCTGTGCTCACTGACCGCACCTGTTGCCGCCCGGGCCGCCCTGGGATTGGCCCTGATCGGAATCGTGCCCGATCTGATCGCCGAGGCTATCGCCGTCGGGGTTTTGCCGGATATCGCCGACCGCTACCTGACCAACCCGAGGATGGCCCGGATTCTGGAGGACTTCCTGACCTGGGACCGGGCGATGGTGGTACTGACCGGTTTCCTTGGTAACGGCCTCTACACGGCGGCCGGGGCCACCCTGACCTGGGCGGCCTGGCGGGGCGGGGTCATCGGCACCCGGCTAGCCCAGCTCGGGGCCGCCGTCTGGGTTTTCGGTGCCCTGCTCAGCCTGGC